>CAMCSM010000169.1 GCA_945877805.1 Methylacidiphilum caldifontis | reverse complement strand
AAACCAAGTTGTCATTCCAGGGGAATTGAGGCATACCTCTCAGGATATTACTTATGAACCGTATTTCAGATTGGACACGAGGCCTTTTAGCTAAAATTGCAGAGATTTGTTTTAGGTATCCCTCGGTTTTTATTATTCTCGGCTTACTTGTCACCATCAGCTCCGGTTACTTGGTCTCAACCCGATTGGTGGTTGTGAACAATACCAACTCCTTAATTCGGGAAGGCTCGGAGTTTCATCAGAATTTTATCAATTATAAAAACGAATTTAATTATGAAGAGGATTATGTCATCACCATCCGATCGGAAGATCCTGCGTTGAATCGACGTGTCGCCGATCGCGTGGGGGAAAGCCTTAAAGGAGTTAAGGGAATCGAGCGGATTTGGTGTCGCATGAATTTCGATCAGATGAAGAATCGTTTGCTCTTTTATTTAAGTGAGGAGGAGCTCAAGGGAATTGATCTGGATATGCAGGGTTATGTGCAGGCGATCAAGAGCGGTGGATTTAAAATGGATTTAAACTCCATGCTTTCCCAAGCAAACGGCTCTTTTCAAGAGGAGTATTTGAGGAAAGAGGAGAATTGGAAGGAATTTAAGCCTTTTATCGATCGATTTACAGGGATGTTGAATCAATTGGGAGATCAGTTGGAGGAGAAGAAAGAGGTCAAAGCGGTCACCGTACAATCCAGTTCCAATGATCATGCCAAGTTGCGCTTGGAGGATATGGAGAAGCAGTTGGAAGAGAATGCTTATGCGACTTTGGATGGCGGAAAGTTAGTCTTGGTGCTTGCTCGTCCGACACGGGTTAATCCGGATGCCGCCGCTCCCTTTACCAAAACGGTGCAGGAGATTCGAGACTGTTTGCAGCAGGTTCGCCGTGAATTTCCGCAGGTGACCTTGGCGTTGACTGGGGAACCGGTGGTGATGGATGATGAGCTCATCACGAGCAATCAAGATAGTATGCGTGCGGGGATCCTTTCCTTTATTCTCGTGGCGCTCTTGATGTTTTTTTCTTATCGGCAAAGAACTCGGCCTGTTTTTGTCTTGATCGTTTTGTTGATGGGAACCGTGGGAGCCCTCGGCTACGCCGTGATTGGGGTCGGGCATTTGAATATGATCTCGCAGGCGATCGTGGCGATGGTGATTGGGTTGGGGGTCGACTTTGGAATTCAAATTATGGGCCGTTATGAGGAGGAGCTCTCCAAAGGAAAATTTGTTGGCGCGGCGATTCAAGAGACCTTGTTACATACAGGCTTTGCCGTTTCGACAGGGGCTCTTACCACCGCAATCGCTTTTTATACGATGTGTTTTAATGACTTTATCGGGCTTTCAGAGTTTGGAAATATTGCGGGGACGGGGATTCTGATCTGTTTACTGGGGGCCTTGGCCGTTCTTCCCTCGATTTTCGCACTTCAAGATCGGCGTCGTTCCCCTGCGGTTTTAAAGGAAAATGCCTTGAAGTCGAAGTGGAGTTCTGGGGAGCGATTGAATGGAGTTCTTTTGGGATTCCCGAAAACGATATTAGGAGTCATGACGATCGTGACGGTTTTTTTGGCAAGTTCGATTCATCAAGTCACCTTTGACCATAATTTGCTGAACCTTCAAAATCAAAAACTAGAATCGGTTCAAGAGGTCCGTCGATTAACTGATAACAACGAGAAATCGGTGATTTATGGAGTGATGGTCGCGCAGAATCTTACCGAGGTGCGCGAAAAAGAGAGGCTTTTATCCAGTAAAGAAAGTGTTCGTGAGGTGCAATCGTTGGCGAAGCTGATTCCTGAGAATCAGGAGGAGAAGATAAAGATCATTCGCTCGATCGTTGGAAAATTAAAGAGCGTAAAGCTCGAGACCGATGTCAGTAAGCAGGTCGATGTGGCACGTGCGCGACGGGAGTTGAAAGAGTTTTTAACGAAATGCAAAGAGGGAGAGAAGCAGGCAAAGAGCTATACGTTGATCTCCTCTCAGGCGAAGGAGGCGGTGGAGATCTTTGGCAAGCTGATTCCCCCTTTGGAGCGCAGCCTTCGAATTTTAGAGGGGATGTCGCAGGCAGAGATCGGCAGGAGACTCAATCGATATCAAGTGGAGGTTTTTGGCTCGATGCAAAAGGGACTCACCTGGTTGAAGGGACATGCCACCGATCGAGGGATCGAGGTGATCGATTTGCCGATTGAACTTCAAAAACGGTTTGTCTCTCCAAACGGAAAATTGGCGATGGAGGTTTATCCCAAGGGCAATGTTTGGAATCGTGATGCCAATGTTCTTTTCGTCAATGACCTACGATCGGTCGATCCAAAAGCAACGGGGACTCCGGTTCAAAACTACGAGTATATTGAGGTGCTCAGAAAAAGTTATTTAGAGGCGGCGCTATGGGCCTTTGTTTCTATATTAGTTTTGATGACCATTCATTTTCGCCGAATTCATCTGGTGTTATTGGCTCTCTTTCCATTGGCTTTAGCCGTTCTTTGGACCTTGGGAATCATGGGGATATTTCATATCCCCTTTAATCCGGCAAACATCGTGACCCTTCCGCTCATGATCGGGATTGGAGTCGCCTTTGGGATCTATGTTGTCGATCGCTACCAAGAGAGTGGAAAGATCGATCTCTTTTCAAATAGCACCGGAAAATCGATTTTACTTTCCGGGATGACGACGATGATTGGATTCGGAGCTTTGATGATTAGTCAATATCGAGGGATGTATGACATCGGGTTTCTGATGTTCTTGAGCGTCGGCCTTTGTTTGGTGGCGAGCCTCGTGCTGTTGCCCTCGTTTTTGGTGCTTTTAAAGCCGAAAGAAAAACGGGACTTTTAGGAATTCAGGAAGGCATGATCGCTGGATAGCGGGATAGCCTAATAGCCGGATAGCTTAAACCTGAGTGCGCCAAGCAAAGCAAGCGGTCGCTTGCGGGGTGAGGTCGAGAGCCATAGGGCGAAATCCTTTGAGTTCTCGAAGTAGTCCTCGCCAACGAAGAGGGAAACCTCACGTTGTATTAGACCTTGCATCCTCCGAGGATGGAACGCTGGATAGGCAAGTCCGAAT
>CAMCSM010000168.1 GCA_945877805.1 Methylacidiphilum caldifontis | reverse complement strand
TCATACGCCGAAACCTTGTACTGCGAGGTCAGCTCTAAAATTTCTCCAGAGGGGATCGCAAACTCCCTTTCTTTCCAGACCGATTCCGCCTTTTCCAACGTCATTTTTGCCTGAGTCAGGGACATCTGTTGCTGACGCATATAAAGGGTCACTTCATACATCATTAAGATCACTTTGTCTATTTTCAAAATACAAATATAACCTATGATTTAACGATGAAACAAAAGCCCAAGAACTCGACCCCCTCCTACACCCTCGCCCAAGAACAGTTTGCAGCGGCAGGAATCAACACCGAAAAGGCTCTAACCGTTTTAGCCCGCACCCCCATCTCGCTTCATTGCTGGCAAGCGGATGACGTTTCCGGAACGGAACGTGAAGGCTCCTCGTTGGAAAGTGGCGGGATTCAAGTCACGGGCAATTACCCTGGCAAAGCTCGGAACACTCAAGAAATTCGCCAAGATTTAGATCAAGCACTTTCTCTTCTCCCTGGAAAGCATCGCCTTAATCTCCATGCCTGTTATGCCGATTTGGGAGGACGTAAAAAGGATCGCAATCGCTATTCCACAGAGGATTTTCAAAGTTGGATCGACTGGGCAAAAAAGAAAAAAATGGGAATGGATTTTAATCCCAGTTACTTCTCGCATCCGCTCTCGAAAGAGGGATTTACTCTCAGCCATCCCGATAAAGCGGTTCGAAATTTTTGGATCGAGCACGGGATCGCCTCTCGGAAAATTGCGGAGTCGATGGGAAAACAACTCGGCATCGCTTGTGTCACGAATTTCTGGATTCCGGATGGCTACAAAGATAGTCCCTACGACCGTAAAGCCCCGCGTGAGCGGTTAGAGGATTCACTGGATCAAATTTTTAAAATAAAAATCGATCCGAAATACAATCAAGATGCCGTGGAGTGTAAACTTTTCGGAATTGGATCAGAGTCCTACGTCGTCGGCTCCCATGAGTTCTACATGGGTTATGCGGTTAAAAATCAAAAACTAATCTGTCTCGATGCCGGTCACTTTCATCCTACGGAACAGCTCGCCGATAAAATCTCCTCGGTCCTTCAATTTGTCCCTGAACTTCTCCTTCACGTCAGTCGTGGAGTTCGTTGGGATAGCGATCACGTGGTGCTCTGCGACGATCCGACCAAGGCAATCTTTGAAGAGCTTGTTCGTGGAAAATTCCTTGATCGCACCCATATCGGGCTCGATTTCTTTGATGCGAGCATCAACCGAATCGCCGCTTGGGTCGTCGGAACCCGAAGCGCCCAAAAGGCTCTGCTCATGGCCCTCTTAGAGCCTGCGCTCCAATTGAGCAAAGCGGAGACCTCCGGTGATTTTACCGCCCGACTTTTGATCGCTGAAGAGAGCCGATCCCTTCCATGGGGAGCGGTCTGGAATGAGTTCTGTCGTCGGCAAGATGTTCCGGTCGGAGAGGCTCTGTTAACGGAAATTAAAAACTACGAAAAAAAGGTTCAATCGAAACGGGCTTAATTTCGAAAAATTGAATCTCTTTTAAAATTCAAACATAAAGGTTTATCATGAATCCATTTCTAGGCGTCTTTTTTCATTGGCTTGGCGGTCTTGCTTCGGGAAGTTTCTACGTCCCTTACAAAGGGGTTAAAAAATGGTCTTGGGAAACCTATTGGCTCGTCGGTGGATTTTTCTCTTGGATCATCTGCCCGACCCTCCTTGCGACCTGTCTCACGAATAATCTTTGGGAGGTTCTTCAACAGCAGTCCTTTGCCACACTCGCTTGGACCTACTTCTTTGGCGCCCTCTGGGGAATTGGGGGACTGACCTTCGGCTTAACGATGCGCTATCTGGGAATGTCGCTCGGAATGGGAGTCGCTTTAGGCTACTGTGCCGCTTTTGGAACCTTACTTCCTCCGATTTTTAAACTCTTTTTTCCCGCAATCCCTGTTCCGGAAACGATTACCGAAATCGCTTCGACCACTTCAGGGCAAATTACCCTTCTTGGGATTTTTGTCTGTCTCTTGGGAATTGGGTTTGCTGCGTATGCAGGATTGACCAAGGAACGGGAGATGCCTGATGCTGAAAAGAAAAGCGCCATCGCCGAATTTAATTTTGGAAAAGGAATCATCGTCGCCACTTTCTCCGGAATCATGAGTGCCTGCTTCTCCTTTGCCCTCACCTCCGCTGCGGCGATCGGAACGACCAGCGCGGAACTTGGAACCGATACGATCTGGTCCGGACTCCCGAAGCTCGTCGTCGTTCTCCTCGGTGGATTCACCACAAACTTCATCTGGTGTCTGATTCTTAACGTTAAAAATAAAACCGGCTATCAATATCTCGCCTCCCATGCTCGACCCGAGCATGCAAATCTCGTTGCTTCAGGAGGAGAACATGGAGGGGGAGCCGAATCGCTCTCTCAGGGAGATCATGATCTAAAAATTCCTCGATCTGGAAACTATTTCTTCTCCGCCTTAGCCGGAACGATTTGGTATTTTCAATTTTTCTTTTACACCATGGGAGAGACGCAAATGGGCCAATATGGATTTGCCTCCTGGACACTTCACATGGCGAGCATCATTATCTTTAGTACCTTATGGGGCAGCTATTTTCATGAGTGGAAAGGGGCAAGTAAAAAAGCCAAATCCCTCATTACTGCCGGAATTGTCATTCTCATTCTCTCGACGATCATCATCGGCTTTGGGACCTATCTCAAGGGCGGAAGCGGCGGGCACTAGGGCAGAGCCCTGATAGCCGAATAGCTGGATAGCCTGATAGCTGGATAGCGAAACAAATATCGTTTTAAAATGCCTTTAATTTGCATTAATTAGAGTTCATCCCATTTCTTGCATTGGGAATGGATATACCTCGCAAACGATATCACCAAAATGGTGATAAAAAATGGAGGGGCACAGGCTCTGTGCCTCATCGGACGGGGAAAAGGCTCGTAAAACGAGAAGCTCTCTCCGCTGGAAGCGGAAATAATTTTGGTACGGAGGGAATACCATTCGTGAAACGAAAAATAAGAAAACAGGGTCTGATTGTTTGGTGCGGGGGCACAGCGGGGCACAACCAAATCGAAGATTTGTACGGGGGTACAACTGCAGCCCCGACCT
>CAMCSM010000167.1 GCA_945877805.1 Methylacidiphilum caldifontis | reverse complement strand
GGCTCCCCGCATTTTCCCAAACCGAGCATGCACGAGCTCTTGATGATTCACTCCATGCATCCACCCGGAAAATAACCCCCGAGAAAAAGCCATCTCCATCTGATAGCGATCGGCTTTCTTCTCCTCAACAGAGATCGACTCCCCCTCGAAGCAGGCATCAATCGCCTTGCGATAAACCTGCGTGATCGCCGCCACATATTCCGGCGTTTTTAAACGTCCCTCGATTTTAAAACATTCGATCCCCAACTCGATCAAACGAGGGACCTCCTCGATCGCCGCTAAATCTTGTGGAGAAAGGAGATAGCGTTTATCGCCCAAATCCTTTAACACACCGTCGACGATTAACTCGTACGGAAGTCGACAGGCTTGAGCACACTCCCCACGATTCGCACTGCGCTGCCCTAAAGCCTCGCTGGTTAAACATTGTCCGGAATAAGCGACACAAAGAGCCCCATGAACAAAAACCTCCAGTGGCAATATCTCCGAGCCTTTAAACTTCTCTAACTCCCGAATCGAAAGCTCCCGGGCGAGCACCGCTCGTTGCACTCCCCATTTCTTGGCAAACTGAACCCCTTCCGGCGAGGTTAAGGTCATCTGCGTCGAGGCATGAATCCGCACATGCGGAGCCACGCTCTGCGCCAATCGCACGATCCCAAGATCTTGAACAATGATCGCATCGACACCCGCGGCTTCAATCGCTTTGAGAAATCGTTCCGCCTCGGGAAGCTCGGAAGTAAAGACGAGGGTATTAAAAGTGACATAGCCACGAACCCCTCGAGCATGAAGATAATCCATTAATTCAGGGAGATCCTCTAAGGTGAAATTATCGGCTCGCATCCGCGCATTAAATTGAGAGAGCCCAAAGAAGATCGCATTGGCTCCATTGGCGACCGCCGCTTTCGCGCAGTCCCAATTTCCCGAAGGAGCAAGAAGTTCAGGCTTCCGATTCATGAAGGGACTCTATCGCCAAAAAAACCGATGCCCACTGAAAAACAAAGCAGAGGAGTTTCTCGCGCGGAGACGCATCCTCCCCTTTGCCCCGTTCCATGTCTTAAATTAACTTTTGAAGCTAACAGGGAAACTCGGAGGATGCATCTCATGGGCACACGGTTGATTCAACGGAACATCCACAGGGGCATTATTCTCAGAAACAACACGATTCGTGAGCATCCATTGCTCAAGCTCTTCTCCGCTGATATCAGCCAACATCTTCCCATTGACCTCAACGCAAGGGGAAAGTTGCTGTCCACTTTTTTGAATCATCTCCATCCGATTTTCAGGGCTGTTAATGATATCTTTATCTTCAAACGGCAAATCATATTTCTTCATCACCGCACGGACCCCCATGCTCCATCCACAAGTCGGTTTCAAATAGGCAACAATCGTAGGTTTACTCATAATTGGCAAGCTATGGCAATATTTATGAATTTCCAGTCTTTTTTTCCGAAATATGCGGATCTAAAAAATGGTCCAAGGCGATAAAGTAGGCCTTGGCATGCCTTAATAAAAGACCCCCTGAAAAAAACATCACGCCGATCGTAAAGGATAACTTCCCCGTAAAGGCCCAAGAGGTAAAAACGCTCAAAGTAAGATAAACCGCAAAGCCGATCATCACACTGGCAATATAAGAGAAGGACCAAACGGCAAAAAGAAAGTAGCCCGCCTCCCGATCATAGGGGAAGCCACATTGAGGACAGCCATCAAGGGGGGTCGACCAATCGTAAAGAGTCTTGACCCGATTGAGCGGGACAAAAAGCGGGTGCTTCCCACAAACAGGACAACGAAGAAGGGTCGCATTTCCGAGGAAACGCGACCCTTTAGAAATCGTACGGACACAAACCTGCAACCCACTTTCCGAATTACTCCGGGGAGAAGGGGCAGAATCCATGTGAATTACTTTTTGAGGAGCGCTACAATGCGGCTCTTATGACGAGCTGCCTTGTTGGCGTGAATCACCTTGCTCTTCACTGCCTTATCCAAGACGGATTGAAACTCAGAGAGTTTCTTGGCGGCTTCCTCTTTTTTACCAGAGGTGACGAGCTGACGAATTCCCTTATCGGTATTCTTCACTTTAGATTTTACGGATGCGTTCTGACCGCGTCGGCGAACCGAGGAGCGGGCTTGTTTAGCTGCTGAGCGAGTATTTGGCATAATTTTGAGATTGGACAGCGTGCGGAACTCGCTCTAGGAAGTCAAGCTGTGAAATGGTTAAAATTTTTAATCGCTCTTTTACTCACGCCGTTAATCGTCGCTCAGCTCTGGACGCTCACCGATCTTTTTATGATTTGGGCTCCAACTTCAGAGTGGAGAACTCTCTGGTTCGGAAGTTTTTGCGGCGGCTTTTCGCTGCTCATGTTGCTCTTTTTTACGCTCCCCAAAAATTTATGGGTCTACGTTCTCGGACATGAACTCACTCATGCTTGGGCTGTTTATCTCTCCGGCGGAACCGTTTTTGATTTCAAAGTGACCAGCGAAGGGGGGCATATTAAATCCGATGTCCTCAATTGGTTTGTCGCTCTTTCCCCTTATTTTGTTCCTCTCTACACCTTCATCTGGACGATGCTCTGGATCTCCGTCGACTTCTATTACCCTCTCGATCCTTATACGTGGATTTTCTATGCCGGACTCGGATTTACCTGGGCCTTCCATGTTTGCTTCACAATCCAAATGATCCTCTACGGACAAAGCGATCTCACCGGACAAGGAACCTTCTTCTCCCTAGCGGTTATTCTGGGCATGAATCTCATTCTGATCTTTGTCTCTCTCGTCACGGTCTCCCCAAGCATTCAATTTCTTCCGATGATTAAAAACTTCGGAATTCATACCCTCCACTGCTACCAACAAACCGCCCTCTGGATTTTTGAAGGGGCTGGATGGGTCATCGATAAAATACAAAAATAAACCGATTTTTATCGGGACTTTTTTCCAGTCTACTAAGAGCAAGTGTCCCCATGGAATGGGGAATGGCACCGTTGTGAAGTGGAACAGGGATAAAGGCAATTTTCACACACTCCCTGCGTGGTAACGCAATTAAAAATGGGAAACCATTTGGAGAGCCGAGGGCAGGCAACCAGAAGCGGGGGTGAGAAGGGG
>CAMCSM010000166.1 GCA_945877805.1 Methylacidiphilum caldifontis | reverse complement strand
CAGGGGGGCCATGGGAAGGGAGAAGGTGAACGTTGTTCCTTGGCCTTCAATGCTGGAGAAGGTGATTTCTCCTCCCATCAATTCGATGAGGCTCTTTGTAATCGCCAGGCCTAAGCCGGTGCCTCCGAATTCTCGGGTGGTGCTGGAATCCGCCTGAAAAAACTTTTGGAAAATTTCGGATTGGCGCGCTTTGGGGATTCCGATTCCGGTATCCTGGGTATTCCAGCATAAATGTTATTTCCCACGAATAGATCGTAAGAACGCTTTGATTTGGAACGTATCTGGGATGGAGCGTGAGGAGAAAGATGTGGCGTTAATTTGGTAAAGAGTTGATCAAGGGATGGATTCCCCTGCTCCGTGAGGAGCTGGAAGGAGCGAGAGGCTTTGCGAAGCGACTGGAAGCGACGAGCGGAGCAGGGACGGCGGAGGCCCTCCCCTCTTTTGGTTTTTGGGGTTTAGGTGGTGATTTTTTTATTTTCCCCTCCACAAGGGCGGGATGTTCGAGATTAAATGGTATGTGGAAGATGAAAGCGCTTATGACTCTTACTCCCGGAATTTGAAGCACATCGGATGTCCGTTTTGTCGGGGGATCGGGAATTTGAATCGGCATGGGGTTTTAAAAGGCTTTGGGGATGAGCAAAAACGCCAAGAAGAAGTGGTCCGTGGGTTTAGGGTCTTTTGCTCGAATCGGGGAAATCGGCAAGGCTGCGGCAAAACCCACAGCGTGCTTTTAGCGAAATATCTTTATCGTCACTCCGTTCAGACACGCGAAGTGGTCTTGTTTTTCAATGGATTACTTGAAGGAAAATCGCTCGAGCGATCGTGGTACGATTCAGTGCGCTTTTTTTACGTGGAGACGGGACGGGCGATCTGGAGGAAATTTTCAAGGACTCATCTGGGAATCCGCTCACGGCTTTTTAAAAAGCAAAATATCTCCTCTCAGAAAGAACCTCGGCTTGTGACTTGGGAGGGAATCCAGTCGGATTTTAAATCGGACGATCCGCTTCAAGATTATCAGCTTTATTTTCAGCGGGCTTTTTTCTCCTCGGGTTAGAATTACCATCGTAGCAATCCGCCCCCTTTGGAGTGGAATCTTGCGACCACAGTTGCTTGTGGTTCACGTCGGGTTTTTCTTTTTTGTAAGTTGCCGATCTTATGAAAAACCCAACCCCTTATTTAAAGATGCGGGTGTTGGGAGCGGTGGAAACCTCTCCCGGAAACACTCGAAGAGCCCGAATTGAATATGTATCCAAACTCCCCTTCACCGATGAAGAGGGAAACGTCCGCTATTTTACATGGCGAACCATTTCGACGTGGTGGTGTCGTTATCAAAAAGATGGCATTACGGTAATGCAAAACAAACGTCGTTCGGATCAAGGCACTTTTCGCAAGGTGACTCCTGAAACCGTGACCGAAGCGGTGCAGCAGGTGTTGCCTTCGCTGCATTCCAAAAGTTACACGATTGCCTCCGTCTATCGACTTTGTATCGAGCGAGGGCTTTTGCGAAGAGAGCTGGTAGCGCCCAACACCTTTCGTCGAATGGTGAAAGAATTTGAGATGCTTAAAGTCGAGAGTGAACACAAGAGACGGGTGGCCTTCGCCAAGGAGCACGCCAATCAGATGTGGCAAGGGGATACGATGTTTGGTCCCTATATCGATACGGATTCAGGAAAAGCTCAGGCGAAGTTGATTGCCTTTATTGATGACGCCTCCCGTGTGGTCGCTCATGGTGAATTTTTCCTCTCCGACAATGTCGATTCGCTCATCACGGCGTTTCGAACGGCTCTCTATAAGCGGGGAGTTCCGGAAACACTCTACTTGGATAATGGAGCCAATTACTCCTCGGCAGAAATCCATTTGGTGTGTGGTAGACTTGGCTGCATTCTTTGCCACACCCCGGTGCGGGATGGGGCGGCGAAGGGAAAAATTGAGCGGTTTTTTCGAACCGTTCGCGACAAGTTTTTGTGTCAAGTTTTGGATCTTTCCTCTTTAGCCGCTTTGAATCGTCAGTTTATCACCTGGCTTGAGGAGGAATATAACTCCGTTGCTCATGGATCTCTTGGCATGAAACCGATTGATCGCTTTGGATTGGATTTAAGTCGAATCCGATTCATGCCTCCCTCGGAATTAAACGATGAGTTCTTTTTCATGGAAGAGGATCGTTGGGTTAAGATCGATAACACCTTTTCGCTTAAAAACATTCGCTTTGAAGCTCCGGTGGATTTACGGGAAAAGCAAATTCAAGTTCGCTTTGAGCGAGGGAGAATGACCCGAGTGATCGTTTATTACAAAGAGTCGCGAATGGGAGAGGCTCGACCCGTGGATTTGATCGCCAATGATCGCAAGCCTCGCCTCCATAATAAGGATGAAAACCAGAACACAGGAGAAATTTTATGATTCGTTCCTACTTCGGAATCACCTCAAATCCCTTTGAAAAACCGCGACAACTTTTGGAACATCAACAACCGATCTTTGACACCTTGAAGGTTCATTGCCAGCAAGGAGGACTTTGCTTGGTTTTGGGGCAACCGGGAATCGGAAAATCGACCTTAAAAAATCAATTGCAAAATCATGATCCCAAACGGTTGATGACACCGAGGATTGGAAGAACATTGCACACCTATACGAATATCCTCCGCATCCTGTGTAACTCCTTTGGAATCGAAGATAGCGGCAATGACTTCACCTCTGAGAAAAGACTTTTAGAGGAGGCCTATGCCTTGAATCAAAAAGGTAAGATGCTCGCTCCTATCATTGACGACGCCCATCTGTTGGAGATCCAAGGCCTGAGAAAGCTTCGGTTGCTTTTTGAGGACTTTCCGAAAAATCATAATTTGATTTTAATCGGTCAGCCCAGTCTCATGACCAACCTGCATCTCTCCGTCAACGAGGATATCAAATCCCGAATCACCTTTTCGGTGATCATTCCACGCTTGAATCCCGATCAGATCCAAGCGTTCCTTCTCGGGGAGCTCGATTCAGTCGGCCTGCCGTATTCGACTTTTTCAGATGAGGCGTTGGGGCTTTTAGTTCGTTCGAGCGACGGCGTCCTACGCCGCGCTCGCAACCTCGCCCTAGCTTGCTTCTTGGAAGCGGTCCGGGATCAGACCAAATCAATTGATTTAAAACAGGTGAATAAAGTTTTGATGCAACCCCATTGGAGAGCCGATTCAGATCTGCTTTCGGCACACCCCAACGTCGGATCTCAAAACCCACGAAAATAAATGTTATTTCCCACGAATAGATCGTAAGAACGCTTTGATTTGGAACGTATCTGGGATGGAGCATGAGGAGAAAGATGTGGCGTTAATTTGGTAAAGGATTGATTAAGGGATGGATTCCCCT
>CAMCSM010000165.1 GCA_945877805.1 Methylacidiphilum caldifontis | reverse complement strand
CAGACGATTTCGTAGACTTGGTTTAGTGATGGCTTCGGTTGTTGTTGGTTTCATCCCAGCATATCACTACAAGAAAGAGGGAATTTTGTCTAGGAAAAATTAAAGGCTTCATCAACCAAGTCTTATGAACTCAAAACAAAAAGCCCTGGCTGAATATCTCACTATGACGGTATTTCATTGTCCTCAGTCGATATCGTCGCTAAACAGATCTGACTATGTCCAAAACTGCTCATCCCGTCGTCGCCATTGTCGGACGTCCCAATGTGGGGAAATCGGCCCTTTTTAATCGATTTGCGGGACGAGATCTTTCCATCGTTCACGATCGCCCTGGAGTCACCCGAGATCGTCTCGTGGTCTCTGCCCGTTGGGATAACTTCGAGTTTACTCTTGTCGATACCGGAGGAATTGGACTTGGAGATTCCGAAGGTTTTGCAGGGGCGATTGAGCATGAAGTCAATCTCGCGCTTGAAACGGCGACCCAAATTCTTTTTGTCGTCGATATTCGCGAAGGGTTAACCCATCTCGATCGTGATATCGCCAAAAAACTTCGCAAATCGGATAAGCCGGTTTTTCTTCTCCTGAATAAAGCGGAGACCGATAAACATCAGGCGGAATCCTCTGAGTTTACTCAGCTCGGTTTTGGAAAGCCCTTTCCCGTTTCCGCAATGCACGGGATGGGAATCGCCGACGTTAAAGAGGAACTCACGAAGACCTGGCTTGTCTCCGAGCCGCTTCCCCCTACCCGCCCCACTCGGGTTGCGATGATCGGACGACCTAATGTCGGGAAATCCTCTCTGATTAACGCAATTCTGAACGAAGATCGAACGATAGTCAGTGAAGTCGCTGGAACCACCCGTGATGCGGTCGATGTCCCCTTTAAATGGGATGAAAAAGAGTATGTCTTGATCGATACCGCAGGACTTCGCAAAAAAAGCCGCATTGATGATGCCCTTGAGGCAAAAATGAGCGGACGAACGGTCCATATGATCAATCGTGCCGATGTCTGCGTGCTCGTGCTTGAATCATTAGAAGGGGTCCGCGAACAGGATAAAAAGATCGCCAGTCTGATCCAAAAATCAAAGGTTCCTTGCGTGATTGCCTTGAACAAATGGGATATCGCTCTAGACGAAGGACAAGGAAACACCGACAAACGACTTGAGTTTTCACAGGCGATCGAACGGGAACTCTTTTTTCTCCCCTACGCTCCGATCTTTTTTATCAGCGCAAAATCGAGATATGGGCTTCCCAAACTCATGGAAGGGATTCATCGGATGGATCAAATGCGTCACATTAAATTCCAAACCGCACGGCTCAATCGAGTGATTCATGAGGCTCAGGAGCGACAAATGGCCCCCTCCGTGCGCGGAAAACGATTTAAATGTTACTACGCCGCTCAACAATTCTCAGAAGATCCTCGGTCGATTCCGACCCTGCTTCTCTTCGTCAACGGAGAGGATCTCCTGATTCCCTCCTATCAACGATTCTTAGAGCTTCAGATCCGAAAATATTTTCCGCTGGAAGGATGCCCGATTGACTTTATCTATCGCAAACGCCCTCAAACCGTTGTGGTCAAAAAACGGAAAGCGTACACCTACGAAAAAGCCAAAAGAGATCGGGTGACCCAAAGTAAGAGCAAAGGAAGACGATAAAAAGAATCGTTTTTTCAGTTTGCACCTGACGAAACGATCGTTATTATCTTTGCATGACTATTCGACGTTTATTCTTACTCCTTCCTCTTCTTATTCTGATCAGCTGTGAAAAAGAGGATGCTCGACTTGAAGCAGAGGATGACCGCAATCCATTCTTTAAAGATGCTCAAGAAGCGATCCATGATCGTGATTTCGAAAAGGCGGTAAAGTGTTACGAAACGGCGCTTCGCAAAAATCCTAAAGTAATCGCCGCTCACTACGAGATTGGAATGCTTTACAGTGAGAGACTCGGCGATCCGATTAAAACAATTTATCATCTCCAGCGGTTTCTCGAAGAGCGCCCCAATACCGATAAAGCAGAAATGGCGAAAGAGCGCCTCGACAACGCCAAAATTACCTTTGCCGCGACCCTACCCAACTCACCGGTTCAAAACGCAGAGCTTTTTGCGAAGGTTCAATCGGACAACATCGCTCTCAAAAAAGAACGCGAAGAGCTTTATAAAAAAATCACCGAAATGGAGCACTCCTTAACCACTTCCAAAGAGGAGCAAACGAAAACAGTCGCATTGCTCGAAGAGGAAAAAGTCAAAGGAGCGAAAGCCTTAGAAGAGGCCGCCCTCAAAGCTAGCCAATCCGCAACTGCCATCATCGCCCCTGTGATTCCCGCTGTGGCGAATACAGGAGTGACCACGGATAAAGCGAATCCCGTTGCCGTTCTTCCTCCAACAACTCCTGGAACCGCCCCAGCGAGCGCTCAAGCACAAGCAATTTTGAATCAAGGGACCTCCCCCGCAATCCCGAACGGTGGAAAACCGGTCACTCCTCCCGTCACTTCCTCTGCTGCGTTGCCTGCAAGCACAACAACCACCGCTCGTTCCTACGCGATTCAGAAAGGAGATACTCTCTGGAAAATCTCCAAGAAACATTATCCGAAAGATGTCGTCAATGGAATCGAGCGCATTAAAAATGCAAACTTAGAGACCCTTCCTGAAGGAAAGCCTCTCAAAATCGGAACCCTCATTTCGATCCCCTAACCCTTACCTCTCTTTGAATTCATGAAATCCTCCTCACGTGATAACGACGATCTCCTCTATCGTTCCTCAGGCGCATCCCATACGGTGACCCCAGAAGATTTAAACCTTCAAATCGAACAAGCCCAACGCTCTCTGATGGAGCACGAACGCCAACTCGATGATATTAATCGTCAGAAAGTTTTTCTTGAGGATATCAAACGCAAACAGATTCAACTCGATGAAGGACTTCGGGTTGTCTCGGAGAATTTAAATCGTGGTCTCGTCGTTCTCGAAGGACAGGAACATCAAATGCGAAAAGAGATTGAACAGGTCGAATTTGTTCGCCATGCCTTTGAGGAGCAAATTCAGCTTGTTCGCTATATTAACCCCCATCAATGGAATTCAAAGAATCCCTCTGAAGAACTGACACGAGCTCTCGCAATTCTTGATCAAGCCCGACTCATCTATGAACAATCACGTTCAAAAATTGATGCCCTTCGAACGCTTCATGATGATTCAAATGAAGGAGACTCCTCCTCTGGTTCTGTTCACGGGTCTTTCATCGATAAAGTGATGACGGGATTTGCTTACAGTCTTCCCCTGCTTCTAGCCGCCAGTCTCTTGATTTTGATCCTTCTGTTCAAAAGAGCCTAGATCTCTTCTGGATCGTTAATCCCCGATACGTCATTCGAAAGCATTTCACCTGATCCGTAGGCGATCAAAACAGTGAATTTAGCCGCAAAAGAACGCAAAGAACTCAAAAATGAAAAAAACAGTTCAGCCTAGAAAAAGCAGTTGGAACCACGGATAACGCGGATCACACGGATTTTCAGGGATTTACATAAAAGAAGAACTTCACCCTCTGGGTGAATAAAAAAAAGAAACTCCATTTTCATAACCTCCTCAATCCGTGATATCTGTGTTATCCGT
>CAMCSM010000164.1 GCA_945877805.1 Methylacidiphilum caldifontis | reverse complement strand
CTTCAGGAAGATGAGGAATGGAAGAAATTTCGGCGCAGTTGGTGTTGGGGAAGCGAGAAGGTGATGGAGAAGTTTCATCGATTGATGAGCGGGAAAAGGGGGGAGAGCGAGGGGACGGAGGTCTGGCAACGAGGAACCTTGCAAGAGAGCGAAGAAGCAAAAGCGAAAAAACTCTTGGAGAAGTGGAAAGCGAAGAAAGGAGACTTAAATCAACTTCCGATAAAACAGAAGTGGAAAATTGCTTATGAAATACGAGAGGAAAGTTTTGTGAAAGTGGACTGGCTTGCTCAAGAGTTGGGAATCAAAAGCAAGAGAAGTCTTATCACAGGAATGAGTCTTATCCGAAAGGGAAGACTCTAATTTACTTTTTACGTCATGACACGAACAATATGAATCTGGGATAAACGATTACAACTGGATGAGTAATTTATTTTCCGATCCCAGAAAGGGTTTGAAAAATTCCGGTCACGATCGAGTAAGCGATCACTCCAATCAAAAGTGCGAGACAAACGATGATCGTCGGTTGGATTAAAGCGGTAATACGAGAAATCTGGAGGGTCATGGATTTATCATATCGAAGACTAATCTTTTCTAATGATTTTGCCAGGGATCCCGTCTGTTCTCCGACACGAATTAAATCGATCAGAGCAGGAGGAAAGGCGGCCGTTTTCTCCATCGCTTTCGATAAAGAGATCCCCTCCGCAACATTTTGAATCATCTGACTCTGAACTCGATGCCAATAAAGATTCACCGCTGATTCCCTTAAAAGTTGCAGCCCATTTAAAAGGGGGATTCCATTGGCGATTAAACTGGAAAGGGTATAGGTCCATTGGGTCAAAAATTGCGACATCAGAACCGTGCCGAGAAGGGGGATTTCATATTGAATCTGATGCCACCACGGTTTCCCTTTTTTGGATTGAATCCAAGCTGAAAAAAGAAGGATGATCACGCAGAGGAGGACAAATAAAAGCCATCCTTTGGTCTGAATAAATTGACTGGAATCGATCAAAATCCGAGTCGCCAGCGGAAGGGTCTTGCCGGTTTTCGTCATTAAGGTGGTCAGTTGTGGAACCAGAACGGTCATGAAGACCCCCATCAATCCAACTCCCGCCACGATTAAAAAGGTGGGGTAGAGGAGGGATTGAATGACTTTAGATCGAAGTTCATCAATCGCTTTGAGAAATCCGAGCTGGCGTTTCATAATGTCGGGAAGAGCCCCTGAGATTTCACCGGCGGAGATCATGCTGCAATAGAGCTCATCAAATCCGACTTTCTCAGAACGAATTGCCGAGGAAAAACTCATTCCATCACGAATTTTTTGACGAAGGGATTGCGCCACCGCCCGTAAATTTCCGGCCTCGGAGCGTTTCTCCATGATTTGCAAGGCCGGTTCGAGGAGAAGTCCCCCCTCCATTAAATCGCTCATCTCTTCGGTAAAGGCGATCACTTGAGAACGATTCAGCGTTGCTCCTTTAACCTCACTCTCCCTCTCATTGCTCGGCGTAGAAGTGCCAGAAATCTCGATCAATTTAATCGGTTGAAGTCTCTTTTTGTCGAGCTCTTTCAAGGCCTGAGCTCGGCTTTTTGCCTCTAATACTCCCTGAGTTTTTTCTCCAGTGGCATCTAAGGCATGATAGCGAAAGCTACTCATCCAAAACCTCAAGATGGGTCGTGGTCACTCGTAAAACCTCATCGACCGTTGTCAATCCCTCGCTCACACGTCGCCATCCATCCTCGCGCAGTCCGACCATCCCATTTTCTAAGGCGACTTGGCGAAGCTCGTTGGAATTCTTCTGACTGGTGATTGCCTGCTGCATTTGCGGAGAGAGCATGCAAATCTCCATGATCGCCATTCGACCTTGATACCCTGTATCACGACATTTGAGGCATCCGACCCCTTTCCAAATTTGATGCTGATATTTTAAAGGGAACCCCATCTCTTTGAGGATCGACTCCTCGATTTGAATCGGCGTTTTACAATGAGAGCAGAGTCGTCGTACGAGTCGTTGGGCGATAAAGGCACGGACCGAGGAGGAGACGAGAAACGGTTCGATCCCCATATCGATGAGCCGCGTGATCCCTCCGACGGCATCATTGGTGTGAAGGGTGCTAAAGACTAAGTGACCGGTTAATGCGGCACGAATCGCGATCTCTGCCGTTTCTAAATCACGCATCTCTCCGACCATGATCACGTTTGGATCACTTCGTAAAATACTCCGAAGGGCGGTTGCAAAATTCAGATTGATCTCCGGTTTGATTGCGATCTGCATCACTCCTTCCAGTTTGTTTTCGACCGGATCTTCAATCGTAATTATGCGTCGTTCTTTGACATTCAAAAGCGAAAGAAAAGTATAAAGAGTCGTCGATTTTCCGCATCCTGTCGGACCAGTCAAAAGAACGATCCCGTTCGACATCTTCAAAAGCCCCCGAATATTTTCCTCGGCATCGGGAGGTAAATTCAAGCGCTGGAGATCAAAGCGCTCCTGTCCTAATAAACGGAGGCTCACGCTTTCCCCTGAGACCGTCGGAATTGTGGCAACACGGACATCGATCGGCTCACCGCCAAATTCGAGCGTGATCCGTCCATCTTGAGGAAGTCGCTTTTCTGCAATATCCAGATGGGCCATGATCTTTAATCGAGAGATCACAGAGGATTGGAGTAACTTAATCCTCTGGGGAACTGGCTCTTCATGTAAAACTCCATCGATTCGATAACGAATTCGCAAATCTTGCTCTAGCGGTTCAACATGGATATCGGTTGCCTTTTGATTTAAGGCCTCGCGAATAATCTGATTCACGAAACGAATCACCGAGGCCTCGGCATCCTCGGAGTCGACGACATTGACCTCCTCCTGAGAGTCGGAATCATTTTCGGAGCCCTCACGACCCTCTAAAAGCTCTTCAAAGGTATCGGCTCCGACGCCATAACAGTTTTTCAAGGATTGAACCACAGAACGACGTGTGCTTAAAACCCATCGAATCGGTTGATTCAGGGAGGAGCTCAAAGCTTGAATCCCATTCATTTGAAAGGGATCATAAGTCGCCACGATCACTTCCCCATCGACTTGCTGGATCGGAACAAAATGAAAACGGAGGGCAATCCGTGGAGGAATCAAGTCCCGAATCAGATTCGGAATTTGTGTCGGAAGAGGATCGCACCATTCATAGCCAAGACGTTCGCTCAATTGTTTTAAAAAAGGATCCTCCTCAATCAACTGAGAATCTAAAAGGGCTCCGATCATCGATCCCTGCTCATAAGCAGCCGTCGTGAGAATGCGATTCGATAGTTGCGAATCAACCCCAGAAGAGGTCGAAGCAATCTCTTGAAGGATTTGAAGGAGCATCATGAGAGCTGGCTTTCTAGCTAGATTCTCAGAGAAGAACAATCCAAAAGAGACTTGGCATCGATCGAAAAGCTCGCTAGTGCTCTCGAAGTGAAAGTTCTTGGACATATTTTTAGCCTCGTTTTGGCCTTCAGCTTCGTTGCTGCTGCTCAAAATCAGGAGCTATTACTTCGTCTCCCGCTTTCTTCTTCGACCTCTCAGGATCTCAAAATCGGGCTCTCCGAGATCGTGACTCAGGATTTGACTGGGTCCGAAATCTTCCAAGCGCAGATTGGGGGGGGG
>CAMCSM010000163.1 GCA_945877805.1 Methylacidiphilum caldifontis | reverse complement strand
AACTCCATTTTCATAACCTCCTCAATCCGTGATATCTGTGTTATTTGTGCCCCCATCCCCCACTGCACCAAAATTACGAGCACCTCCGGTGGCTTAAGTTGTTCGTTTTACGAACCTTTTGTGGTTAAATCATCTGCGGTTTTTAGGATTAACGGAGTTCAAAAGCGCTCTTTTAATCCCTCCCTCACAATTCTATTTCCTGAACGATAAATTCCCGCTAAGTTCCCTCCATGCAACATCTTTGGGCTCCTTGGAGAAGCGATTATATCTCCAATCCAACACACTGCGGTTCAGATCTTTTTCTGAATATGGTCAACGAAAACGAGGATGAAAAAAATCATATCGTTGCCCGTCGTAAATCCTGTTTCGCGATTCTCAATACCTTTCCCTACAACGCCGGCCATACCATGGTGCTTCCTTATCGCAAAGTCGCTGATCTCGATGATCTCAGCGAAGAGGAACAGCTCGAACTCCTCAAGCTGGTCATTGAAGTAAAGAACGCTCTCAAAGAGCTCTACAAAGCTCACGGGTTCAATATCGGCGCTAACCTCGGAGAGGCCGCTGGCGCTGGAATCGCCGCCCACCTTCATATGCATATCGTCCCTCGCTGGAAAAACGATGCCAACTTCATGACCGCCATTGCTGATTCCCGCGTCCATCCGAAGGATCTCATCCTCGTCGCCAGTCAGCTCCGGGCTAAGCTCTCTTTGGGATAACGAAGCGGGTTAGTTAGATAGCTTGATAGCTGAATAGCCTGATAGCTTGATAGCAATAAAGGCAGAAAATCTCCCCTTGCTAAAATTCAGTTTCACACCAAGACACGAAAACACAAAGTTAGATTCAAATTTCGGAAGAAGACAATTTATCCCATTTATTGCATTAGAACTGGAGGGGCAGTGGCCCACTGCCTTCCCCGTCCGATGAGGCACAGGGCCTGTGCCCCTCCATTTTTTATCACCATTTTGGTGATATCGTTTACGAGGTATATCCATCACCAATGCAAGAAATGGGTTTATCACTCTAAGCAAGCAGTTAAAAATTGTTCCTTTCCCCCACCCATCAGCCCTACAGTCCATCAGCCGATTAGCCTCTCTTTCTCAGCAACTCAGCGCGAGGCACTCCCCTGTATTTTAGATGATTTTACTTCGTGTCCGTCAGCTGACGGATCGTGGCTTGGTGTGAGAACGGTTTTAAATCATTTCCCCAACTGCATTTTCCCTCTCAAACCTCCCCTGGCGCATCTTGATTGATCACTCTAAAATCGCGATCTAAGATCTGTTGAAGCTCCTGCATCTCTCTCTCTAGCTCCATTCGCGGAATCCTCTCCTCACCGATTAACTCCACGCTTTCAGCGATGATTTTTTCATATCGTTTCGTTAAAGGACGCTTGGGATCGCTCTTTCCTAAAGTTTCCATCAACGACTCAATCTGACGCACTTTTTGCTGCACCCCTTGAATTTGCATGAGCGCCGCTTCCTCTGTTATTTTCCCTTCGACTGCTCCCTGAAGCTGTTGGCACTCAAAGCGACGGCACCGAGTCGGTCTCTGAGAATAAATCGTACACTGACAACTTTCAAGAGCCGGACAGGGTTGCGAAAACTGATCGGACCCTTTCTTACGACGAATCTTCAATCCAAGGCTGGCTAATTCTGAAAGCAGATCCCCAGTCTGCAGGCGGACAAGATGAAATAAAACCCCATTACAACAAAGCCCACAGGTACGGCAAAGGCGCTCCGCTAGGGAATCGCTCGCCTCAGGAGTTTGCGGGAGGAATGAACGGTCTGTCATTTTCCTTGAGATTAAACAAATCTCTCACGAAGCAATGAAAAATTAAAAGGAAGACCCAAAGGCCAAACGTGCCCCTAACGCATCAATATTTGCAATCGCCAAAATTACATCGACGAGGCAATCTCTCTCACCTCACCATCGCTATGAACTGGAACGACTACTACATGAACATCGCCATCGCCGTTCGCGATAAAGCCAACTGCCTCGGCAGAAAGGTCGGAGCTATCCTCGTCAAAGAAAATCGGATTATCTCCACCGGCTACAACGGAACCCCGGAAGGGATGCAAAACTGTACGGACGGTGGCTGCGTTCGTTGCAAAAACAGAGAAAAATATAAAAATAACATAGGCTACGATGTTTGTATCTGCGTTCATGCGGAGCAAAACGCGGTTCTCAGTGCCGCACGGTTTGGGATCTCGATCGAAAACAGCATTGCCTACACCACGATGCGCCCCTGCTTCGATTGTTCAAAAGCCCTCCTCCAAGCAAAGGTCAAAGCGGTCTACTACCTTCACGACTGGTCCCATCCGATTCCTGAGCTCCAAGAGCAATATGCCTTAATCCAAAAACAATTTCCTAAGGGAGTGAAAAAACTAAAACTCCCCGATCCCCGCGAGGAGTGGGCCAATCTAACCCCTCCGCAAAAACTCCGGTCTCTCCCCCCTGCTATGAAAGGAAAGTCAAAAGCAACTTAGCAGCGAAATCCAAAATACATGTTCTCACGCGAAGGCGCGACGTACGCAACGCTTAAATCCCTACCACCCTCTCGTTCTGACTACGGCTCTGTCGAGCCTCTTCCCTATTTTTAAAAAGTTCTCGAAAACGAGCTTTCGATCTCTTTTAAAAAACAGGGATCTATCGCTTACGCTCTTGGGGTCAGAACTCCTCCCCTTTTTTTTATGAATGAGACAAGGAGACTCTGAGGTTGATTCCGGGAGAGGCGAAGCCGAGGCGCTGAGGAGAAGGTCGATCGTTTTTTGAGAAAATCTTAAAACCTTTTCCTCTCGCTAAGGCACGAAGTGACCCAAGGTTCCCCTCCCGTCTGAAAAAACATAGGGAAAGCCCAAGTCTCGGAAAACGGCGGGGATCTCCCCGCCCATGGCGATGAAATACAGTTTCTCTGAAAGAGAGACCTCTTTCAAGAAAACCGAATTCATCACCACGCGTTTTCAATTCCATTGAAACGGTTTCCCGAGACTAGAACTAAGCTATTTAGCAATTGAAAGTTCCTTCGATCCTTCGCGACTTGGCGAGAGACGATGTCATTGAAGTATTTCTCTAAACGATTCGATGTTGAAATTCATCAATCATTTCCGTGGTCTGTTTGTATTCAGGGATTCGAAACTCTAAAAGCTGGAGATCTTTCGCAAGATCGCGAAGCACCGCTCTCACGAGCGAGACCTTCCAGAGCATGAGAGAAAAGCCAATGAGGGCAGCGGAAAGCAAAGGAGTGAAAATAGAAAGAATGAATTCCATGCGATCATCTCGTTTGACGAAAAAGCTGCGCCAGTTCTTTTGCAGTTGCATCATCAATCTCGAATCCCATTTTTTTGAATTCGCCTTTCCAACGGTTGGTATCTCCCGTGTCAATCCAATGTATTCCAACGATGGGGTATCGGGCCTCTGTAAGTTTGATTCCCCTGAATACAAATATTTTGGGATTTGATCCAAGAAGAAGCTCTTTGAACTTCACCGCCTCACGAACCGAAGCTGCTGAATGGGAGGTGAAGATCATAGATCTATTTCGAAGCTTCGACGTTTTGAGTGGGTCATAGAGTGGGAAGGTTGAGTTGGAGTTTTGAACATCGCAGATACGAGATTGCTCTGAGGTATTCGAAGTTACGAAAGCCTCTAGCGTTCCGTTTTGCGAGTTGGATGATGCCATTGATGGCT
>CAMCSM010000162.1 GCA_945877805.1 Methylacidiphilum caldifontis | reverse complement strand
CCCGAAACACAAATGATTTTTTTGATTTTTTCTTTTCCAAATTCCTACGGGGAGAACCTTGGGAAGCTTTGCGGCTTCGTGTGAAAATTGCCTTTATCCCTGTTCCACTTCACAACGGTGCCATTCCCCATTCCATGGGGACAGTTGCTTCGCGTGAGATAAAGTTTTTTGAAAGTTCGCTCCATGAGAAGGAGCTTAAGTTGACGCCTATGGGCATTTGTGGGACAAATCTCCCCTGTTTTGAATGACTTCCACAGGTCCGCCGACTTGTTCGCCGTAGTCCCTCAGTTCGGGACGAAGGAGAAAGCCTTGACGAAGGTGGATCAATTCGTGCCCACCTGCCCCGTACTCTTTGTCGGGGTTCGTGTTCATTCGTGGTTAAATAGCTCTTTCTTCTTTATGATTCTTTATTTTAACTCCATTTGTCCATTGGAGAGAACAACTTTGGGAATAACTTGTGCTTATCTTCCAAGAACTTCGAATAAATAGAGCCCCTCTGACTTTTTGCTTTCCCTCTGAAAGAAATTCTCCATCTTTTCCACAACTTATTTTCGTTGGCAACTCTTAGGGGATCAGTAAATTAGAACCGATTTCTGAAGTTATTAACGACATTAAGAAGAAGATGATCTCTTTCTTTTAAAATAAAGAAATAAAACCATCTCCTAATAACCGCTCTTGAATGGAATAAAAGTATGAAATGTGTCATCGGGAAAGAAGCTTTAATTGCAGGCCTACAAATGGTCCAAAACGTTGTTGCCTCACGCACAACCCTCCCCATCCTTGGAAATGCCCTCTTGGTAGCAGAGAATGGGAAGCTGACTATTTCTACCACTGATCTCGATATGGGAATTCGTGCTTCGATTGCTTGCGAAGTCATTAAACCAGGAACAACGACACTTCCTGCAAAACGTCTCTTCAGCATTATCCGCGAACTTCCTGCGGTCGAATTGACCTTAGAGGTGAACGATGAGAACCAAGCGACGATCCGTGCCGCCTCTTCTTATTTTAAAATTCTTGGACTTCCTTCTGAAGATTTCCCTGCCTTCCCAAAAACCGAGGGTGCCCGTCAATTCAAAATGACCCAGGGAACCTTCCGCGATATGCTACGTCGAACCGCCTATGCGATCTCCAATGATGAAAGCCGCTATGTTCTCAACGGTGTATTTCTCAGTTTCCATGATACTAAATTAACCATGGTCGCTACCGATGGACGTCGTCTAGCCCTCGTCGAACATGAGATGGAATTTGCCAAGGGAAATGAAACCGATGCGATCCTTCCGACAAAAGCGGTGAATGAACTCCAACGAATTTTGGGACAAGAAGAGCCGTTAACAATTTCGCTTTCTGACAATCAGATCGCCTTTGATCTTGGAGAAACTTTCCTTGTTTCCAAACTCGTCGAAGGAAAATATCCGAACTACAAACAAGTCATTCCGCCCGAGGCCAAAGATCGAATCATCATCGAACGCGAATTGCTCCTCAATGCAACCCGTCGTGTTTCATTACTTTCGAATGATAAAACGAACTCGATTCGTCTGAGCTTCAGCCAAAACAATTTGGACATCATGTCCAATACCCCCGAAGTCGGAGAGGCCAAAGAATCGATTCCTGTGAATTACAAAGGGAAAGAATTTTCCATCGCCTTCAATCCGACCTATTTACAAGATCCATTGAGACACATCGATTCCGATGAAATCTTCTTCGACTTCATCGATGAACTCAGCCCCGGCGTCATCAAGTACAGCAAGCCCTTCCTCTACGTGATCATGCCGATGAGAACGGCGTAAGTTTTTCGAAAAACTTGTTGTCATTGGAACCATAACTTGGCCAGAACGGACAGTATATGCTTCCAAAAATATTGGCCAAATTATGCTTCCAATATATAATATTGGAAATTTAAATATCGTAAATATTTTAATATAAACAATTTACAAATAATCAATCAGCAAGTTAATAGTGGACCGTTTTTAAGAAATAGTAGAAGAGGCTCAAAAAACATTAGTTTGAACTATAACTTGTGTGACTGAAACCATAAATTGACATCGAATTAACCCATAACCTGGCACTCCTCCCTAGGGAGGTCTTTTTGTGAATCACTCGATTTTAACCCATTAAGTGGCACTGAGTCGAAAAAGGAAGCATAAGATGGCACAAAGTAAGAGGGTGTTCCCTCAACCCCGCTATTTTATCCGTTCTTCTGGGTCGAAAGATCTATTTCTTTGCTAGCGCGTCTCTTTTGTCTTATTTGGAAGATGGATCGTTCCATCCGCTATCCTTTTCTGAATTTGAATATATTTCAGACGTTTTGCAGCGAGGTCTTTCTGAAGCTGAGGAATACGGAGACTTAAAAACTCCTTAAAAGCGGATTTTCCAGAAAGGATTTTTTTCGACTCATGGAAAAGAAAAGTCGGCTTTGGACTTCCCCATCCGCCAAAGCTTGGGATGCAGGACGCTATCCACCAGAGCCTGAGCTTCCTTGGGAGGAAGTTTTTTCAGCTTGGCTCTCATCTTGATGTGGGAGCCCTCCTGCACTTTTTGAAAGTTCATCTTCACAGGGAAAGTTTACTATAGAGCCCATGCCAAGTCAAACATGGTCCCATGGTATCATTCCGAGCGGCAGGATCAAATCAGTCGATTCAAAGCGCTCATGATAATGTTAAGAACATGAAACGCTCTGAAATCAATAAAACCTATCAAGAGGCTCTCCGTTGTTTTGAATCCCATGGCTGGGCCATTCCCCCGAATCCCAAATGGGATATCACGGATTGTGGGCTTGGTTTCGATTCGTTTATTATTGCTTTGATCAATCTCGCCGAAGAGCCTGAATACTGCGAAAAATTAATTTACTGCGTTGAAAACAAACCGGTCCCGATGCATTGCCATCATCTAAAGAAAGAGGATATCATTTGCCGATGGGGTTCTTTTCAGGTCGAACTCTGGGCTGGGGATCCTCGAACGACAGAAAAGGGAACCCCATTTTTAGTAAAAAAGAATGGAGAAAAAATCTCTTATCCATTAGGTGAGGTGATTCAACTCGACGCTGGTGAGCGTATTACGATAGATCCCTTCGTCTATCACTCCTTTTGGTCGATCCCTCCCGAGGTGATCATCGGTGAGGTTTCAACCGCAAACAACGATTTGACCGATAATTTTTTTGTCGACGGGAAGATCGGGAGGTTTCCGGAAGTGATCGAAGATGAGCCGCGATTAATTCCGCTCGTGGGGAAGTAAGCCATTTTGATTCTAAATAAGACACTCCTGCCAGATCAAGAAATCGGTTAATCTTAAAAATCACTATTTAATTTATCTGATAAGCATATATTCTCTAAAGGAATGAGCCCCTATCCCACGTTTCATATAATGACCAAGCCTATCGGGGCGATCTGCAATCTCGATTGCACGTATTGTTACTATCTCGAAAAGGAGAAGCTCTACCCCCAGACTCGTCAGTTTAAAATGACAGACGAAACCCTCGACTCCTATATTCGTCAATACATTGAATCCCAAGCCTCCTCGGAGGTCAGCTTTGCATGGCAGGGAGGGGAACCTACTCTAATGGGATTGGAGTATTTTCAAAAGGTCGTTCAACTTCAAAGGAAGTACGCCAACGGAAAAAAAATCGGGAATGCGCTTCAGACGAATGGGACTCTTTTAACAGATGAATGGGGGAGATTCTTTTCTGACAATCAATTCCTGATTGGACTGAGCATCGATGGTGTAAAGGGCGGTCGAAAAGTGCGGCGGTTGGGTAGATAAAAAAAGGCGGTCGAAAAGTGAGGCACCTCTAACAAGAGAGGATGTACTCAAATATGAAACAATGGTGTGAAATTCGTCAAAAAGTGTTGGTAGAAGGTCGCAGTAAGCGATCGGTTTTAAGGGAGTATGGGTTGCATTGGTCGACTTTGCAGAAGATTTTGGAGCATTCTGCTCCTCCAGGATACCAAAGCAAAGA
>CAMCSM010000161.1 GCA_945877805.1 Methylacidiphilum caldifontis | reverse complement strand
AAAAGGGAAACCCTTGGAGAACTCTTTGAACGACTTTCGTCGGAAGCGAGCAGAACTTGAAGAGCCCTGTGCGAGAAATCCGCACGCAGGGATCTGTGCGGGGGGATCTGATGCCAGCGGCATCAGATTCCCTACCGCGATATTCGGCATTTGAATCGCTTTTACCTCTCCCTCAGCCCTCACCCAAAGGGTGAAAAACATTGGAGGGGCACAGGCTCTGTGCCTCAGAGGATGGGGAAGGCAGCCCCGACCTGTCGGGGCTGCCCCTCCATTTCTACTGCCGAATTTAGGTTAAATGCAGGGAGTGTCTCCTTCAGCCCCGACACAAAACTCGGAGCAGGCTATGCGGATATCCCGCTATTAAGCTATTCAGCTATCCAGCCTTCCTCGATCAGCGACGATAAGCGATCCGTCAGTGGACGGACAGGGGGATCAGTGGTTTAAAAATGACTTTAAAACTCGGCGAAAATCAGCGGTTTTTTACTAGCGAATTCGAACCCAACTGATGATGGTGTCCCCATACTTCTTTTGCTGCGTGATCTCAAAGGGTGGAGGAAGATCAAGGGAGTGTTTGAAGAAGTGCTCGAAGAGAATGAATCCTTGAGGTTTTAATAGAGTTTGCGCCTGTGACCAAAGGGGATGGTTTTGTAACGGTTCTTTAAATTGATGATAAGGGGGGTCGCAAAAAATCAGGTCGTAACTTTTTCCGGAGCTTTGATGAAGCCATTTTTCAACCGGTTGAGCTGAGACCGTCCCTTCCAAATGACAGCGTTTAAGATTCTCTTTAATGGCCGCGATACATTTCGAATTTTGCTCTACAAAAGTGGCGCTTTTGGCTCCTCGGCTGAGGGCCTCGATCCCGAGGGCCCCTGTTCCTGCGTAAAGATCTAAAATATCGGCATCGATCACCAACTCTCCTAAGGCAGAGAAAATCGATTGTTTCACTCGATCTTGAGTCGGACGAACATCCGGCCCTTTTGCGGCTTGAAGAAAGATTCCCCCTGCGGTTCCAGCGATCACTCGTAACATAATTTTTTACCGGATTTGTTTCTCTTTGGGGGTGGGGAAGGCGAGGGCAACCAAAAAGGTCGCTACGGTTCCAAAGAAAATTCTCCAGACAAAAGCGATGGTCGGTAGCCAATCAGGACGTTGGGAGGGGGTCCATCCGAGGATCAGACGAAGATCATTCGGAAGATCGCTGAGCCAGGCGACGACGATGAAGCCGACTAACATCGCAATGAGATTTCCTCTTTCACTTCCGCGTCTCTTGGTAAGTGCTCCGATGAGGAAGATTCCGAGCATCGAGCCATAGGTATAGCCAAAGACCCCGAGAACCACGGGGATGACACGAGCCCCCGGAAAGTGGATGACGATCCAAGCGGTGACCGATCCGATGAGCACGAGAAGGAGTGAGAAGAGTCCTGTGCTCCAACGGGCCGCGGAGAGTAATTGTTTTTCTGTCGCCTGGGGTTGAAAGAACGGAATATGCCAATCGCGGGTATAGCTTGTTGCAAGGGCATTTAAAGCTGTACTGAGCGATCCCATGGCCGTTGCAAAAAGTCCGGCAACGACGAGTCCTCGAATTCCGGTGGGCATTTCGTGAAGGATGTAATAAGCGAACGGATGCTTTGCAGGAAGGTGAGGATCTGGGAAGTGTTGATAAAAAACCCAGAGAAGCATTCCGACGGAGAGAAAAGCCATGACGACCGGAAGATCGGCAAGTCCCGAGAGGATGAGCGCCCAGCGGCTTTTATGGTGATCTTTTGCGGTGAGCATTCGTTGCACCATATCTTGATCGGTTCCATGAGTGGACATCGTGAGGAAGGTGGAGCCGATAAAGGCGGCAAAGAGGGTGTAAGGCTCTTCAAGGAGATGTTTGATCAGGGCCCATCCGTGGAGTGTCGGATCGATTCCGGTGTTGAAAAAAAGGTGTCCCTGTTGATCGGCAAATTTCTCAGTGATCCCCTCCCATCCTCCAGGGATTCTTAAAAAGAGGGAAATGAGGGTGAATCCAAGGGCACCAAAGAGAACGATGACTTGGATGAGATCGGTCCAGACAACTGCCTTAATTCCCCCGTAGATGGTGTAGATGGCTGTGATCCCGGTGATCACAAAAAGAGAGCCGAGATAGATGATAAATTCTTGATGAGGACTCGGTTTATAGCCAAGAAGCATCTCAAAGGCGAGGACGAGAATAATCGCTGCGACATAGAGTCGGGTTCCACTCGCGAGGGCGCGAGTAATGAGAAAAACTCCTGAGGCCGCGGTTTTCGTTTTTTTTCCAAATCGCATTTCGAGGAATTCGTAGATCGAGACGACGTTATAGTCGTAGTACGGTTTAATAAAAACGTAAGCGACAAAAATTCGAGCGAGAATGGTTCCAATAACGAGTTGGGCGTAGTGAAAATTTCGTTCATTAAAACCCTCCGCCGGAGCCCCGAGAAAGGTGGCGGCACTGATTTCCGCTGCGAGAATCGAGGCCAGTACCGCCCACCAAGGAATCTGTCGATCGCCGAGGGCAAATCCCTCCATATTGCTTTCTCCACGACCTTTCCAGAGGCCAATCGCAAGAATGATGATGAAGTAAAGGCCAACAATGCCGAGATCAATAAGACCAGAAACCATACCCAGTGAGTTAGCGATTTCTGAAGAGGAGTCCAAATGATTTTATCAGAGATTCGAGGGATTATCCGTTGACCTTTTTTAGAGAGAGGGTTAAAAGGAGGGGATGAAGAAGATTCTTACGACATTTATTTTAGGGGTGATGCTCTCTCAAGGTCTCTGGTCCGCCTCTACTTTTAGCAAGAAAGCCGACTTATTGACGACCAAAAGCTCCGGTCGAGTTTATGAAATCGGGTCGGAGGGCTTTATTATTTTTGAATCAAAACGAAATATAAAAATCGGGGAAAAACAAGCCCCAAGAGTCGTGTTATTTAAAAGCAAGTCATTCATCTCCAGTGATTTCGGTTTGAAGTCGATATCGAGCAGTGCCCCCTCTTCTACCTATGAAATTGATATTTTAAAGTATGAGTTTTAAAGGATTTAAGAAAAAGTAGTAAAAATCGCTTGATTTGGAAACAGATATCTCCATTGTCTCACTCCTCATCTGAAAAAAGGAAAAGGTATGTTAGCAGTTATTCGTACAGGAAGTAAGCAGTATAAGGTTCAAGAAGGCGATGTCTTGGAAGTCGAACTTTTGCCCATTAAAGAAGGGGAAAAATCGTTCACGATTTCGGACGTCCTCTTGATCGCAGACGGTGCAAAGGTCAAGGTCGGTAAGCCCTTGGTTACTGGGGCACAAGTGGTCCTTGAAATCGAAGAGGAAGTGAAAGGCGATAAAGTCATCGCTTATAAGTTCCGCCGTCGTGAAGGTTATCATCGCACGGTTGGTCATCGTCAAAAATATAATCGTGTGAAAGTCACGAAGATCGTAGGGTAACCCCCATCGGTTAAAGAATTTTTAAAGGAGGCTTGTCATGGCACATAAGAAAGGTCAAGGAAGTACAAAGAACGGTCGCGATAGCGTAAGCAAGCGACTTGGTGTTAAAATTTTTGGTGGTTCATCCATCATTGCGGGCAATATTATTGTTCGTCAACGAGGAACCCGTTGGCATGCAGGAAAGAATGTCGGAACAGGACGTGACTTCACGCTCTTCGCTTTGACCCCTGGCATTGTCAAATTCGACAAAGAAAACCGTCGAATTCATGTCGTGGCTAAAGCAGCCGTCGCTGCCTAGTCATTATTGACGAATCGCTTTTTCATAGGCGTAAGCCTACGATCGTTTCTAAGAGCCAGAGATCTTCATGATCTCTGGCTCTTTTTTTATTTAACCTAAGTGCGCCAAGCAAAGCAAGCGGTCGCTTGCGGGGTGAGGTCGAGAGCCATAGGGCGAAATCCTTTGAGTTCTCGAAGTAGTCCTCGCCAACGAAGAGGGAAACCTCACGTTGTATTAGACCTTGCATCCTCCGAGGATG
>CAMCSM010000160.1 GCA_945877805.1 Methylacidiphilum caldifontis | reverse complement strand
TCTCGGATGGAAGACCACAGAATCGATCTTAGAGTGGGGCTATCAACAGCTTGAAGAGGCGATTCCCGTAAAGTCTGTTGCTGTTTGAGTGCTGAAATCTCTTAGGAATGCAAGAAGGCATGAAATACATCTGATTTTGTTTTTGGTAGGAGACCAGCTAACCTCATTTGCACCCGTTTAATCTTGAAGCAATGGTCAGAGATTGACATTATAATGTATTACATTATAATGTATTACATGAAAATGGCAACGATTCGGGACTTGAAGCACGATTTCTCAAGGATTGAGGCATGGATTCATCAAGGGGAGAAAATCCAAGTTTCTAAACGCGGGGTTCCTTTAATGGAAATTTCACCGATGAAAAAATCAAAACAAGAGGATAAGCTGTCTGAGTTGATTGATTTTTCCGAGGTTCAAAAACGACTTTGGAAAGGGGAACGTTTTTTCTCGAATAAGGAGATTGATCGAATGTTGAGTATGACTGAGGACGAGGGATTTTAATGGCAACTTGTGATACCTCTTATCTCTGTGCTCTTTATTTTCCTCAAAGTCATTCTGCTCAGGCTTTAGAATGGTATGCAACGGGGGCTGAACGATTGTTATTAACAGATCTCGTTCTCATGGAATATCGTCAGAGCATTCGTTTGCAATCTTGGTTATTCCATCAAGATCATCGGAAAGGCTTTTCTGAAAAAGAAGGAATTAAGGCACTTCAAGAGTTGGAGCTTCATATTTCTCAGAAAAAAATAAGAATAATTCAATATCATTGGCCTGCAGTTGTTCGAGAAATGGAGCGGATTTCGGACAAGCATACGGTTCAAAAAGGGGGCCGTTTATTTGATATGCTTCTTATTGCTTGTGCCTTGAGTTTAAAGGAGGAGGAATTTTTAACGTTCGATCAAAAACAGAGAGAGATTGCAGAGTCTGAAGGATTACTTGTTCCTTTTTTATGAGTGTCACTCGCTTATGAAAATTCTACAAGTCAGTACGCATGACCATTTTGGGGGAGCGGAAGCGATTATGCAATCGCTGGAGGCCGGATATCGGGCCTTGGGAGTGCATTCGACGATTGCCTTTGGGGAGAAGCATCATTCGGAAAGTTCGGGGATTTTCTTAAATCGAGAAACCGATGGCTCATGGCCGATGCGAAAGGGAATCGAGATTTCAAATTTTGTTCGCCGTCAAATTCCTCCTGCGCTGAAACCGCTCTACAAAAAAACGATCGGGATCGGATTTTCTCAGCCTTTAAGAATGATCAAGCGAATGGCGGGGCTTGAAGATTTCGATCATCCCGTGAGTCATCAGCTTTTAGAGCGCTATCGATCGGAGTTCGGAGGCGTGAATCCGGATCTGATTCATTTTCATACCTTGCATGGCGACTATTTTGATTTACGACAACTCCCCCTTCTTTCGCGGCAACTTCCGGTTTATGTGACTTTGCATGATGAGTGGATGATGACGGGACATTGTGGCTACACCTTGGATTGTGAACGGTGGCGGACCGGATGCGGGTATTGTCCGTACTTAGATTCCTATCCTGAAATTGCGAGAGATGCGACGGCGTGGAATTTTCGGCGTAAGCGCGCGATTTATCAAAAAACGCAGATGAGAGTCGCCGCCCCCTCGCGCTGGCTCTTAGATCGATTTCGTCGATCTCCGATGAGCGAATCGGTTTTAGAGATGAGGCATATTCCGAATGGGGTCGATCTGTCTATTTTTAGTCCAGGTGAGAAAGCGGAGGCGCGAGCGCAATTAGGGCTTCCGCAATCGTCGAGAATTTTTCTCTTCGCCGCCCGCGGGGGACGGAAGAATCGTTATAAAGATTTTCAAACGATTGAGGAGTCGCTGAAGCGATTGAAGCAACGACGCCCTGAAGAGTCGTTATTATTGATCGTTTTAGGAGAGCGTTCGGAGTCGTTAATGAATCTCGGATTTCCGGTTCGTTTTGAGGCGGTGAATCGAGATCCGGCACGGATGGCACTTTTTTATCAAGCGAGCGATCTTTACCTGCATGCGGCGAATGCCGAGAACTATCCGACCGTAATTTTGGAGTCGATGGCTTGCGGAACCCCTGTCGTGGCAACGGCAACGGGGGGGATTCCGGAGCAGATCGACTCCGGAGTAGATGGTTTTTTAGTCCCGATCCGCGACCCAGAGGCGATGGCGGCTCGGATTGATCAACTCCTGCTTGATCCCTCACTGCTGAGATCGATGCGGGAAAAGGGGATCGAGAAAGCGGTGAAATTCTTTGATCAAAAAGAGATGGTTCGTGCTTATCTGGAGTGGTTTAAATCGATTTAAATTCGTGCTAATTCCTGTTCGTTCGTGGTTCATTCTGACTTTTTTTAGATTAATGTCCTCCACTGGACTTGATCCCGACTAATCCCTGGGAACCACTGAGTTTGCTCCAAGAAAATCCATACAGGGAGACGACCATAAAGCAGGCCATCGGAATTACGAAACCGACCGACATATTATAATGATCGCCGACCCACCCCATCGCCTTCGGCAAGATTGCGCCGCCCATAATCGCCATAACGATGTAAGAGGAGGCGACTTTCGCTTTTTCTCCTAACCCAAAGATACCGAGGGCGAAGATCGTCGGATACATCACCGACATGAAAAAGAAGCTGAGGAAAAGAGCGAGAACGGAAAGCCAGCCGATCTTTAAGGTGATGAGCAACATGAGCAGGACATTGATCGCCCCGTAGGTCCCCAGCACCCGATGGGCAGGAAGTTTTTTAAGGAGTGCCGCTCCGGTGAATCGTCCTAAAACAAAAAGACCGAAGGCGATCGAGAGAAGTTTCGTTCCCCCTTTTTCGGTGACTTTTAAAATTCCCTCTTTCACGATTGATCCATCTACCCCTCCCAAGATCCAGCTGCCGTTAAACAATTCAGGCAGCGGAGGGAGCTCTTCCGTCACATAGTTCATAAAAAAGGCAAAGGTTCCTGCTTGGGCGGCGACATAGAAAAACTGGGCGATGGTTGACCCGGAAAAATGAGGATAAGCCCAGACACTTTTCGAAGAGAGATTAAAACTCACTACTTTTAGACGAAAGGCCCCATAAAGGGTCGGGAGAAGAACTGTGGATGCAAAAATCCAATGAATTGCCGTATCGCTTAAGTTAAAGATCGAGCAAAAAGCGATGACAATTGTGGCGATCGCAAAGCTTAAGACGAGAACATTTAAAAGCATCAGTTTGTAGTTGATCGATCGATTGGGAGAAACATCGAGGGTTGTTTCTGAATCGCTTCCGGCTGTTGTTTCTTCGACAAGATCAGGAAGTTTTACGGCGAGAAAAACGAGAAAAAGAAGGAAAACAAAAACGCCGATTCCGGCATAAGGAATCCAAAGGGTTTCGTTGGCCGCCTGTGCACCACCGGCCTCTGCAGAGGCATAAAAAAAGAGCCCGCCCACGAGGGGTCCGAGGGGCCATCCTAAACCGTTAAAGGATTGAGCAAGGTTGATTCGCGAAGCCGCAAATTTTGGAGAGCCGAGAACCGTCACATAAGGGTTAGCGATCGTTTCGAGAAAGGTGAGTCCCATCGAGACAATACAAACACCGAGGAGAAAGGCCCAGAAGGTGGCGATCTTCGTCGCAGGGATAAACCAGAGACATCCGAGGGAGACGATCAAAAGACCAGCGAGAATTCCTTTTTTATAGCCGAGCTTATGAGTCAACCAACCGGCGGGAAGTGCCATGAGGAAGTAACCGAGATAGTGGGCGAACTGAACCCAAGCCGATTCCCGTTTGGAGAGATGGAGAAAGTCTTGGAAGTGCTTATCCATCGAGTCGATCATGCTGTTACAAAAAGCCCACAAGAAGAAGAGTGAGCAGATCAGGGTAAAGGTGAAAAGATGGCTTTTGCTGGGCTTTCCTCACTTTTACGGACAGGGGGCATGAAGGTTTTTAATTAGTTCCTACAGTTTGTTTTTGTTCAAAGCTCAGTGGAGATAAATATCCCAATGAACTGTGAAGCCGAGTTCGATTATAGTAGCCTTCAAGATATTCAAACA
>CAMCSM010000159.1 GCA_945877805.1 Methylacidiphilum caldifontis | reverse complement strand
GCAGTGGGGGATGGGGGCACAAATAACACAGATATCACGGATTGAGGAGGTTATGAAAATGGAGTTTCTTTTTTTTATTCACCCAGAGGGTGAAGTTCTTCTTTTATGTAAATCCCTGAAAATCCGTGTGATCCGCGTTATCCGTGGTTTCAAATCTCTTTTTCAGTTAAATCCAGAAGCAATCGATGATCAGGAGGGTGACCATGAGGAGGGCGAGGCCAAATTGGAGGAGGGTACTGAGAAAGAGTCCTAATCCGACCTTTGCACTGATGAGAGCGGAGGCGGTCGCTTTTTTTCGCTTAATCCCGTATTCGACTCCGAAGGCAAGGAGTAGGGGAAGAAGGAAGATCCAAAGTAAACTCATCCAAAGCCCAATGAGAGCCCCTAAGATCGCCGCTACGGTCGCGAGCCGTGAGGCTCCGGCCTTTTGGGCGGTGTATCCGGTGATGAGGAGATTGAGAAGGCTGGTGATGGCGGTCAGTAAGCAGAGGGCGCCGATGGTCCACCAAGTGAGTCGATCCGGAAGGCAAAGCTTATGAATAACTCCACCGAGAAGAATCAGGGGGGCTCCCGGGATGCCTGGAACAACACAGCCTAAGAGCCCGATCAGGATGAAGAGGATCGAAATCGTCCAAATAAGGCTGTCGGGCATGAGAGGCGTGGGGGGGTTAGACCGAACGAGAATCGTCGTGATCCTTGACGACGTAACCGCTTTCTTGACGTTTATGGTTAATCTCGTTCTTTTTGAGATAGGCTTGGAAGACATCATCGGAGGTCATTCCGACGGTTTGTGCTAAGGAGATTAAAAAGTGAAAGAGATCGATGATCTCAACACGGACATTTTGTTCATCAAATTTTTGATACTTTGCCCACCATTTCCAAGGGACGCTATCAATGAGCTCCGACATCTCCTGATTCATGGCGCGGGAGTAGTTGAGGATCCATTTTGTTTTCTCCTCTTCGGAGAGATTCCGGAGATCGACTCCGATGCGTTGGTTGAGGACTTCTTGGAGACGGAAAATTTCTTCGAGTTTATCAGGTGTGGCCATGGCAGAGGATTAGCAAGACCCTCCCTGACTGACAATAAAAAATAAACTTTTTTCGAGGTTGACTCCTGACCCTTATTTTCGTTTCAATCTCGGATGGTGAATGTTCTACAAAAAACGGTTGCACGGGATGCAACGATTAAAGGTCTGGCTCTCCACACAGGAAATTCGGTGACGCTTACGGTGAAAGCGGCCCCTGCAAATACGGGATATGTTTTTAAACGAGTCGATCTTCCGGATGAGCCGACGATTCAGGCTCACATCGATCATGTGAAGCAGGTGGAGCGTGCGACGACGATCGGTGAAGGGAATATCAAGGTTCATACGATTGAGCATTTGCTCTCCGCTTTACGTGGTTTTGGAATTGATAATGCTTTAATTGAGCTGGATGCGAATGAGCCTCCGATTGGGGATGGGAGTGGAAAGATTTACTCCGAGCTTTTGATTGAGGCCGGTTCGGTGGAGTTAACTGAAAAGGTCTCCTTTTTTGAACTTCGGGAGCCGGTACGGGTCGAGGGGAAGGATGGGGCCTTTATGATTGCTTGGCCCTCCGATCGCTTTGAGATCTCTTGTACAAATGCGAATCATTTAGGAAAGCATACGCAGTTTTTACATTGGCAGGAGAACACGGAGAAATATCGAACGGAAATTGCTCCTGCCCGAACCTTCGTTTTTTATGAAGAGGTCAAGCCGTTAATGGATAAGGGATTGATCAAAGGGGGAAGTCTTGAAAATGCGGTGGTGATTCAAGGGGATTCGGTCATTAGCCGCGAACCGATGCGATTTGAGGATGAATTCGTCCGTCATAAGATTTTGGATATCATCGGAGATTTGGCCTTGGTTCCGATTCGGTTAAAGGCTCATATTTATGCCTCGAAGCCAAGTCATGCCCTCAATGCGGAACTTTCGAAGGTCATCAATAAGAAGTATAAGAGTTATCTCAATCAATTGATGCCGGTTGAGAATATCCCCGTCGGAGAGACGGGGTTGGATATTAATGAGGTGATGAAGATTCTTCCGCATCGTTACCCGTTTTTATTAGTGGATAAGATCGTTCGTTTTGATGGGCCAACGAAGGCCGTGGGACAGAAGTCGGTGACGATCAACGAGCCGTTTTTCCAAGGCCATTTTCCTGGTCATCCTGTGATGCCGGGAGTCCTTCAAGTCGAGGCGATGGCTCAGGTCGCGAGTATTTTGATGTTACGGCAATCGACTCAAGCGGGACGTCTTGGCTATTTCATGAGTGCCGATAAGATTAAGTTCCGTAAACCGGTCGTCCCTGGCGATACCTTGATGATTCATGCTGAGTTGACCCGTTCCAAAGGAAAAATTGGCAAAGCTTATGGTCAATGTTTAGTGAATGGAGAGGTCGTTTCCGAAGGGGAATTGATGTTTGCATTAATCGATGCATAAATCGGTCAAAGACCGAAACCATGGATATCTCCTCAATGAAAACATTTTTCCTATTAAAGATCCTCCGTAGTTTTGTAAAAAAACGTAGGTGGAATTTTAAAAATCCAGTTTTAATGAAGTCCTATCCTTGCCCTGTAACTAAAGAGACATTGTTATGAATGCAGCGGCGATTCATCCCACGGCAGTGATTGAGGAGGGGGCTCAACTGGGGAAGGGGACTCAAGTCGGGGCCTTTGCCTTTATTGGAGCGCAAGTGATTTTGGGAGAAAATTGCACGGTCATGCATCACGCCTCGATCATCGGATCAACCCATTGCGGAGATCAAAATGAATTTCATCCCTTTTGTGCGATCGGCGGGAAGACACAAGATTTGAAGTATCAAGAGGAGCCGACCTTTTTGAAGATCGGGTCACGGAATGTTTTCCGTGAGTTTGTGACCATCAATCGTGCTACGGCTCCGAATACGGCGACTCAAATCGGAGATCACAATCTTTTTTTAGCCTATTCCCATGTCGCTCACGATTGTGTGATTGGAAACCAGGTCATTTTTTCAAATAATGGAACGATGGCCGGACATGTGATCGTTGAGGATCACGTCGTCGTTGGGGGACTCTCGGCGGCTCATCAATTTTGTCGGATTGGAACCTTTTCGATGATTGGAGGGTGCTCGAAGGTTGTGAAGGATGTTCCTCCTTATTCGATTGTTGATGGGAATCCCGCACAGCTTTGTGGAATCAATCAAGTCGGATTAGAAAGAAGTGGTTTGGGTGAGGAAAAGATTAAATTATTGAGACAGGTTTATCGGATTTTGATGGATTCCTCTTTAAACACAACACAAGCGATTGAGAAGATCTCAGAGATGGCCCCGTTGATTCCTGAAGTTCAACGGGTTTTGCAATTTATTCAAGAATCGAAACGTGGCATCATTCGCTAGCGTAGTCCGTCAAGCAGATCGCATATTATAAAATGAGTCCCATCAGGTACCCCATAAAGCAAATACCTCTCCTCTTAGGAAGGCACGAAAGCATGAAAGTGAAGATTTTGTTTTAAATTCCTGCATTCGTGCTTTCCTTATTAAATTTAATTTTTCACAATCTCTTGGACGATAGATGTTTATATGCTTCAGGAAGTTTGCTTCACGAAGAGACACTAAAACACAAAGTTCTATTCAAATTTCAAATTCATCTTAAAAAAGAGATTTTTAACCCAGATCATGCAATAGGAATCGGTTTACCTCTCAAAAGATACTACCAAAATGGTGATAAAAAATGGAGGGGCAGTGGCTCACTGTCTTCCCCGCAGCCCGAGGCAGACGGCGTCTGCCCCTCCAGTTCTAATGCAAGATATGGGTGTGCGCCGTTGAGGACGGCGTCCTTGCGGGTGAAAGTCCCGTCGGTTGAATTAGACGATTCGCAACCGTAAGGGGTGTCTGGGAAGAGACCGTGAGGTTGAACCTACAAGCGAGACACTTAACTGAATCATCAGGCTATAATGACAATGAACTCCATCTTATGAGCATCGCAAATGCAACAACCCGAAAGCCGAGCCCCTACCCATTGGGCGAAGGCTGCCAGGATCC
>CAMCSM010000158.1 GCA_945877805.1 Methylacidiphilum caldifontis | reverse complement strand
TACTGGTTTTTATAAGGAAACAAAAAATGGGAGTTTGTTTTGAAAAAAAGAACCGAATTTTCCTCCGTTACCCTCCGTCCTGCCCCGAACCTATTTCGGGGTTACCCCGCGGTGAAAAAATGTCTTTTTTTTGAGTTCTTTGAGTTCTCTGTGGCTAAATCTATTGCTTAATAGATAAGCGACAGGAAGCGAGGACCTCTTCGACGGTTATTTTCTTCATGCAGCTGAAATCGAGTGGACACTCGCGAAGGAAGCAGGGGCTACAGACGACATGCTTTCTGAGGACAATCACCGAATCGCTCATCGGCCCTGTGAGGCGGGGCTCCGTGGAGCCGAAGAGAGCCACGGCGGGAGTCCGTAAAAGCGCGGCCAAATGCATCGCCCCGCTATCATTTCCAATGACGAGCTGTACGGATTTAATCACTTGGATCAACTCCTCTAACGAGGTCTTTCCAGCAAGCGATTGACTCCCTTGAACTTGCAGGGAGAGTTCCTCACAAATCTCACGATCTTTTTCAGCACCATAAAATCGAATCTGAGCCCCAGTCTCCTTTTGAAGGAGCTGTGCGGTCTGAATAAATCGCTCCGCAATCCAACGTTTCGCGGATCCATACTCAGCCCCCGGAAAGATCGCGATTTCCGACTCTCTTTTTTTGACGGGATGTTTTAAAATAGTCGGCAAAGTATCATCGCTCTCCCCAGTCGCTTGGCGTACCATCTCAATATAGTCATATTTTTGATGAACATTTTCCCCATTGAAAACGACAGGAGTACAAAGATGCGTGAGCAGCAATCGACGGGCATGTCCCTTTTTACCAATTCTCTGGGGAATTCTCGCCATAAAGGCCTCGCTCGCCACACGCAAGGAATTTGGAAAAAGGAAAATAGAATCAATTTTCTCCTGACGAATTTTCCGTACCGAGGAAAGGAGTTTTTTGGAATCATCCAAGGGAATAATACGATCCACAAAAGGAGCGTGACTCCAAAGACCTTGAAGCTTTTTTGGGGTAATTATGGTGAGAGGACGATCTCCCAAAAATCTTTTGAGATTTCGAACGGCGGGCATGCAAATCACCGCGTCCCCGAGCCAATTGGGAGAACGAACCGCTACATTTTCTTTTAAAGAGATCTTCATCAATCAACGCGCACGGCGTTGCGTTGACTCTGGGCTTTATCTGGAAATTTTCCAAACCTTTTTCCAATCGATCGCATTAATATCGTCGGACAGCCGCTCATCAACATCGCCACGCATCGAACAATCAACCCCGGAACAAAACGCGGCTTTCCACTTCGGATTGCAAGAATTGATTCACGAACCGCTTGAGATGCGGTGATTTGAAACCAAGGGGGAGAGGCTAACGGCTTTGTTTTTCCGGCTCTTTCGGCTACCGAGCCAAACTCCGTTGGGATCGGTCCAGGACAAATTGCGGTGACCGTAACCCCTGTCCCCTCTAATTCCAAGGAGAGAGCCTCCGAAAAACTGGTGACATAGGCTTTTGTCGCCGCATAGACCGCAAAGGTGGGAATCGGAACAAAGCTTGCAATGGAACTGACATTGGCAATCGCCCCCTTCTTTCGGCGAATCATTTCAGGAAGGAAATAGCGAGCGAGTGCCGAAAGAGCGACGATGTTGACCATCAGCATCTGATCAAGTTTCTGCCATTCGGTCAGCTCATAGACTCCATAGTCTCCAAGGCCGGCATTATTGACTAAAAGATCGGCATGAACTTGATTCGATTCGCACCAATTCATCAATCGAACCATCTCACTAGGAACGCTGAGATCATAATTTAAAAGATCCACTTGAAGGATCGAATTAATCGAAAGCAGATCCTCTTTAACCTGCTCCAATCGATCTAAACGTCGGGCAACTAATATCAATCGCCCTGCCTCGCGCGCCCATTGGCGTGCAAATTCTCGGCCAAGACCTGCGGAGGCCCCTGTGATCAGAATCGTCCAACCTTTAAAGTCTCTTGACATGTTCAATGATCTTTAGAAAACCCGCAATTGCATCGTTTCGACAGCGTGATCGACTAAGCGATGATCAGCGACAAAAACCATTTTGGTCCCTGGAGGGGTTAATCCACGGTGCCGAAGGGCGGCTTCTGCACGTTCCGTCGTCTCCTTCGGATCTGTTCCAAAATCGATCTGTATCGGGATAACACCAAAGAGGAGACACATTTGCTGACAAAGTTCTTTGCTTTCGGCAAACGCGTAAATCGGAGAAACTTCTGGACGAAGTGCTGCGATGATCCCTGCTAAGGCACCACTACGAGTAAAGACGCAGATCCCATGAGCGCGTGTTTCATCCGCTAAATGCACCGCAGAGGCGGCAACACGATCACGATCGCTATGCAGCTGAAGAGACTCATGGAAACCAACATTACCACTCCGTTCGATCCGACAGGCGACTTTATTCATGACCTCGACGCATTGAACCGGATATTTACCGACCGTTGTTTCACCGGAAAGCATGATACAATCGGCCTCTTCATAAACGGCATTCGCTACATCGGTGATCTCGGCACGAGTTGGAATTGGATTCGAAATCATACTTTCAAGCATATGAGTCGCAACGATGACCGGCTTGCCCCGTTGAAGACAACGTTTGACAATACGGCGTTGAATGATTGGAAGCTCTTCGTAAGGACATTCGATTCCAAGATCTCCTCGAGCCACCATGACGGTATCCGCGGCCTCTACAATCTCATCGATATTCTTGACCGCCATTTGATCTTCAACTTTGGCGACGATTTTAATATGAGAGGCATTCTTCGATTTGAGCAATTCACGAAGAATTTGGACATCTCGTCCTTCACGAACAAAAGAAAGAGCGATCCAATCGGCTCCGGCTTCAACCCCACATTGAACATCGCGAAGATCTTTTTCAGTTAAGGCGGGAAGATTGACCTTCACTCCAGGAAGATTGATATGTTTACGACTTCCTAAAAGACCTGGAGTCAATACTTCGCAATTTAATTTATGAGCCTCTTTGCTCAAAACCTTCATTTGAATCACCCCGTTATCGACGAGAACGGTATCTCCGACATTGATGTCATTGACGAGATCATCGTAGTTCACATCAACCGAGTAAGCCTCTTCACTTTTTTCTCCGCGAACGGTAAAGGTAAAGACATCCCCAGGTTTTAGATCCAGCTTCGCAGGGAGATCCCCCGTTCGAATCGCCGGTCCTTGGGTATCGAGAAGGATTGCCACAGGATTGGAAAGCTCATCGGAAAAACCACGGATCGATTTCGTCACCCGATGAACCCAATCGTGGGGGGCATGAGACATATTAAAACGGAAAACATTGACTCCGGCTAACATCAGTTTCTTAATCATTTCCGGCTCGGAAGTGGCAGGCCCTAGGGTCACAATAATCTTCGTTTTTCGTGGATAATTCATAAATTTACGACATCATGGTTGTAACAGGGGGCATTCGTCAACCTAATATTAATGATTGCTTTCAATCATTTATTTTCACTACTTTCTTTTTTCATGACATAGCCATGAGCCCCCGCCTTCAATGCCCTTACCCCATAGAGACCTTCTTCATACATGCTCACGACGATCAATCTTAATGCAGGGAATTGAACTCGAAGATCTTTAATGAGTTCGAGTCCAGAAAAACTTTTCTTCAAAAAAAGATCGATAATCACAATATCTGGATTTGTTTTTTGAATTCCTTCAAGAGCTTATTCAAAAGATTTGTCAGGAAAGGAATTACTCTAGTTGGTTCACCATCGGTGGGTCGCTCGGTGGTTTTGGTGCACTTTATCACGGCATTTTGGGTCAATGTAATGGGATGTATATTATGACTCCTCAAGTCGATATCCGAGCGATGTCAGAAAGCGATTTACGAAAAGGGTATAAAGATGATGTTTATTCCGCAATGATCTCCTCAACCGACCCGAAAAAAGACCCCTCAATTTTAAAAATTGCACGCGCTCAAGAGACTCTACCCCCTTTATTTGTAATAGTTTAGCTGATTCCGCTCGTTTTTTATAAATTTCTTTAAAATATTTCCCAAAAAACATTTTTCCCTGCTTGACTTTTCCGTCAAATAGGCGTATATTCACGCCTATGCTTAAATCATCCTCCCCCTTCGCTCTCAAAACCCGT
>CAMCSM010000157.1 GCA_945877805.1 Methylacidiphilum caldifontis | reverse complement strand
ACGACTCGGGAGATCGATTTGGAGTCGCTACGCCATCAACTTTTAGAGCAAGGATTGCCGGCCTTGTGGATTCCGAGGCGGTTGATTCGTGCAAAAGCAATTCCGACTTTAGCGAGTGGGAAGTTAGATCTCAAAGGCTTGCAGGAATTGGCCAATCTCGAGGGGACTTCATTGTCATAAAAAAATGAAAATCGGAGTTTTAAGCGAACACTCCCCGGAGCGATTGGATTGGATTCGCGATCAGGGATTTGGCTCTTTTCAATGGAATCGATTTCAAGATTCGCCGATTGCTCAAGGAAGCGGCTCCGATTGGAAAGAGCTCGCACAGAGGTGGGAAGAGGAGATTCGATCGAGATCGTTGACTCTTTCGACGATTGGGGCGATCTATTGTAACTCCCTAGCGCCTTCGAATCAGGAGGAGGTACGGAGATTGATGCAGCGGGGAATTGAGGTCGCCTCATTTTTAGGGGTGAAGACCGTCAGTTGTTTTAGTGGGGCGGTGATTCAAACGGTTGAGAATCGGAGAAGAGGGGCCGTTTCAGAAAGAGCCTTTGAGGAATTTATTCCAGAACTTTGTCGTTATTGGAAGCCGATAGCAGCCTTCGCCGTTGATTATGGGGTTCGGATTGCTTTTGAGAATTGCCCTCAAGGGCCGTATCATTTGCCGGTGATGGGAAGTAATCTGATGGCCTTTCCTGCGAATTGGTCGAAAGTTTTTCATGAGATCGATCAATCGAATGTGGGGTTAGAGTGGGATCCGAGTCATTTGATCTGCTTAGGAGTCGATCCCGTTGAGAATCTAAAAGAGTTCGGCAGTCGTGTTTTTCATTGCCATGCTAAGGATGCGGAGCTTCAAGCTGCGGTAATCGGTCGCTATGGACGATGTCATCCGGAGGCGGCGAGACATCGATTCCCAGGGCTCGGGGCTGCAAATTGGCAGGAGATTATTCAGGTTTTGAAAGAGGTCGGCTATGACTCCGACCTGACCATCGAAGGGTGGCATGATCCGGTGATGAAAGGGGAGCGAGAGATTGAAGGGGTTCTGGGAGCGAAGCGCTATTTGGAGTCTTTGATTTAAACAGCGGAGGTTGACAAGTGGAACATCCCCCTTATCTTTTCACAAAAATCAACCACGGAGATATCGATGGCCTATAAATACGTAAATAATCAAGAACAGTTACTCTCTAAAGTGAAGGGGAAAACCGGAAAGATTTCCGATAAAACTCATGAAGAGCATATGAAGCTCTACACGGGCTACGTGAACAAGAGCAATGCGATTCTTGAAGAGTTGGAAAAGTTGGGAACTCCAGATCCTGCAAATCCAGCGGTAGCGAATCAAATTTACTCAACGATCCGTTCCTTGAAGGTTGATTACACATTTGCGGTGGGTGGATTAAAGAATCATGAAATGTATTTCAATATCCTCGGGGGAGACGGTCAAGTTTCCGGTAAAATGGCGGAATTGATCGATCGTGATTTCGGTTCCTTTGAAAACTATAAAAAAGACCTCAAAGCGACCGGTATTGCCGCTCGTGGATGGGTTTGGACTGGAATTGATCAAACCACCGGTAAGCTTTTTAATTATATTGGCGATGCTCAAAACACCTATCCTGTTTGGGGAGTGACCCCTCTTTTGGCATTAGATGTTTATGAACATGCTTATTATGCCGACTTTTTGACAGCTCGTGCTGGGTATATCGATGAGTTTATGAACTTTGTCGATTGGTCTGCAGTGAATGCTTACCTTCCTAAGATGTAAAAATCAGGTTTGTTTAAAGCAAACGTTTTTTAATCCCGCCCCTCGAAAGAGTGGCGGGATTTTTGTTATGTTAATCCGAGGTCTTCGTAGATGCAGGCGTTAAGGTCGTGGGCTCTTTTTTGATGAAGCATTTCGCCGGGCATTCCGTTACAGAACCAGGCGACGGCAAGTCCATGAGTACGATCCAAGTAGGCTGAGGAGGATTGGGAGCCACTGTGGCCGACCGTTTCGCGGGTTGCGTGGGGGCCGAATCCGTAAACGAGATGGCCTCCTTCATTTTCTTTAGAGTCATGGATGAACCCTAAGCCCCAATCGATATTCTGGCGGAAGGAGTTATCGAACATCCCCACGCGATGTCGTCGAGTAAGATCCTCGACGGTTTGCGGTTGAAGGATCGTTTTTCCTTGGAAGGTTCCTTGATGATGAAGCATCTCGTAGAAATGTAGGAGTTGCAGCATCGGTCCTCTTCCATTGCTCGCGGGACGACAAAAAAGCCAAGCCTCTGGGGAGTTGAAGTGGGGATGAGGAATCGTAGGGGGATTTTCAGTAACGAAGAGCTCGCCTCGGAGTAAGTTGTAGGCTTGATACTCCCTTTCTCCCATTCCAATCCAACAATCGTTCATCGCTAAGGGGAGGAACAGCTCCTCGCGGACATAATCTTGAAAGGGCCGCTGAGTGATTCGTTGTATAATCTCTCCAAGGATGAACCAACTTCCGGAGATATGATAACCGGCTTTTTCGCCAATCACCCAACGCGGTTCTAACGGGGTCGTACAAATTCGGTCGATGATCTTATCCCAAGGCTCAGCATTCCACATCGCATCGGCACCTCGAAATCCACCGGTATGAGTGAGGAGATTCCAGAGAGTGATCGGCTCTTTTCCTTTTTGAGCGAATTCAGGGAGGAAATGAGAGACTGGATCATTCCAGGAGAGAAGATTTTTCTCTTGGAGTTGAGCGAGGAGAACGGCGGTGATCGGCTTGGTGGTAGAAAGCCAGAGATTCAACGTCTGGGGGGTCATCGCTCGTTCGGTGGTGGTATTGCCCACGGCAATCGAGGTAATTAATTTTCCCTGTTGTGAGACGGCGAGTTGGGCTCCTAGATGGAGTCCGTTTTGAATACCGTTTTCGAGAAACTGAATCGTTTTAGGCAGGGGGTTCATTGACTGGAATCAGGGCAAAGCCCGAAAAATAACAAAAGAAACTGTATTTTTAAAATTCATAAATCGGAATTCAATGCAATGTATATGGGAGTAAAAATGTTTTCATGAAAGATAAATTCCTAGTTTCGGTCTTTGACCGATTTATGGCTGTAGGCATTGACAACCCCTTCGGTGACCGCTTGGGCGTATTCTCGGAAGATACTGGGAAAGTTTTTGTCGAGGATCGGTCGTGTTCCTTCGTAATCGCCGGCGAGAAGTCGGCGCACGACATATTTATTATTCATAAAGTACGGCTCCGTGGTGACGACCGGTCCGTCGTATTCACGATTGGCGGCAAGATTGCGGGCAACGACATATTTAGTCACTCCGAGCTGACGCGAGCTTTTGGTGTTCCCATAGGGAACGGGGGGAAGAGTGGTGATTCTTTGAAAGGCGGTCGCAATTTTCTCAGCGACATATTGTTCTGTGGCCGTTCCTCGATCTAATATTTTATAGATCATTCTGACCTGTTGTTCCGGATCGGCCGACTCCTCTTTGGTGTAAGAGCCATGGATGAAGAAGATATTTTGATTTACCCCCACCGTTTCTCCTCGGCCACTGCTGAGGGTCGCATTGATATAGAGAACGATGGTGAGATCCGGTTTGAAAAGCGTCCTGATTTTTTGAGCGCGTGAACGGATCTCTCCAATTCGAAAGAAGAGGAATTGAGTGACGAATTCGTGTCGATCCCCTAGGCGTTGATATTGCTCGTTAAGGGGAAGAGAGCGGTATTTTTTCTCCAGATCAGGGTATTTTTTATAGAGGCGGAGTCGAGCTGGCTCTTTAAACTCTTCGATCTTGAGTTCTGTCACCGGTTCTGCCTCTTCGCGCGTTAAAAAAACCTCAGCGCCGAGGTTGCGGAGATTTTCTCGAAGGATTTTGGCGGTGATCAGATTCATATCTCCCTCCTGGACTCGTCCGAGGCCGGGATAGAGAACCGAGCGATTTTGGAGAGGACCCCATTTGCCCCCAATGTGTCCGGGATCAATTGCAATTTTGAGTCCGAGTAACGGGGAGTTTGGGGGAGGAGGTGACTTTGAGAACTGTTGAGGGGTTCTCCACGGTTGAGGAGGGGGAAGGAGTTCTGTGGGGGAGGGGGCAAACTGCAGGGTATAGAGAGGAGTGAGGTGTTGGCTTTCTTTAAATAAGGTGAGTTGATTTTGATTCCATTG
>CAMCSM010000156.1 GCA_945877805.1 Methylacidiphilum caldifontis | reverse complement strand
GATCCTATCCCCGTTCTTCATTCCATCCTCATCAACGGAATCCATCATCCACACTCCAAAATCTTCCAAGAATCAGGCTGATGCCTGAACACTTTTAAGTTTTAAAAAAGAAAAAATCCGCACATTGTGCGGAAGGGCTAAACTATTACCTTTATTTTTAATCCAATCGCTCTATGATACGATTAACCCCTACGCATCCCATGCCTATCACATCCAAAAAGCCTATCATGAGAAAAGGGGGTGGTACGGACTCAGAATTCATCCCTCCATCGGTCACCGAGCCGATGGAAGTCAAGCAGAGGCGGAATACTTTTTTTTAAAGATCCTGACAAAAAATCCTCAGAAAATGTATTTAGATTTTTAAGGTTCGCTTCCACTCTTGTTGAAGGGTTCTCACGACCATTCCTAGTTTAAAAGTTCGACTTAAAAAACGATTCACGGGTTGTATTCCTAACATGCTATTTGTTAAAAAAATCTCCTCCGCTGCACCTAATCGATCCAACCCAAATCGCCCCTCTTTGACGCGAACCTGTTTCTGCACCCATTTTCGTACGACTCCCGAACGACAGCCGCAATCGACACTGGGAGTATAAACAATCCCCTCTTTGACCCAAAAAATATTCCCCATCGCAACCGAGGCGATCTCATCCCATTCATTCAAAAGAACGACTTCATCGAAATTCTCCGACTCTTGTCGAGCTTGCCAGTGACTTAAATAGCTGACTGTTTTATATCGAGCATCCCAGTTATGACAACCAACACGAACAGGCGAGATTCCTAACACAGAGAAAGCTCTCTTCTTAGTCTTCTCTTCCTGAAAGAGAGATCGAAAGCCCTGTGTATCGACGATCCATCGTAATCGACCACTTTGAAGAGGGAGCTTCACTTTTTGTAATCGCTTCTCCATGGGGGCCTTTAATCCAAGTGCCTGAGCACTCTCTTTGAGTAACTGAGCATGCTCTTTAAAAAATTGAATCTCTCCGTTAATGACTTTTAAAGTTTCAAAAACTCCCAGCCATGGAGCGAAAATCGGAATCTCTTTTTTCATGCCCCTCCGACCTCATGTTTGAGGATTGAAGAGTGTGCCGCATGCATCTCCAAGGCCCATTTCATTCCACTCGCTTTATGCAAGGTCTCTTGATACTCCCGCTCAGGAACCGAATCAATCGTGATCCCACTCCCCACATGAAAATGGACCGACTCCGACTCTACAAACATCGTTCGGATCGCCATACTCAAAGAGACATCCCCGTTAAAAGCGAAATAACCGATTGCCCCCGTATAAATCCCACGATCGAGTCCCTCAAGCTCTTGAATAATTTCTCGGGCTCTTTTTTTCGGGGCTCCTGTAATCGAACCTCCAGGAAAACAGGCCTTCACTGCTTCGACAACATCGATTTCGGGACGTAAATCCCCTTCGACGGTAGAAACTAAATGATAAACCTGAGGGTACTTTTCTAATTTAATCAAATCGGTGACCTGAACGCTTCCGTAATCGCAGATTTGTCCAAGATCATTTCGCTCCAGATCAGTAATCATGATCAATTCGGCAAGCTCTTTGGGATCCGCAATGAGTTCGTAAGCCAATTGCCCATCACGAATGGGGTCACGATCGCGAGGACGGGTCCCTTTAATGGGACGAGTCACGATGTGGCGTCCTTGAATCTTTAAAAAAAGCTCAGGCGAAGAGGATAAAATCTTTTGCTCCCCAAAATCAAGAAAGGCCGACCCAGGAGCAGGACTACGTTGCATGAGCGCTTCAAAAAGAGTGTAGGGATTCCCTGACCAGGGGGCTTGAAATCGATGCGAAAGATTGACCTGATAAATATCCCCCGAACGAATATACTCCTGAGCTTTTTCCACACGACGACAAAACTCACTTTCACCACAGGAGGAGCGGAGCGCTCCCATCATCGTCAATGCCTCATGGGCCCGTGCCCGTTCTCGCCAACGTTCTGTCTGTTGCTCATGAAAAGAAGAATGAATCTCTGGGAAAACCCCAAAACAGAAATCCCCCTCGTAAGAAATAGAGCCTACCAATCCCCCTAAAGGATGCGGAGTATCTGCCGACTGTTTTTGATAACGTTGGAGAGTCTCAGAAAGAATCCCCCAATCCTGAATTCCCCCTCTTAAAATATCGACCGGATCGCTCGCTTGATAGACCTGCCCTGGATGCGTCCACGAGTTCAATGAAACAAAGGGGGTCATGATCAGACTCTTAGGAAAGAAGAATCCACAGGAGTGTAAAGAGCAAATAACGACCGACGGCTTTTTGCTTCCTGGAAAACTATTTTTCCGCACAGAACCTACCGCTAATGACGACGCAGATCTCTCCGAAATGCTCGTATTTTAAGTCACAACTACCTGAGAGCTAGATCATTAAGAATAAATGGAGGGAAGGTAAATCAAGAAATTTGATTTTTAAAATTCGACATTTTTAAACTGCCTACTACTGTTTCTTTGTGCTGAAATATTGGATCCTCTTAATCACTTTTACCCTTGGAAATATCATGAACGCAGAACCACTCTCCGTCGGATCACCGGCACCGACTCTCAATGAGATTTTGAATCAAGACAATCAAACGATCAATCTCACTGAAAAATTCAAATCAGGCTGGGTCTTAGTCTACTTCTATCCAAAAGCCGATACCCCTGGATGTACAAAGCAAGCCTGCTCATTACGCGACGATTTTTCGACTCTTACCAGTAAAGGATTAACAGTTTTCGGGGTCAGTACCGACAAAGCAGAGAGTCAAAAGGCCTTTCAAGATAAATATCAGCTTCCTTTTGCGCTCCTCGCCGATCACGATCAGAAAGTCGCGAAAGCCTTTGGAGTTCCGGCCGATTCGGGCTATGCGAAAAGAATGTCATTTCTGATTCATGACGGAAAGATCGTCTGGAACAACCTCGCCGTCTCCGTTGGCGATCATCTCGATCAAGTCAAAGCTGCGATGACCAAATAATTTTCTTCATTTTAGGCTTGGTTTTTCTTTGTGGGGAGCCAAAAGAGTCGCATGCCTAAACGGACTGACATCAAATCTATTCTCCTCATCGGAAGCGGCCCTATTATCATCGGACAAGCTTGCGAATTCGACTACTCCGGCGTTCAAGCCTGTAAAGCACTTCGCGAGGAGGGTTATAAGGTCATTCTGATCAATAGTAATCCAGCAACGATTATGACCGATCCGGAGTTCTCCGATCGAACTTATATCGAGCCCATTACCCCTGCGATCATCGAAAAGATCATCGAGCGTGAACGTCCCGATGCCCTCCTCCCTACTTTGGGAGGTCAAACCGCTCTTAACGCCGCGATGGCTCTATGGGAAAGTGGCGTGCTCACAAAATATAAGGTAGAAATGATCGGGGCTAACTCAGAAGCGATCAAAAAAGGGGAGGATCGCCAGCTCTTTAAGGAAGCCATGGTCAAGATCGGGATCGATATCCCGATTTCTGGCACTGCGCACTCAATGGAAGAGGGACGTACGGTCGCTCAGCGAATCGGTAAATTCCCACTCATTCTTCGTCCCGCTTTTACCATGGGAGGTTCTGGTGGTGGCGTCGCTTATAATAAAGAGGAGTTTGAAGAGATCTTGGCTCGTGGTCTTACCCTCTCACCGACCAGTGAAGTGCTTGTCGAAGAGTCGTTGATCGGATGGAAAGAATATGAAATGGAGGTCATGCGTGACCGTGCCGATAACTGCGTGATCGTTTGCTCTATTGAAAATTTTGATCCTATGGGTGTTCACACCGGAGATAGTATCACGGTCGCTCCGATTCAAACGCTGACCGATAAAGAGTATCAAATCATGCGCGATGCCTCTTTTGCGATTATTCGTGAAATCGGTGTCGAAACAGGCGGTTCAAACATTCAGTTCTCTGTCGACCCCGAAACAGGCCGAATGATCGTCATCGAGATGAATCCTCGGGTCTCTCGCTCCTCGGCTCTCGCCTCCAAGGCGACCGGATTCCCGATCGCTAAAATCGCAGCCAAACTCGCGGTCGGTTATACTTTGGATGAGATCCGAAACGATATCACTCGCGAAACCCCTGCCAGCTTTGAACCGACGATCGATTACGTGGTCACGAAGATTCCCCGCTTCGCCTTTGAGAAATTCCGCGGCAGCCCCGCTTTGCTCACCACCTCGATGAAGTC
>CAMCSM010000155.1 GCA_945877805.1 Methylacidiphilum caldifontis | reverse complement strand
TACGGATATTGAGGCGTTTCAGGGAACTTGTTACAAAGCTGCAAACTGGATTGGACTCGGGGTATGCGTCGGCAATAGTCGAGTTCGGGGTCAGGGAACTTTTTATACTCCCAATGGAAAGCCAAAAAAACTTTGGGTGAAAGAGATTGATTGCAATGGTTTAAAAACTTTTACAGACACATGGGATGTCGCAAAAACCGCATACGAGAGTGAAACTACGCTTCATACTGGGGAATTAATATCTTGGGATGAAGCACATCAAAGTATTGAGGATCTTGTTTGTTTCTTTGAGACTCAAGGTTTATTCCCAATTGACACACCTCTTTGAAGCGATCGACAAGATTAACCTCCGGCTCGTTGGGTGATGGAGGTATGGTTCCAAGTGGTTGAGGTGACGAATTTAGGGTAAATAAACTAATAATGGATAATATACTTGACTAGTTTATCGTCCTTTGTAGTTTATTATAGTGCAAAATACGCTTTCAGACCTCAAGTCTTACCTTGAGACTTTATTAGGTTTCGGCCCCATGCTTTGTCCTTTGGAAGCCGCGCAACTGCCTCTTTTCCTTCGCAATCGATTTATGTTGCTTAAGGCAAACCTGTTTGGAAGTACATGGACTTTGGCGTTGGAAAAGGAGTCATGGGAGAGGGGCACCCCAGGTGAGTACGAAAATCAAGTGACCCAACTTCAAAAATCACTGAAGTCGCCCGTCGCACTAGTGGTTACGGACTTACCTTCAAATTCGAGAAATCGGATGGTTCAAAAAGGGATTCCGTTTATTGTCCCTGGAACTCAGTGTTTTCTTCCGGCGGTCTTGGTCGACTTGAGGGAGCGATTCCCCAGGCAGAGCAAGAGAGGGAGTGTGACGCTTACTCCGACGGCCCAACTTCTCCTGCTTTATCACCTGCAACGGGAGACTTTGACGGGACTCCCGTTAAATCAGATTGCAGAAAAACTGGGTTGCTCAGCCATGATGATGAGTAAAGTGAAAGACGAATTGGAGGAGGCTGAAATTTGCGAAGTGGAACGTATGGGGCGTTCCATAGGGCTGAAATTTCTATCGTCAAAAAGGGAGCTTTGGAAACAAGCAAAGCTTCGCTTAAAGTCTCCCGTTCAAAAGATTCGATGGGCCCAATGGAATAACCCGGGCTACCCTGCGTTGCTCGCGGGGTTTAGTGCACTCAGTCGGCGAAGTATGATTAACGACGATCGGATTCTTACATATGCGCTCGGCCCCCGAATGCTCGAATCGTGGCTGGAAAAGGGAACTTTAGTCGGCTGCCCGGATGCTGAAAGTGCCAATGTGAAGATAGAAGCTTGGTCCTACGAGCCTAAACTCCTTGGCGACAAGGAGTGTGTCGATGCGCTCTCCCTTTACTTATCTCTGCAGGAGACCACGGACGAACGCGTTCAGCATCAGCTTGAGAAACTCATCGAGGAAATCCCATGGTGAAGGGGCTTGATCTTTTTCGTGAGCGGTTTCGTCCTTTTCAGGGTTCAATGACTTTGATTGGGGGAGCGGCGTGTGACGAATGGTTCACGACCATCGGAATGAACTTTCGGGCGACCAAAGATCTTGATTTAGTGGTCATGCTAGATGCAGTTAATCCACTCTTCATCGCAGCCGTGCGAGCCTTTATTGAGGAAGGAAAATATAAAATCAGTGAACGAAGTGACGGTGTTCCGATCCTCTATCGCTTTGCTAATCCCGAGAGCCTGAATTTTCCATCCAAACTAGAGTTTTGCTGCAGGAAGCCTGAAAAATTCGAACTTAGTGATCGGCAGAAATATATTCCGATTTTAACGGAACTTGGGAAGCATAGCCTTTCGGCTATCTTGTTGGATAATACTTATTTCGAGCTAATCCAAACACACCATGATGAACGTGATGGACTATGGGTTGCCAATGTCACCTCCTTAATTCCGCTCAAGGCGCATGCTTGGCTGAATCTGTCCAAAGCAAAAATGAAAGGAGAAGAGGTCGATTCTCAGAACATCAAAAAACATCGTGCCGACATCTTCCGCCTCGCAGCCACACTACCCGGGGTGGCAGGACCAGATCTTCCGCAATCAATCAAAGAGAATCTCGAGAGCTTTCTTCAGGAGTTTCCTCCCGATTCCGAGGACTGGGGGGCAATCCTTGCCTCTTTGAGAAACACAATCACGGGAACGCTCCAACCTGCAGACTTGCGTGAAGCAATCCAAACCTATTTCCGTCTTCAAACGGGATAAATAATAGAACATTAAAAAAAAGCTCCTCGTACGAGACTGTTTTTAATCAACCCGCTACTTGCTAAAATGCTCGCGCTTAATCCACTCTCGCTCCTGCGCCCTTTTTTCAGCCTCCTTTTTTTCGGGGGGCTCTCCTCGATGAGCTTAGCGAGCGATCAGAGCTCCTTTCCTGATATCTTTCGCCAGTCCTACCTCCTTGAGCAAGGGGTCAATTTTGGGAATGCCCTGGAGGCCCCTCAGGAAGGGGATTGGGGAATCAGGCTCGAAGAGCGCTACTTCGATTTAATCAAAGCGGCCGGATTTAAAACCGTTCGCCTCCCGGTTCGTTGGTCGGCACATGCTCAGGAAAAGCCCCCCTATACGATTGATCCCGCTTTTTTCGAGCGGATCGACTGGGCGATCGATAAGGCGACGGAGCGAGGGCTCAATATCGTGATTAATCTTCATCATTACGATGAGCTGTTCAAAAATCCTTCCGTTCATCAACCGCGCTTTTCCGCAATCTGGGAACAAGTTTCCTCTCGTTACCAGAATCGTCCTGCAAACCTTCTTTTTGAATTGTGCAACGAGCCGCACGATATCGATTCGGATCGATGGAATCAAATGATCCTGGAGGTCCTTCCGATCGTCCGATCCACCAATCCGCGAAGGGGAGTTATCATCGGTGGAACCGATTGGAATTCACTGAAAAAACTATCCGAGCTAAAACTTCCGGAGTCGGACCGCTATCTTATTGGAACCTTTCATCTCTATGCCCCTTTTAAGTTCACTCACCAAGGGGCAGAATGGATTCCTGGAAGCAAGGCTTGGCTGGGAACTCAATGGCTCGGATCAAGTGAGGAGAAGGAGTGCATTCGCATCGAGCTCGATCACGCGGTTGATTGGTGGGAAAAGAATCGAAGGCCGATTTGGATCGGCGAATTTGGCGCCTATTCAAAAGCAGATCTTCCCTCGCGCTGTCGATGGACCGAGTTCATCGTTCGCGAGTGTGAATGGCGACATCTCCCTTGGGCCTATTGGGAATTCGGTGCCGGCTTCGGCCTCTACGATCGACTCCAAAAAAAGTGGAATCTTCTGCTGCTACGGGCGCTCTTTCCTTTTTTTGCATTTCCTAAAGTCTAATTTGCAACTAAGCGATACTCAAAGGCACGGATTCTGCATTTACGGATCCTGAAGAGTCCTTGTTTTTTTAACACGCATCCACGTTGCTCTTTCGATCTGTTTTCCAGACCGAAACGAGGGAAACATAAGGTCACTGGTTGCCCATTCTTTTTTCACAGAATTAAATCTTTTTACCACATTCCTAACCTGCCACCAATTCCCGCCATTTTTTGCGCGCCGTTTTACTGTCATTGAAGTAAATTCAGATTCCTTCATGCCTCGAAAGAACTCTCTTCGCTTTTTCCAACGTCCAAGTTCGGCGGGCAATTGGTCTTCAACTTTTAACTGAGCTGCCTCTTTTAATGAGAAACTCTCCAGTGCCAGTGCCATCGCGGTCCTTTGCTGTACCCGTAATGACAATTCATCCCAGGCGGAAATGTTTTTTTGAACCCATGCGCTTTTTTCTTTTGGGGGATTTTTCAAAATCCAGTGATCTAAGCCCAGGGCTTCCTTTTGCCACCGAGCCCAAGCCACCACGGCCGATCGAGCTCGCCTGCGTGAAGCGGGGTTTTCAGAATAGCGAAGAATCTCCCCCTGCGTCGTCTCTTGGGAGGCTGAGATATCCCAAAGCTTGAGCTTTCGAGCGATCGACAAGATTAACCTCCGGCTCGTTGGGTGATGGAGGTCCAACCACTTTCGGAAAGATTCTTCAGGCGAATTTTGTGGCGAGCTGGTCGGCATATTGCTTTTGGAGTTTTGCGGAGCGATGGAGGTATGGTTCCAAGTGGTTGAGGTGCCGATGTCCAGTCATGTGAATAATATGGGCAGGCGGGATGTTGTCATCGACAAGAGACTGAATAAAATAGTGTCGAAACCCGTGAGGGTGAACTCCCCTCTCCCCAAAAAAACCAACTCTTTTAATATGGCTTCGAATCACCCCCCCAATTTGGGTTGGAGTCATTGGCCCCCC
>CAMCSM010000154.1 GCA_945877805.1 Methylacidiphilum caldifontis | reverse complement strand
GTTCTGAAAGAAAACGTAGGTGGACGCCGACACTTTGAGCCCATCTCCAAATCCTTGTTGACTCATTCAACTCCCGTCTCATTCGGATTGCGTCCTGCAATCTCTTCTCCCGCTGCTGCGGGATCAGATCGTCTCCTCCAAACCCTTTTAGAGTCGGCTCCTTATTAAATTGAATTTTTCATAATCTCTTGATTGATAGATGTTTATATATCTTAGGAAGTTTACTTCACTAGGCGCGAAGGACGTGGAGAAATTCCTTATTTCTTGATTTCCTTATTTTAAAATCTCTTTGGTTTTTGCTTCTGTTGCATGAATTGGGTTAAATATAAAATCTGGGTTTAAAATTCATAAATCGGAATTCAATGCGATGTGTATGAAATTTGAGAATGTTTTCATTGAGGAGATATCCTCGGTTTCGGTCTTTGACCGATTTATGGGTTCCAAACGGTCGGTAAAAATTTTCGAGTTTCCTGATTCGGTTTTTGAGTTTGGCGGTAATAATCGACAATTCCTTGGACAACAGAAAGGGCAAAGTCATGGTGAATACTGGAAGTCATCTTCCCTTGAATCTCTTTTTGACCTTCATAATCCCCTGCGATGATTCGATCATAAGCATCTTTCGCATTCATATAGGGTCCCTCGACAAAAACGGTCGGGCCGACAAACCAACGGTTCGCCGCGAGATTTCGCGCATAGACATACGGCTCCTCTTTGATCGGAACCACCGCCCCCCAGTTTTTATATTGCTCAGGATCCATCTGAAAGGTCTCTTTCATTCGTTTGGAAATCTTTGCCGAAAGCCCCAGTTCTAATTCATAGTTCTGCTCAAGAAGTTGTGAGATCAAATCAAATTTCTGATCGTCATACTTCAGCTCATTGGCCATGAATCCCCCTGTGATAAAAAGGACGAGTCGACTTTTCTCAACGAGTTTTGGAACCAGAGGGTTGGCGCCCCAATCTCCGGCATTATAATGAAGACAAACGGTGAGATCCGGTTTGAGCTTCTGAATTCTATCGGCACGCGCCCGTATCTCTGCTGTTCGATAAAACAACATATTCGCCCGTTTCACGATCTCCGTCTCCACAGGGAGATACTGGAACGATCCAAGATCAAAAATCCATTGCAGTGCCTCTTGACGAAGATCCGCGGGACGAATCGGGGTTACCGGAACCTCATCCTCTTTCGTCCAAACGACCTCAGCCCCATAAGCTTTGAGCTGGGATTCGATGATCCGGCAGGTCATTAAATTTAGTTTAGCCTCTTCAACAGGGGAATCCCCTTCTATTTTAAAAAAACGTTCCTCTAATTTTGAGAACTCCCCTCCGATATGCCCAGGATCTAAACAGATTCTGAGCCCTTGAAGGGATTTCTCCCCGAGAGGGTTTTCCGGATATCGAGAAAAATGAGGATTCGGTCGAACGGAGGAAAAGTCATTGGAAAAAAACAGGGAAAAAAGCGGAGATGTTTTGGAGCTATCGGAAAAAAGAGTGAACGATTCCGGAGAAATTCTCAGATAGGCTCTCATCCCTCCATCAACGGAGTAAACCTGATCGAGCAGCTTTTCAAATCGCTCGCGAGTGATCGTAAAATGATACTCATGTAACTTTTTCCAGTCGGGCTCTGAAGAAAGCGGCGAAAGACGTCCGGCATTTAAAAAAGAAGCGAGCAATCCCCAAAGTAAAACCAAAGAGATTGCTCGCATCAAATCATTCAGTCAGAAATTAATTCTTCTTTTTATCGACGAGCTTCTGAAGGTTGATCTTGGACTCAACAATCGAACCACTCTCGGCAGAGACGACGGCATGACCGATGTCAGCCTCTTTTCCATTTTTGTCGGCAAAGATTCGAACCTTCCAATAAGGAAGACGGGTCCCGTAATCTTTCGAAAGATTGAAGGTGACCGTACTGAGCTTTATTTTTTCAAGACCTGCGCTTTTGATTACGGCTTGAAGAGCTTGATTGGAGTCAAATTTTAATGTCGATGGAACCATGACCTCATCTGCCTTGTAAGCAGCAAGACGAAGTTTTTCGATCTCAAAAAAGCCATCTCGAATCTCGATCGGCTTTCCCGCACGAACCGTCACAATTCGGCCTTGTTGACGGGCATTCAGATCAAAGAAAACAAAAGACCAAGTCCCTGGAGTTAAGCTCACTCCATCACGCTCTCCATTCATCTGAATCACTTTTCCAAGGCACTCCTTGGCGACATGATTTTCGGCGGACTTTAGCGCCTCGAAGGCCGTGGGGGCTTTCTCTGCCAAAATCGATTGAATCAAAATAAGGGAATAAATAATAAGTCGTTTCATAAATTTAAAAAGAACTTATGAAAAAGTTCTCGATTGTCAAAACAACTAAACATTAATAAATCTAATTTTACAGAGCAATTTTTGTAGGCTAGCTTATTCCTAACATCATTTTATGACTGTTGAAAAAATGTATTTGAATGGCAAGTGGGTTGAGGGGATTGAGCAAAAAAGGCGTACCATTCTCAATCCAGCGACCAATCTCACTCTCAAAACAGTGACCGATGGAACGGTCGTGGATGCTCAGCACGCGATACGTTACGGGAGAGAGGCCTTTGACCACGGTTTATGGCCGCAAATGCGAGCTGCGGAGCGGGCGACCTCTCTATTTAAACTTGCGGATGCGATCGAAAAGAACGCTGAAGAGTTTGCGGTTTTAGAGACCCTCAATCAGGGGAAACCGCTCCGTGAATCCCGTTACGATGTGCTCGATGCCGCCGCCTGTTTTCGTTACTATGCTGGTTTAATCACGAAGCCCCTAGGGCAAACCTACGAGGTTCCCGATCCCAATATCCAATCGATGGTCGTTCGTGAGCCGATCGGACTCTGTGGTCAAATCATCCCTTGGAACTATCCCCTTTTAATGGCGGCGTGGAAGCTTGCCCCTGGACTTGCCGCAGGAAATTGCTGCATTTTAAAGCCAGCGGAAATGACTCCACTCACCGCCATCAAGCTTTTTGAACTCATCGATTCCATCGGATTTCCCCCGGGCTCGGTCCAGTTGCTTCTGGGCCCGGGGGATCCCGTTGGCTCCCTTCTCGCCTCAAGTCCCTTAGTGGATAAAATCGCCTTCACGGGAGGGACGGTCACGGGACGAAAAATCATGCAAGCCGCCACGGGAAATCTTAAAAAAGTGACTTTAGAGCTGGGCGGGAAAAGTCCAAATATTGTCTTTGCCGACTCCGATCTCGATGTGGCCTTGGAATATGCCATGTTCGGGATCCTTGCAGGACAAGGGGAGGTCTGTAGCGCCGGGTCAAGGCTACTCCTCGAATCCTCCATTGCCGAGGATTTTAGCCAAAAATTGGCGAAGGCCTTTTCGAAAGTGGTCGTCGGTGAGGGAATGCATTCCGATTCGGAAATGGGTCCTCTTATTTCCGCTGCCCATCTCCAAAAAGTTCTGAACTATGTTCAAATCGGAAAAGATGAAGGAGCGAAACTCCTCACGGGGGGGAATAAGATTGAAACGGATCTATTAAAGGTCGGAAATTTCATGGAGCCGACGATTTTTTCAGAGACCACCCCCCAGATGCGAATTGTCCAAGAGGAGATTTTTGGACCCGTTCTGGCGATCCAAACCTTTTCGAATGAGGCAGAGGCGATCGCTCTCGCCAATAACTCCATCTACGGCCTTGCAGGGGCGGTCTTCACAAAAGATGGCGCCAAGGGGATGAGAGTTCTCCGAAAACTCCGAGCCGGAATTACTTGGATGAACACCTACCATCCGACTTTTAATGAAGCTCCTTGGGGGGGATATAAACAATCGGGAATAGGGCGGGAGCTGGGGACTTTTGGATTGGAGGCCTATACTGAAGTGAAACAGATTAATATTAATCTAAATCCCGTACGTTTGGGATGGTTTTCAAAACTGGGCTCTACAGGGTTCGAACCTGTGACCTGCTGATCCGTAGTCAGCCGCTCTAATCCAACTGAGCTAAGAGCCCTTAAGGGAGGTAGATAATTACGGAAGTTTTAGAATAAGGCAATGAAAATGATTAATTTCATGCCAATCCTCTTAGAAAGAAATAACTCTGAGGAAAAGGATCGTGAAAACGATAAGCTAGAAAAATCAGTTGGAACCACGGATATCACGGATCACACGGATTTTCAACGGTTTAAGAAAAATTACCCCTTCACCCTGTGGGTGAAGGAAAAAACAGAGGTTCATTTTTATAAACTCCTCCATCCGTGGTATCTGTGTTATTTGCTCCCCCGCTACAAATCTTCGATTTGGTTGTGCCCCTCTGCGCCCCCGCACCAAACAATCAGACCCTGTTCTCTTATTTTTCGTTTCACGAATGGTTTTCCCT
>CAMCSM010000153.1 GCA_945877805.1 Methylacidiphilum caldifontis | reverse complement strand
CGGTGGTTTTTCCGTGCCGAGTAATTGTTTCGAGTTCTCTGCGTTCTTCGTCAGTGAGGGTAACTTTGTATCGTGGGGTCATTCCTTCAAATTGAACGCCAAGAATGAAGTAGTCAATATCCGAAATTTTTAATGTTACAAGGTACTAGTGGTGGAATATTAAAATCACTACTTGCATCGATATCTCCCAGTTGCTAACAAAAGCCATGCGCTTAATCTATCTGTCAGCCTTATTCCTCACAGGAATTGCGATGCTTTCTGCGGATAATCTACAGAAAGCCCGTTTTACTGAGGTGATTCGCGATGTTCGCATCTCCAAGGCAAACGCCACCGAGATGCGGGAGGCGAAGGTCAATGACAACTTTGAGGTCCCCGAGGTCATTCGTACCGGGATGGATTCACGAGCGGAGCTTGAGGCTCCCGACAAAACCATTGCACGGATCGGCTCCAATACCGTCTTCTCCTTTGAGGCCGCAAAACGGACGATGAACCTCCAAAGCGGCAGCGTTTTATTTCACTCTCCCAAAGGAATGGGAGGAGGAACGATCAAGACCGCCGCCGCCACCGCTGCGGTGACGGGAACGACGATCATGGTTGGCGCGACCTCCAACGGCGGCTTTAAATTAATGGTGCTGGAGGGGAGTAGTCGAGTAACCCTTCCAGGTGGAAGCAATAAGCTATTAAAAGAGGGGCAAATGACCTTTATCATGCCTGGTAAAACGACCATGGGGCCTGTTATTAATTTTGATCTTCAACGAGCAGCTCAAGGAGGAGATCTTATCAATGGCTTTGATAATAAAATTTCTTCTCTAGAAAAAATCAATAAGGCCGCAAATTCTCAGCAAAATGAGATCAAAAGCGGAAAAGCGATATCGACAAATCGTGAGTTAGGCGACGCTGATAATCGTGGTTCCAAGCTTTTACCGTTCAATCCACAAGTGGACGGTCAAACTCTCTTGCCAAACTCATTTCCTCTCCTTTCTTCTTTTTTGGATTCTCAAAGTGGAGTCAATTTAACCCTCAATAGTTTTAATTTGACTGGCAATAACGTATTTCTTTCAACCATCCCTGCGAAAGGAGTTTATAAAGGCTTTAAAATTGATGCGAAAGGGACTTATGGAGCGATCAGCGGTAAAAACGGTAGCTTCTCCCCTCTCGCATATGATTTTGGAAGATTCGGAATTTTAGAGGAGTTCGGGATCTTTGCGAGCGGAACGATAACCTTCTCGTCGGGCGCTGCTTCATTTTCAAACACAGGAAACGCATTACATTTTATTAGTACTGGGGGACAAATTGATTTTGGATATGCCACGACGGATTTAAAGTTTTCCGCAAGCACCGTTACCTTCGAGGCTTCAGGGGATATTATTAATTCATCAACAGGAGGTTCATTATTATTTGGAGGAACCGCAGGAAATTTAAATCGACTCGTTCTCGATTCGAGAAATGGGAAAATTGATTTAGCCTATCCCATTTTTAATTCAGCGGTTACCGAATTAAGGGGAGATACCATTAATCTCACTCATTTAGATATGTCCAAATATACGGGCTCGAAAGTTATTAATGCCTCCACAAGAACTGGAAATTGGTATTTTGATGGTACAGGGTCACTTCCCAATAATTCAGGGAGCTTAAACATCTTTGGTGATAATGCTCAGTCTACCCAAAGAAACGGAGGTCCTGGAACTAAAGTCACCGATGGAACAACCGTCTTCAATATTAACAGTAATAAGATCGGGCCGTGAAAACTGTCCTCTCTATTTTTTGTGGCATGATTTTAGTGGGCTCGATTACAGCTCAAGATGCACGAATTAATCAAACCGAGGAGCTTAATCGTCGTCGAGATTTGAAAGTCGGAACTCCTCATCTTTCTGAATTAAGAGAAGAAGAACAAGTTCCTGAAATAATTCCCGGGGATCGAAACGATCTCGGACCTCAATATATCGTTAAGCGCAAACAAATTCGACGTTGGTGGGATGTTAAATTTGACACTCAATATCTTTATACATCAAACATGCTTCTTCAGGCAAATAATTGGCATAATAAAGTCGTTGATACCACTCTTTTGGCTTCCACTGCTGAATTTAGTTTTGCTCCCGATCCTATTCAAGTGGGAGCTAATGCGCTTTTCCCGAAGATCGGTTTCCGTCATCAATGGTTTAATTATGCCCTTGGAGATACTCAACCGATGTTTCGTTACGCAGGAGACACCCCGCAAGAGGATGTGAGAGGCTATAATCGATTTGATTTTGATTCGCAAACCATATTTGGAAATCTCACCTATCTTGTTGATGAAAAATGGATCTTCGGGCTTGGTTTTGATTTCACTCGTTTACTCACTCATGAAAAAGTCGACGATACACCTCCTGATCAATCCCAGAATTATTCGGAATTTTATAAAGAATATGTCCCCTCTTGCTCCGTCGCACGAATTTTCCAAATCACCCCTGTGACAATGGCGGTGATCGGTTATGAGGGAAAACTTAGATACACCGATTCCGATAATAATAATTCCGTGGATGATCTCGACGGAACCGACCGTCATGAATTGAATAACCGTCTCGATTCCATTTTATCTCTTTCGGTGCGTCAACAAATTGTTCCGACAGTTTTTGTTCAACCCTTTGCGCGACTTCAATACTCAAATTATAACATCAACGACCACCGTCAGGATCTCGTTTATCGCAATCGAGAGGATATTACCTTTACAGGAGGATCTTCCTTCAGTTGGGAAGTGACCGATTGGTTCACGGTTTCTTGCTTTGGATCCTACGAAGAAAGAACTTCAACCGCAGAACGCATTGAGGAGTATGATAAGTTCGATCTCGGTGGCGGATTGAGTGCGAGCTTACGATTTTAACAAGGATTTTTCAAAAAATCATAATCTGATTTTAATCGGGCAACCCTCCTTAATGACCAACCTGCATCTCTCCGTCAACGAGGATATCAAATCTAGAATCACCTTTTCGGTGATCATTCCACGCTTGAATCCCGATCAGATCCAAGCGTTCCTTCTCGGGGAGCTCGATTCAGTCGGCCTGCCGTATTCGACGTTCTCGGATGAGGCGTTGGGGCTTTTGGTTCGTTCGAGCGACGGCGTCCTACGTCGTGCTCGAAACCTCGCTCTGGCTTGCTTCTTGGAAGCGGTCCGGGATCAGACCAAATCGATTGATTTAAAACAACGCATTTCGTGAAGCGAATAGTCCACATATAGTCGGAGACCTAACCGCATGGCGCAGGGGTCAATGGGGGCGCAACTGAATAAAGTTTTAATGCAATCTTTTCCGTTGGGAACGGAAAAGATGACCCACGACTTTGTCGTGGAGGTCGCACAAAACCAAGAGGAACATAGTGACGAAGAGAAAAAAATCCACGGAGTCTAATCCGTTTGGCACAGGGGTCAACGGGGGTGCAACCAAAATCTAAGGGGAAAGGGTGATTTTGCAGACCTGAGTTTGATGGGAAAACCATCGCAGAGCGAAAAATAAAAAACAGGGTCATTTTGTTTGGTGCGGGGGCGAAGTGGGGCACAACCAAATCAAAGATTTGTGGAACGAATCAACATGGATTTGAACACACTGATCATATCTCTCACAACTCTACGACGTATTTGAGTAAATTATACCGTCTCAAAGTTGGAAAACCTAAAAAACCGTACGACCACAACCTGCCCCGATTTTTGTCGGGGTTATAAAAAATCGCTACGATGGGAAATAAGTTTTTAACAACAAAACCTCTTGAATAAATAAACTCAACCCTTATTGTAATTTCGTGAGCGAAATAATCTTTGAAGTACAACAGGACGAAGTCGATGGCGGATTCATCGCTACTGCTTTAGGGCATTCGATTGTAACGGAGGCTGACTCAATTGAGAGCCTTCGTGAAATGGTAAAGGAGGCTGTTCATTGTCACTTTGGGGACGGGCAGGCAGGCATCGCTCCAAAAATCATCCGTTTACATTTTGTTCGTGATGAGGTTTTAGCCGCTTGAAAATTCCCCGTGATTTATCTGGTTTAGAATTAGCCAAATCTCTTAAAGCCTTTGGCTACGAGAAAACCCGACAAGACGGTTCGCATATACGATTAACCACCCAAAAAGACGGGCAACATCATGTTACAGTCCCGAATCACTCTCCTGTGCGGTTGGGAACATTAAGAAGCATCCTCAAGCTTGTCGCTGACCATCATCATTTGACGTTGGAAGCACTTGTTGAAACACTCGATTTTTAGTAGATAGTCCTTCCCCCTGTTCATCACATGGCAAGTCCGCAGTAGCTAAAGCGAAGGAGGATACATCGCCCCCACATACTCCACTCGGATACTCCTCGGCATATTTCTCCTCTACCGCCCTTACTCCTTCTTGTCAATATTTTACTTTTTACGTCATGACACGGATGCCTTTTTTTGAAGATGTTCAATGACACTGTTTGAAAAAACAATTTCGTAGGATTTACCTGAATACGGAAGCTGGAGTGCATTCGCATAACTTGTACGAATCCAAGGTTGATCGGCCTCTACTTGAAAATGATCGTGTTTAAAGTCGATATTAATTAC
>CAMCSM010000152.1 GCA_945877805.1 Methylacidiphilum caldifontis | reverse complement strand
TTAAAATCAAAAGCGCCTCCCCCTTGCGTTCATCGAGGACTCCCGCGATCGCAATCTCCAAAATTTCCGAGTCGGAGATTCCTAACACTTGCTGAATTTTTTCCTCCACGACTCCATGAGGAACCATCTCCCCTCCAATTTTTGAAAATCGGCTCAAACGTCCCTCCACCACTAAAAAACCGGTCTCATCGAGAAATCCTAAATCTCCGGTTTTATACCAGCTCTGTTTTAAGACCTGATCACTTCTCTCTGGATCATTCAGATATCCGGAGAAAACATTCGGCCCTTTGATCCAGATCATCCCCGAACCACTCGAAAGAACCGCCTCAGAAAAGGGATCGCGAATCTCAACCTGAACATCAGCAAGGGGTTTCCCCACCGTTCCTATTTTTCGTTGAGCCCCCGGCTTTCCATTACTCTCCAAAAGATTTACCGAGACTACTGGAGTCGCCTCCGTCATCCCATACCCCTCACAAACAGGAGTTCCAAACTTCGACTCAAACCCTTCCAAAACCGCCTGCGGCAATTTCTCTGCTCCCGTGACAATCATCTTCAGACTTCGCAACTGTTCCCGCGTGGCACGGCGAATAAAAGCTCTTAAAAAAGTCGGGGTGCTCAATAAGAGTTTGATTTGATGTCGTTCAATCGTTTCCGCCAAGGCCTTTGTCTCCGTCGGACTCGGATAAGTGACGACCTTCGGCCCTCCTAAAAGGGGCCACCAGAGGGTCACGGTAAATCCAAAACTATGAAACACAGGAAGTGACCCTAAGAGACTATCCAACTCAAGTCCCCGCAACGCAGAATGAACTTGTAAAACATTGGAAAGAATATTGCGATGGGTCAACACCACTCCCTTCGGCTCCCCTGAGGAACCACTCGTAAATAAAAGTGCGGCTTCAGATTCCGTCGAAGAGTCCGGAATCTGAAGGCTTTTTGAGAGGCAAGAGGGAGGGAGGAAGAAGGACTGAAGAAAGGCTGTTATTTTTTTGGTTTTTGAAAATCCGGTGAGAATCGCCTTCACATCATGAGGTTGATCTCCCCATGGGAAATTTGGGAATTTTTCGATCATCGGAGCGACGGTAAAAATCGATTGAATCCCCGCTTTTTGAATGCAGGACTCATTGGAGCTCCTTCCTGCCGTGAAATTTAAATTCACCGGAATCTTTCCTGCTAATACACAACCCAGATTGACTAAAAAAGCCGCCATTCCTGTCGGGAGCACGATCCCCACCCGCTTTTCTTTCACATTCTCCTTGAGCCAACGCGCCATTAACAAGCCGATCGTTATGGTCTGATAGCCGTTTAAAGTACGATCCCCTAAAAAGGCATCGATCAACAAAGTCTCAGAGCCTCTTCGCTTCAATTGCCGCAACAGTAAAGAGGGTAACGTGAGCTCCTTTAAAGAGGCCCCCCAGAAATTTTTTGAAAAATCATCTAAATGAATACGTGTCATGACAAAGAAAACCCTAGCGGGAATAAAGCCCAAGAGCCAATCCCAAATCCTTCCATAAGAAAATCGTTCCTCGACACGCGCTCCTCTTTGAGGGATTATTCCCTCATGTCGACCCCTCCTCCTAAAAAAACAGATCCCGAGATCAAGGCGCTTCCTGTCAATAATCGTGCAGCACAGTTTGAAGAGCAACGTCGCAGAGAGATGGCGACTCGCTCGATTCTCTCACGATTCAAAAATCGTAAGTCCCCTAAAAAATAGTCTACCCCCCCCTTAAATCGGCCCACATTTTTCTTTGCAGGCTCCATAGTAAAATCCTTGGTAGGAGCTGACATCGTATTGGGTCATCATCACGGAATTGATCTCTTGGCTCTCCTCTCGAAGGGGAAAAAGACGATCGCATTGGGTGCAAAGAAAATAACTCGAACATCGATCGTTCGATAAAATGTATCGAGGAGAACTCTGGGGGACTTCGATCCCCTCCACCCGCCCCTCTTTCTGAAGCCCTTGAAGGTGACGATAGACGGTCGCAATGCCTAAAGTAGGAATCGACAGACGGGCGGCTTTTAAAATATCGGTTGGTTTAAGCGGCTCCTTCGATTCCGCTAATACTTTTTGTATCGCTATCTTCTGATCTGTCGAATAAGCCATAGAGGGAGTGATGAAGCATTTTACTTTAAAATCAATCACTCATAATCTAAACTAGAACGACTATCCTCTCGATCTCTATGAAACTTGCTCAATTTGACTACCCGCTTCCTGAATCGCTCATTGCCTCTCACCCCTCCCCCTCTCGAGAGGGATCAAGACTGATGGTGATCGATCGTTCCAACGGAAAAATCGAGCACCGTCAATTTTCGGAGATCGATCTCTATCTCAAGCCGACCGATCTCCTTGTCTTTAATAATAGTAAAGTGATCCCGAGTCGACTCACCTCACGAAACGGGGAGTTTGAAGTTCTGTTAATTGAGGAATCGAGTCCGAATCACTGGATTACGCTGATGCGTCCAGGACGCAAGGCTCCGATTGGTAAAACGATCGACTTTGATCCTCATCCTGCTTTTCAAAAGCAGGGAGTCGCTCCGATTCGCGCAGAGGTGCTTCGCGTTCTTCCCCAAGGGGAAAGAGTGCTCCGGTTCTTCGGGGATCTAGCGCTCGAGGCTTTTGGGGAGATTCCACTTCCTCCGTATATCCTCAAAAAAAGAGAGCAGGAATCGGAGGCGCGTATTGATTCTGAAGATCACGAGCGCTATCAGACGGTATACGCACAAAAACCGGGCTCTGTCGCCGCCCCCACGGCAGGACTTCACTTTACCCCGGAACGAATCGCCCGCTTCCCTCATGCCTTTGTGACCCTTCACGTCGGGATTGGGACTTTTCGTCCCGTGAAGACCGAAAATATTGAAAGTCATGTCATGCATGAGGAATATTTTGAAATTCCAGAGGATTTATTGGAAAAAACAAAAAAAGCAGATCGAGTTATTGCCGTCGGAACCACCTCCGTTCGCGTTCTCGAAAGTGCCGCCACCCTTGAGGCACAAACAGGGAGAACAAAGATCTTTATCTATCCCCCCTACGAATTTCAACAAGTCGATGCGATGATTACTAATTTTCATCTTCCCAAATCGACCCTATTGATGTTGGTCTCTGCCTTTGGAGGAACGGAGCTGATTCGACGAGCTTATGAAGAAGCGATTCGAGAAAAATATCGATTCTTTAGCTATGGGGATGCAATGCTGATTGTATAGCCTAATAGCTAGATAGCTGGATAGCGGAATAGCTTTTGAAATTTAAAGGCGACTTATTGCTTTTTTGATTTGTCTCTTCCTCTTACTGAGAAATACGAAGGGATTAGCCACACCCCCGACAATGATTGCCGGGCAGGCGTATGCATAAACCCATTTCTTGCATTGGTAATGGATATACCTCGCAAAGCTTTTTTCTTCTGGTTTTGAGCTATCCAGCTATCAGGCGATCAGGCTATTCAGCTATCCGGTTGTTCATTATCGCTTCTCCTCTTCACGTAAGGGGATCGGCTTAAAGAGTTGTTCATTCCAAAGTTCAACCCAGTTCTTTTTAGGTTCGGAGGAGAGAGGAGGGTTCTTTTTTTCAGGAGGAGGAAGCTTAATCACGACATTTGTGGTTTGACGATAAATTCTTTTTAAGGAGGACTTGGCTCCCTCGGCTTGTTGTCTTTCTTTTTCAATGAGATCAATCATTAATACTTTTTGAGACATCTCCTCTAAACGTCGCGTGGTTGACTGAAGCTCCCCCTCTTTTTGATGAAGGGATCGCTTCAGCTCCTTGTCCGTGAGAAGTTGAAAAATAAGCATTAAAATTAACCCGAAGATGACCCCGTAACTCCACCGCCAAGGAGAGGAGGATTTCGATCGTTTTATCAAACGATTTTTATTTTTAATCACCGAGCTTTCCCAAGGAGTTAACACTCCGGATCTCGCATTAATAAGTAGCCCGTTTTTTTCATCCATGATCACTCTTCGAAGATGCGGTCGGCCCTCCATCGTGAGTTCTCTTAACCAAATGGTTTCAAGCGGTTTTAATGAAAAAACCGCGGCGATACTGATGGCGGCATCTTCAAATTCAAAATCGAGTTGTTGATTGAGAAGCCGCGACACCTCTTCAGAGGCATCCGAAGGGGCTGAGATAAGCGCAAGAATTTTCCCCTCATCCTCAATAATTCTTAAACGAACGGGATGTGCGATCCCGAATTTCGGACTTCGCCAATGAGTCGTCACATCGATTTGAGACATCGATACTCTTACGATTGACGAGGGTTAAATTTTGAATTTCGAGCAAGTTGCTCCCAATACGCTCTTTCGCGCGAGGTAATATGAGGAGGAACCTCTAAAATCACCTTTACAAAAAGATCCCCTCGTACCCCATCTCGATTCGGAAGTCCTTGCCCACGAAGTCTAAATTTCTGTCGATTTTGAGTGCCTGCAGGAATTTGGATACGAGACTCCCCATCTAAAATTCGAACGGAAGTCTTACAGCCTAAAACAGACTCCCATGGTGAAATCGCGATCTCTGAAAAAAGGTCGGTCTTTTTGACCTCAAAATCGGGATGTTTCGCATAGTGGACGTACAAAAGAAGATCGCCCGCTGCCCCCGATTTTTTTCCCGGCTCTCCTTGGCCGGCTAAACGAATCGCCTG
>CAMCSM010000151.1 GCA_945877805.1 Methylacidiphilum caldifontis | reverse complement strand
CCCCCCTTTGACCGGAACACACCCCCCCACATATCCTTTCCCCGCTCCTCGTGCCGTCAGCGGGACATTGTATTGATTCGCAAATTTTACAATTGCTGAAACCTCGCGGACATTTTTAGGAAAACAGACAATCTCAGGAGCCGCAGAAGCGAACCAGGCATCGGTCGAATAAATCGCAACTGTCTTCGCATCAAAACGATAAAGGGATTTAGGAAATGAACGTTTAAATGAAGAGATCCACGATTTCATCAATCAATCATGAGCTGAATCTGAAGCAGATCCAAGTCTTTTACTTAAAAAATCTTCCTTCTCCTTTTGAGTGCCTTCAAAACCATTTTTAACCACGGATGAACGCGGATCGACACGGATTTGTGAAGATAAACGGTTTAAATAGATTTTTATAACATGGCGAATTTTGTATTAACATGGCGGTTAAATTTTTTTTTGGTTGTTATTCTTAGAGAGTTCCAATTGAATTCCATTTTAAATGGGGATCATTGAAGGCTTGCAACGATCATTCCAATCGTCAAATTCAGATCATGTTATTTCTAGGAGTGAATATCGACCACATTGCGACCCTGCGTCAGGCTCGCTATAAATCAGCTCAATTTAATCAAGAGCCGGATCCGATTGCCCTCGCTCGACTGTGCGTTGAAGCGGGAGCCCATAATATCACCGCTCATCTCCGCGAAGACCGTCGACATATGCAAGATCGAGACTTGATCCTCTTGAAGAAACAGATCAAGGCCCCTCTTAACTTTGAAATGGCGATCACCCCTGCAATGATCGATTTTGCCCTAAAGCTAAAACCAACCGAAGTCTGCCTGGTTCCTGAGAAACGCCAAGAAGTAACGACAGAGGGGGGACTGGATGTGCTGACCCATTTTACCAAAATTAAAAAAGCGACGACAAAAATTCAATCCCAAGGAATTGCCGTCTCGCTTTTTATCGATCCGATCGAAGATCAAGTCAAAGCCGCGGCCGGAACAGGGGCTCAGTTTATCGAACTCCACACCGGTGTCTTTGCCAATTCAAAATCTAAAACCGCGCAAAAACAGGAACTCTTGCGGCTCAATAAAGCCCTTGGCCTCGGGAAATCACTTGGCCTTACTGTCAATGCAGGTCACGGCCTCAACTACCAAAATATCCCCTCTTTTATTCATGCCCTTCCTGAAGTAAATACCTTAAATATCGGTCACACCATTGTCTCCCGATCGATCGAAGTCGGTCTCTTTCGTGCGGTCCAAGAGATGGTTCAACTCTTAAAGAAATAAGAAAAAATCCTTTTTATTTTGTTCTTACAAAATAAAAAGCGGACGTTAGCATTCACCGCCATGAAAGAATTGGCAAAAGGTTACGAACCGTCACAAGTCGAAGATCGTCTTTACTCCCAGTGGATCCAAAGCAATGCCTGGCGTGCCGATGAGCACTCCTCGAAGCCCCCTTTTTCGATTGTCATGCCTCCTCCCAATATCACGGGGGTTCTCACTTTAGGTCACGTTCTCAATAACTCGATTCAAGATATTCTTTGTCGTAAGGCTCGAATGGAGGGCAAAGAGGTTCTCTGGCTCCCCGGAACTGATCATGCAGGACTTGCAACGCAAACGGTCGTTGAAAAATCACTCCGAAAAAATGAGAACAAAACCCGCTTTGATCTCGGCCGTGAAGAGTTCCTTCGAGTAACGTGGGAATGGCAAAAAACGCACGGCGATATCATTATTCAACAACTCAAAAAACTCGGCTGTTCCGCCGATTGGAGTCGTGAACGGTTTACTCTCGATCCCGCCTACTCCAAGTCGGTTCAAGAGGCCTTTGTCACTCTTTATCAACGCGGCCTGATCTACCGTGGAAAACGAATGGTCAACTGGTGCCCTGGATCTCAAACTGCAATCTCCGACGAAGAGGTTATTCCCAAGCCCCAAAAAGGGAAACTTTACTACGTCCGCTACGAAATCGCGGAAACTCCCGGCCAATTTCTCGTGGTGGCGACGACTCGTCCAGAAACAATTTCTGCCGATTGGGCCCTTGCCGTCCATCCTGAAGATGAACGCTATAGCGCGCTCATTGGAAAACAGGCCTATCGTCCTCTTTCAAAAACATTGATTCCGATCATTCCCTCGACTCAAATCGATAAAGCCTTTGGAACCGGAGTCCTCAAGGTCACCCCGGCTCACGATAAGGTCGATCTTGAAATCTATTTGGAGCAGAATAAAACGATCAATCCCTCCGATTTTGGCTGCGTCATTAATGAAAAAGGATTCATGGAGTGCGCGGATGAACCGGAGCTTCATCAACTCGAACGATTTAAAGCACGGGCGAAATCGGAGGAGCTCTTAGAGTCCCGTGGGCTGTTGGAAAAAACAGAGGATTACCAAAATAATGTCGGATTCAGTGAGCGTGCCGATGTGCCGATTGAACCACGATTAAGTGATCAATGGTTCCTTCGCTATCCAAAAATCGATCAAACAATCCAAGTCGTTAAAGAGCATCTGATCCGATTTTATCCAGAACATCACGAAAAGGTTTACCACCACTGGCTCGAAAATATTCAAGATTGGTGCATCTCTCGTCAAGTCTGGTGGGGTCATCGTGTTCCCGTTTGGACAAAAAACGAGGAGGTCAAATGCCAGATCGAATCTCCTGGAACCGGTTGGGAACAAGATCCTGACACTCTCGACACTTGGTTTTCTTCATGGCTTTGGGCCTACGAAACGATGGATCTTCCAACACGAAAGAAGTTTTACCCCACCTCGATTCTTGTCACCGGCCCTGACATTATCTTTCTCTGGGTCGCCCGCATGATTATTGCAGGCCTTGAGTTCCAACCCGGATCAGACTCCTCCTTAGAAGCAAATCTTGCCTTCAAGGATGTCTACTTTACAGGACTGATTCGAGATCGTCAGGGGCGAAAGATGTCGAAATCCCTCGGAAATTCACCGAATCCTCTCGACCTCATTGCGACCTATGGAGCGGATGGAATTCGTTTCGGATTGATGAGAATTGCCCCCCAAGGACTCGATATCCGATTTGATGAAAAACAAATCGAAGAGGGACGAAACTTTTGTAACAAACTTTGGAATTCAGCCCGTTTCCGACTGATGCAAGGAGACCTCAATCCCGAGGCAACCCCGAACCAATACCCCCTCACCCCGTTCTCGCAGCTCCTTCTTGATCAGCTCAATACAGTCATCAAGACCGTGAGCAGTGCCTTTAATCGTTATGAATTTAGCCAAGCGGCCTCCACACTTTATGATTTTGTTTGGAACGATTTTTGTTCCAACTTTATCGAAGCCGCAAAAGCCGATTTTTATAATGAAGCCTCCCCGACGCGAAAGGGAACTCTAGAAACCATCGACTACACCCTTTCAGTTGTTTTAAGACTTCTTCATCCCTTTACCCCATTCATCACCGAGGAGCTCTGGCTCGAGCTCGGATTAGGCAAAAGCACGATCCAATTCGCCTCCTGGCCGAAACCATCGACCGAGGCCGCTTTCTCCGACATTGAAATCGCAAAAGAGCTCTATCGTGCCGTGACCCAAGGTCGCGCACTCCGTGGGGAATTCAACCTCCCCTCAAACCAAAAATTTAAGTTTTTATTAAAACCGAAAGGAGAAATTTCAGACCCCAACTTAGAGGTCATGAAACTATTGCTGAATGCGCTTTCCTTAGAGCGAATCGACCAAGCACCGGAAAAAACTCCCGTTGCCTTCACCACCATTGGTGATCTCTATCTCCCCCTCGAAGGAATTTTAGATCCTGTAAAGGAATCCCAACGACTTGAAAAAGAGCTTCAAAAGATTCTCAAAGACCTCGAAATTACGCAGAAGAAACTCGACGATCCCCATATGCTTTCAAAAGCCCCCGCCGAAAAAATTACCGAATGGAAAGAGCTGAAAGCCGATTTAGATCTGAAAAAAACAAGAGTTCAGGATCAAATCTCAATGATTCAATAAGAAATCCTGCTTTCCTGCTTTCCTTATTAAATTGAATTTTTTCATAATCTCTTGGACGATAGATGTTTATATACTTTAGGAAGTTTACTTTACTAGGAATGTTTTGTATTAATCTCCCTCCGAACGCTAAGGAGACATCAACGATTCTTAGCTAATCGTCTCTTGAATTTTTTGATAAAGTTTTTGAATTGTAAACGGCTTTGTTAAAATCGGAAGTCCTTTGGTATCCTCATTCGTTATACTAGGGTCAGTCCAACACCTAACACTCATGATCTTTTATCGCTTTCTTGCCATCCACCGTTTCTAAACTTTCTCTCTGCAATGTTAAGTTTTGTGTTAGGTGTTGGACTGACCCCAGTATACGGATGGCTTTCCTCTGCTGGACAGACCCCAGTATCATTCATCTTTAACTGATTTTGATGCATTAGAGAGCAGCAGACCTTTAATCTCCTGTCTCAAATAGGAAAGTAAAATAGCTGAAGCACATATCAGGATTAACTCCGGTTGACTTCCTTTTTTCCAAAATATAAGTCCAAGAGTTGCGTTTAAAAATAATGCAGTTTGAGGTGGTCCCCGTAATTCAGACCAGTGGTTAAGCTATCGAATGGTGGTCAAGGGACGAACAAAAGTTCAAACTGGAGCCACTAAAATGAAAGCAAAACGACGAAGACACGATTCTACCTTTAAATCCCGAGTTGCCCTTGAGGC
>CAMCSM010000150.1 GCA_945877805.1 Methylacidiphilum caldifontis | reverse complement strand
TCGGGGCTGCAGTTGTACCCCCTCCTCCCTCCGTACCAAAATTATTTCCGCTTCCAGCGGAGAGATCTTCTCGTTTTACGAGCCTTTTCCCCGTCCGATGAGGCACAGAGCCTGTGCCCCTCCATTTTTTATCACCATTTTGGTGATATCATTTACGAGTTATATCCATCCCCAATGCAAGAAATGGGTTTATTGTTTTTCTGCGGCGAGTGCGGCTTTTAACGCTTTGAGATAACCCCATTTATGCAGCTTATCAGGCTCTAAATAGCTCCCCTCTGTCCATTCATTCCATGAATTAATATTAAAAGTCGGAAGATGATTCCCAGGTTGTTTGAGTCTCCGGATCGTCTCTTGAACCGATTCCTGAAAGAGTGCTGGGGTCCCTTGAATGACAGGGGTAAAAGGATAAGACCCTTGCACCCACGGCTTGGTTTGATCGGAACGGGCACTACAATCCCATCCTATCGAAACATTGGGAATGTAAGGAGGCTTGAAAGCTGTTTCTGTTTTCTTCCAATGATCAAAATAAACTTCCTTTTGGGTTTCATAGGAAGACAACGGAAAGACATCCATCCCTCCGTGATGAGCCCAACAGTAAGAAGCACAACTATCAAAACCGAGATCCGCAATCAACTTTCCAGGATCTGCTATCTCTTTAGTCTCTGGAAGAAGCACCTGATTCCAAAAAACTGCATTGAGGTGAAGACCTGGTAATCCCGCTTTTTTCGCTTTCTCACGAAAAAGATCGAGCCCTTTACGAGTCTTCTCCACTGACCCAAAACCCTCCACTAACTTATTAAGGTCGTAAAAACTAAAGTAAGGCTTCCCGTCGATTTTCCAGTAATAGGATTTCGAAAAATATTCCTGAATCATAATAATACCAATCGAAAATAAAGTAATCGAGTCCGTAGCTGACGGCCGCATCTATTTTTTTCTCCATTACTTCAGGTAATGACTCATCCTCATAACCCCACAAAGGAATCCTCGGTTGCTGATGACCTTCAAAACGCGGCTTGGCCGCTTTAAGCCAAGGCCACTCCGTAAAATTAGGTACTTTATGCGCGTCATTCTGTTTGTCGACATGGTAGCCTGGAAAATAATAAGCTCCCACTTGAATTTTCTTGGAGGAACTATCAAGATTCGCTGAATGTTTCTTCGCTTTAGGGACGGTATTTGGTGTGTTTTGAGCTTGGACTGTTCCAACTAAAAAAACGAAGAATATAAACGCTTTCGTAAAAGCCCAGTAATTTGATTTGTCTTTAAGCTTATTCATTTGTCTTTAAGCTTATTCATTTGTCTTTAAGCTTATGCTATAAAGCTAATAAAGCAAGGCTGAAAACGCTGTTCGTTTCATGACGCATGATCTCTTTTGTCCTGAAAATGGATTGACTGATCTGTGTGAGAAGGTGAGGTGGAAGCTGGCATGCGAAGTGCGTCAAATTACTTCGGATAAATCTTTCGAACGAAATTCATCATTTGATCTAAACGCCCTTCGTAAGCGGCCACATTTTTGGGAAAGGCACGAGTCGATTCATCGAGTTTGATCAGTTTTGCGCAAAGAGTTTCGATCGATTGATTCAGACAAAGCGAAAGAGATTGGATTGCCCCCCCTAAAGCCGCCCCCTCGGCACTTTCAAGAGCAACCACGGGACAATTAAAAATATCGGCACAGATTTGTCGCCAAACCGCACTGTTACTTCCCCCGCCCGTCAGGCGAATTTCTTGCGGATTGATTCCGAGCGATTTCATTCGCTGAAGCCCATAGGCCATCCCTAAAGTCACCCCTTCCATCGTTGCCCGCGCGAGATGTCCTGGAGTCATATTGTTCAAGGTAAGTCCATGAAAGGTTCCTGTTCCCTGAGGAAGATTCGGGGTTCGCTCTCCTTGTAAATAAGGAATGAAAAGAAGGCCCTCAGCCCCTGCTGAGGTTGAAAGGATTGCTTTTGAAAGTTCTTCGTGATTCCACTGAAACATTTTAGAAACGGCCTCAGTCGCCACCGTGACGTTCATCGTACACAGCAGCGGAAGCCATCCATCGGTGCTGTCGCAAAAGGCCGCAATTTCTCCCTGAGGATCAATGACCGGCTTGCTGCTAAAAGCGTAAATGGTTCCCGAGGTTCCTAAACTTGCGGTCACCACTCCGTCGGTAATATTTCCCGTACCGATCGCCCCCATCATGTTATCCCCGCCCCCCGCACTGATGGTGACGGGGTTGTTTAGCTGCCATTTTTTGAGCCATTCTGGAAGAAGCGTTCCCGAGGCAAGTTTGGACGATTGTAATGGAGGAAGTTTAGAGGAAAGAGAGGGGTCAATAAAGTCGCAAAGCTCCTGAGACCAACCTTTGCTTTTGATCTCCAGCAAGGCAGTTCCGGAGGCATCCCCATACTCCATGCTGATTTGACCGGTGAGAGAGAAATTCAGGAAGTCGTGAGGGAGAATAACTCGATGAAGTTTTTTAAAGTTTTCCGGTTCATTCTGCTTCAACCAAAGAATTTTCGGTGCGGTAAAACCGGGAAGCATATCATTGCCAATCAGTGCGATAAGTTGCTCTCGGCCTCCGAAATGGGCCCGTATCTGATCGCATTGAGAAGTCGTTGAGGTATCACACCAGAGCTTCGCAGGGCGAATGACTTTCCCCTCAAAATCAAGAGGAACAAAACCGTGTTGCTGTCCCGAGATACCCATTCCTCGAACCTCTTGACGCCGAGTGCCGAGATCGTTCAAAACCTTTTCAACCGTCTCCTCAAGTGCCCTCATCCATTCTTGCGGATCTTGCTCCAGGTGCCCGGCAGGAAGCCCTGAGATTAGTCCATACGATTTACTCGCAGTGGCTAAAATAGCCCCCGTTTCTCCATCCAGAGCGATGGTCTTTGTACTTTGCGTTCCGCAGTCAATTCCAAGGGTGATCATAAATTATTTTTCCTTCAACTTAAAAACGTCTTAATAAACTCTCTTAGTGAAGTAAACTTCCTAAGATATATAAACATCTATCACTCAAGAGATTATGAAAAATTCAATTTAATAAGGAAAACAGGAAAATGCCGCATATTTTTATTCCTGCCTTCTTGCCTTCCTCAGAGATCATTCATTTCATTAAATAAAGTCGTTGATGAGATTTTCTAAAAACTCTTGTCGTCCTGAGGCAAGATCAGGCTCCGATTGTTCTAAGGCAATTTTTTCGAGTTCCTTGAAAGAAGACTTTCCTTTTTCAATCTTACTTCCGAGAGGAGAATCCCATGTGGAATAACGTTTCTCCACAAATTTCTCTAATCTTCCATCCTTCCGGATCGCCGCGGCAATCTTAAGTCCACGGGCAAAGGCATCCATCCCCCCAATATGAGCGTAGAAAAGATCGATCGGCTCATGGGACTCCCGTCGACGCTTCGCATCGAAGTTTAATCCCCCAGTTTTGAGTCCTCCCATCCCTAAAACAGAGAGCATCACTTGTGTGGTGAGATAGATATTCGTCGGGAATTGATCGGTATCCCAGCCGATGAGTTCATTGCCACAATTTGCATCAATCGAACCTAAACGCTTTGCTCCTGCGGCAACGGTGAGCTCATGAAGCATCGTATGTCCCGCAAGGGTCGCATGATTGGTTTCGATGTTGAGTTGGAAATGCTCAAGCAGTCCATACTCCCGTAAAAAATTCAAACAGGCCGCTGAATCAGAGTCGTATTGATGCGTGGTCGGCTCCTTGGGCTTAGGCTCAATATAAAATGGCCCTTTAAATCCGATCTCCTTTTTATAATCGACCGCCATATGGAGAAATGCCGCCAAATGGTCCAACTCCCGCTTCATATCGGTGTTCCAAAGAGTCGAATATCCTTCGCGTCCCCCCCAAAATGTATAGCCCAATCCCCCCAGTTCCTTGGTGACCTCCATCGCTTTCTTCACTTGCCCCGCCGCATGGGTATAAACTCCAAGATTCGGAGAGGTCGCCGCCCCTTGTGAAAATCGTGCATGAGAAAATAAACAGGCGGTTCCCCAGAGAAGTTTCTTCCCTGTCCGTTTTTGCTCTTTCTTGAATACCTTAACGACCTCATCCAACGCCTTATTCGACTCTTTTAAGGAACCTAATTCCGGCGCGATATCACGGTCATGAAAGCAGTAGTAATCAATTCCGGTTTTTTCAAGAAACTCAAAAAAGACCGAGACTCTTTTTTGGGCATTTGCGACACTGTCGCTCCCATCATCCCAAGGCATTTGAGCCGTTCCGCCACCAAAAGGATCGGAGAGACTATTCCGCATCACATGCCAATAGGCAGCGCCAAAGCGAAGATGCTCTCGCATTGTTTTGCCTTCAATCTTTTCCGTCGGGTTATAGTGCTTAAAGGCCAATGGATTTTTAGATTTAGGGCCTTCGTATTTGATTTTCGGGACTTTGAAGTATTCGCTCATTATTAAACCCTACACATCTCTTGAAATCTGTCTTGTAGGAAGGGGACAATTTATTGTAAAATAACGACATGAACGGAGAATTTTCGAATTGGATCAATCAACTTCGTTTACTTTTTGACGATTTAGAGGAGATCCTTTTTTTGAAGCTTCGACGTTTTGAGTGGGTCATAGAGTGGGAAGGTTGAGTTGGAGTTTTGAACATCGCAGATACGAGATTGCTCTGAGGTATTCGAAGTTACGAAAGCCTCTAGCGTTCCGTTTTGCGAGTTGGATGATGCCATTG
>CAMCSM010000149.1 GCA_945877805.1 Methylacidiphilum caldifontis | reverse complement strand
ACATTGGTCTGGGGACCGATTTGGCAGTTACGAAGCTCTCCGGGAGCGGTGTCGTAAACATTTCTTCGACAGGAGGAACAAAAGGAGATGCCATGACGATAATGCGTCACTTGTGTCTGAGGTTGAATGACGATGTCCTCTTGGATTTGGAGAGGCTTCAGTGTCATGACCTTATTTCTTATCTTGTTGAAGATAAAAATGGTCTGTCCTTGGAAAGTTGGGAGGTGAAATCGCCTGAAAACCGTGCTAGTGGGGAGATCTTTTGAGGCGGGAAGGATTACGGTTTTTTTCAAGCGTTGGCTTGGGAAGGTCTGTGAGAATGAGTAACCATAGTTCAATTCATTTAAACTATCAGCGTTAATGACCGAAAATAAGCGGTTAAAAACTGTCTTATCAAAATCCCCCTCCACCCCTGATTTTAGTTGTGCCCCGCTAACGCCCCCGCACCAAACGTTTAGGACTCCGTTAACTCTTACTCCTTTCGCTACGCTCAAATCGGTTTTCTTTGGCGTTTTTGGCGTCCCTTGGCGGTTAAACCTCTCTTCGTGTGCCTCTCAAATCCAATCGATCTAAAAAATGGAGCCATGGGGAATCGAACCCCAGACCTCTTCAATGCCATTGAAGCGCTCTACCAACTGAGCTATGACCCCGATTTAAGTGGGATTTTTAGATAGCTTTTTCCGCAGAGGTTGCAAGGGGGAAAATTTCAAACCACGAATTAACACGAATAGCCACGAATTAAATCCATTAAAATGCAGAGACGTTCCTCACGCGGAAAAGGTTCGGGAACCGAACATCCATCGATTTGCGGAGCAACGTCTTATTTTGGTGCTCTGGGAAAACCATTGTGAAACGAAAAATAAGAAAACAAGGTCTGATTGTTTAGTGCGGGGTCGAAGCGGGGCACAATCACTGAGACGCTGAGGCGTAGCGTTTAAAAAAAACAGTGGAGATTCGTCCGGCTGGCGGAACGAATCCAAACAAATGAGAAAAACGATCTCTTTAAACACGTTTGCGAGAGTCGTTTATTTTATTTTTTGAATTCAGATCGAGATCGGAATTTGCACTGTTTTGGGATTGAGAATTTAAAACGCTGCGCCTCTGCTTCGCTGCGGGAGATACTCCCCTGCATTTTAAATGCATTTATATCCGTGTTCATCCGTGTCCATCCGCGGTTAAAAATGGTTTTGAATGCATTTAAATTCGTGTCCATTCGTGCCTATTCGTGGTTCAAAATTGTTTTGCTTAGAGATCACTGCATTTCTGTTTCTCTGCCTAAATCGGACTTTACTCTCAGAGGTTTTACCCTTCATAATCATATCAACACCTCCTCAAATGAAAATTGCTCTTATTCGTCGTCGATTCTCTCCTACCGGAGGTGCAGAGCGTTATTTAGAGCGACTTGCCGAGGAGCTTCAAAAACAGTCGATTGAAATCGAACTCTGGTGCGAAAGCTGGAGCAATCGAACCTCTGCAATTCAAAATATTCGTACGATTGATTCTCGGAATCCGTGGGAATTTGCTGAAAAAATTCAGAAAATTAAAAAAAATGTCGACCTCCGATTCGCCTTAGACCGAGTCCCTGGAGTTGAAATCTACCGAGCAGGGGACGGGCTTCATGCCTCCTGGATGAACAATCGAGCTCTCTACTCCCCTTTTCTCGGAAGAATTCAAAATCTGATTCGTCAAAAAAACCGAATGATGGAAGCTCTCGATCAAGCAATTTATCAAAGTCCCGCTCTCCAGCTCGTGATTGCGAACTCAACGATGGTCTCCAAAGAAATTCAAAAAAAATACCATTTCCCCGCTGAGAAAATAGCGGTCGTAGCCAATGGAATCCCCACACAAACATTTCAAACCGGAGATCGAGAAAAAGGTCGTTTCGCCATGCAAACGGCTCCAGAGGCTTATGTCATTCTTCTCGTCGGCGCTGGGAAGGAGCGCAAAGGACATCACTTTCTCCGTAAGGCCTATCGTCAGATGCATTCTAAGGCCGAACTCTGGATCATCGACTCACCCCCTCCCACTGAAATCCAAAACATCTATGCCGCCGCCGATCTCTTCGTCCTTCCGACGATTTACGATCCTTTTGCCAATGTCACTTTGGAAGCACTTACGGCAGGGAATCCGGTGATTACGACACGCCATAATGGGGCGCATGAGATCATTCAGAATGGAGTTCAAGGATGGATCATGGATCGTGCCGATGATATCCCTCAACTTTGTCGACACTTAGAAAATTTTTCCGACCCTCAGGTACGAGCCCCCTTTTCAAAAGCGGCGGCCGAGCTAGGCGCACGCTACACGATTGAAAAAAATGTCACAGAAACTTTAAAAGCGTTAGCCCCTCTTTGGAGATAAACCGACAACGATTAAACCGATATTTTGAATTTGGAAAAGATTTGAATCCCAACACCTCACATAGTCTTCAACCTAAGGAGATAGGGAGGGTTAACCGCAGGGTAAACGGAGGACAACGGAGGGAAATTCGGTTCTTTTACTCTTCGTCGCTCAACGCTCCTCTTGGTTTTCCCCGCGGTGAAAAAACTGTCTTTTTTTCATGCCTTCGTGCATTCCTTAGAGAGACGAGAGTTATGAATGCTCAATCATCAACGACTCGTCACCGAAAGCCAGCATCAGTTGGTCGACTTGAGCTACTTTTTGCCCTTTGACCTTCACCGTTCCGTGAAAAACAGCAAGCGGAGCACGAAGCTTTACAAGCTTCATCTCCATCTCCACTAAATCCCCCGGTTTTACCTTGTGAAAGAAGCGGGCCCCTTCCATAGAAGCAAATAAAACCTGATCCGGCTTTGCCCCGTTACAACGTTCCCCTGCGCATTCCATGATCCAAAGACAGCCCGCCTGTCCTAAGGCCTCAAAAATGATCGAGGCCGGGAAAATCGGGTTTTTAGGAAAATGACCATCCAAGAAAAACTCATCCCCTTTCACTTGATAAGTCGCACGAACGAGGTCTCCCTCAATCTCCGCCTGATCGACAAATAGAAAGGGAAACTGCTGCGGCAAAGAGAGTTTAACCGCCTGAGAGTTATACTTACGTGAGCCACCGGAAGAGGTCTCCTCCCCTTGTCCCGTGACGCGGTTGGCTAAATAGCCTTTAATATCGCCGAGCGTACGGATCTGTCGCATTTGCGAGTCTTCCATCCGCATATCCAGAGCCTCTTCAACAGAGACGACAATTTCAAGCATCGTTAAAGAGTCAATCCCGAGATCCTCGGAGAGCCGGGTTTCATCTCCCGAAACTTTAAAGTTCGCGATTGATTCCGAGGGTAAAAACCGCTCGATAATTCCACGGACAATCGTCGGAATTTGCGAAGCATCTTGCACGTGGCGATAGGAGAGAATCGCTTGGACCGTCTCATCGCTACAGCGACGGAAGGAACTACGGAGATCAGCGATTTGTTCAGGAGTAAGTGTTTTTGACATAATTTTTTTGATGGTACGAGCTCTTCCTCCTAGCAATCTCGTTGGAATTGTAAACGAAAAAGCAATTTTTAGCTTGAGCATTCCGTAAAACCGCTTCAGAGTCACTCCTCCTCTTTATGGCGGCCGTAGCTCAATGGTAGAGCCCCTGATTGTGGTTCAGGCTGTTGCGGGTTCGAGTCCCGTCGGTCGCCCTCCCCTCCCTTCATCAAATGAATAATTCTCGAATTTTTGAACGATTCCTTGCCAAAAGGATCATTCCTTACTAAGTTGAATCTCCTTTTCTTCGGGCCGTAGCATAGCTTGGTAGTGCGCTTGCTTGGGGTGCAAGAGGTCGAGAGTTCAAATCTCTCCGGTCCGATTCTCACTTTTCAAAATTGACTCCCCCTATTCTTTAGCGTTAGGTTCCTGCTTCGCACTATGTATAAACCACAGCTACAAGATCCTCATTTAACGAATCAACCATCGCTCTCCCCCCTTCCAGATGCCTCTCGTCCGGCAGGATTGATTCAAGTTCTCTCCCCTGAAGGACATTTCCCTGGATGGCTGATCGAAGAGCTCAAAGCTCTTGGAACAATCGGAGTCACCTCCTATCAAACGGTCGCTCAAGCCAAAGAAAAGACACTGACCCAATCGTACGATCTTTATCTCCTCCCAGACCGCACGATTATCGAAGGGATTACGCATCAAAAGTTTCAACCGCTTCCCCCCAATCTCTTGCAGGCTAAAGAATGGCCCCTCCCCCTTTATCTCAACCATCCTTTGGACCGTCAAAATCAGTTTTCAATTCCCTATGGCTGTACCTACTATGGATTTGCCTATCACCAAGATGCTTTTCCTAAAGGAATTCAAAAATGGAAAGAGCTCTTTCAATCGGATGATTTCTCACAAACCGATTTCCCCAATGACCCGGAGCTTCTCTATGTTTTAACGGTGATCGCCGATGAACAGGTCGGTAAACCGGATAAAAAGCTTGATTTTAAAACTCCTACAGATCCGAAAAATGAGGAATTTCCAATAAAAGTCAGAACTTTGAGCGAACTTCTAAAAATAGCGGCTCAAAATCCCCATTGGAGGATTGTTCGACCGGAAGAGGGCTCCCCAATCGAACTTTATCATCTCGCCCTCGGAAACACACTTCCGACAACCTTAGAGCTTCTGAAAAAAATCCTCAATCCAATCGTTGCCGCAAGAATCTCTGAGGAAAACTACTTTGGAAGTACTTTTAAAGCGGTTCAGACGATTCAAAATCCTGAGATACGAAAAAAACTTTACCCCGATTCAAAATGGATCGATAAATCAATTTTCATACGTCCCCCAAAAGCCTCC
>CAMCSM010000148.1 GCA_945877805.1 Methylacidiphilum caldifontis | reverse complement strand
TTTCTTGCATTGGGAATGGATATACCTCGTAAACGATATCACCAAAATGGTGATAAAAACTGGAGGGGCACAGGCCCTGTGCCTCATCGGACGGCAAAGGCAGCCCCGACCTGTCGGGGCTGCCCCTCCAGTTCTAATGCAAGAAATGGTTTTAAAGAATTTTCACTTCTCCTTCAAAAGACAAAGAGTTGGTAAAACAATTTAGAGCAAAACTTGATAAGTTACAGAGCGTGTGACGCACTACACTAGGTTCCGCAAAAAGTCTGATATCCGGATTGATCCTCTGAGGAGGGCCGACTGAACTCACTCCCCTCCCATCGCTTCTCATAAGGAGTTGTAACCGCCTCTAATAGACGGTGAAAGGCTCGGAGGTCATTCTTTTCTGAAGCCTCCTGTAATGAATTTTCGAGGAGATGATTGCGGGGGATCACGACAGGATTGTGTCGTCTCATACTCTTTGAAGAGTCGGTTTGCGATGAAGATTGACGACTCAAACGAACCTCCCACTTCTTTTTCCAAAGCAGGAAATCGGATCGCTGAAAGGTCGGATGATTTTGAGTCTCAGGACGGGAAAGCAATCGAAAGGTCTCTGTGTAATCAAGATGCTGTTCATTCATCAACCGAAGCAACTCCTGAAAGAGGTCTCTGTCCTCTTTTTCTTCGTTGGCGATTCCGAGTTTTTGTCTCATCCCACACAGCCAACGATTTTCAAAGGCCGATGAAAAACGGCGAAGCTGCTCTTCGGCCACGGCAATTCCCTCCTCGGTTGTTTCACCCAAAAGAGGAATGAGGGTCTCTGCAAAACGAGAAAGATTCCAAAAGGCCATTCGAGCCTGATTTCCATAGGCATAACGGCCTTGATGATCAATCGAACTAAAGACGGTCGCCGGATCATAAAGATCGATAAAGGCACAGGGGCCATAATCGATCGTCTCTCCTGAAATCGAGATATTATCAGTATTCATTACCCCGTGAACAAAACCGACTAACATCCATTGAGCGATGAGCTCCGCCTGTCGAATAATGACCTCTTTTAAAAAGAGAGGGTAGCGATTCGAACTCTCAACAAGGGGAGGATAATGACGGGCGATCGTATAGTCCGTTAATTTTTGGAGAGCCACACGATCTTCTCGGGCTGCGAAAAACTCGAAAGTACCGACTCGAATATGACTTTGAGCCACCCGGGTGAGAATCGCTCCAGGAAGTGCGGTCGCCCGTTCAATCCTCTCTCCCGTTCGGACAACGGCTAAACTGCGTGTCGTGGGAATTCCCAAGGCTCGCATTGCTTCACTGATGAGATACTCACGAAGCATCGGACCGAGAGCGGCCTTTCCGTCTCCTCGTCGAGAATAAGGAGTCCGACCCGCTCCTTTGAGTTGAATATCCCATCGTTTCCCGCTCTGGTCGAGGTGTTCCCCCAATAGAATTGCCCGCCCATCCCCGAGCATGTTGAATCCCCCAAATTGATGGCCGGCATAAGCCTGAGCAATCGGCTCTGCGCCGTGAGGAATTTCATTTCCTGAGAATAAAAGAGCGATTTTTTCAGAAGCGGTTTTATCAAAATGCAATCCCATCTCCTCCGCGAGAGAGGAATTAAAGATCACACATTCAGGAGCCGGAACCTTTTGCGGAATCGCCGGAGAAAAGGCCTCCGAGGGGAGACGACGATAGCTGTTGTCAAAATTCCATCCAATAGAGGAGGCGAAAGAATCAGGTAAAGCCATGAACTACCCTTGTAGAGAAGAGCCACTTTGTCAAACGATCCCTCTTTGATAGGGAATATTAGCACACTCCCATTTCCCGATAAGGCTCGCGAAGTTGAAGGCCTCCCACCAAATAGCAAGCTTGGTAGAGAGGAAAGTCGCCAATGTAACGTCGAACTTTGGTTTTAAATTCCTGGTTTCCTGCTGCCCTTAGAGAGTTCGATTTTTATTTTCTCTCTTAAAAGCGTGAGGTGGCAATGAATCAGGAGGAGATTGTCTTTCCAGTAGCGGAAGTGGGAGATCCCTCCCTCTTTTTGCTCGAAGTAGCGAACGGGAACCTCGACATTGATCGTGCTGAATCCGGCCCAAACAAGTCGAACGGCGAGTTGAGTTTCGAGATCATATCCTTTCCCCGTTGAAATAGAGCTGAGGATTTTACACGATTCATGGAGGGGATAGAGACGGAACCCGAAGAGGGAGTCTTGTATTTTTATCCCCCCTGTCTCCAGATGAACCCAGAAGTTAGCGATGGCATGTCCCAGCCGTCGAAGCCAAGGGGCTTCGCAGCCAAAGAGCGGTTTTCCTAAAATGAGGGCCTCGGGATTTTTTTGTGAGAGTTCAAAGAAAGGAAGAACTACATTTACCGGATGTTGTCCGTCGGCATCCATAATGAGGGCATGAGTGAACTGTCCCTCCAACGCCTTTTGCATTCCGATAAAAACGGCCGCCCCTTTTCCTTGGTTTATTTTCTCTCGAATGACGATTAAGTCAGGGGATTGAATCGAATCAAGGAAGCGGTCGCTTTGATCTGTGCTTCCGTCGACGACGGTATAGAGGGGAACATTTAAGGCGAGGAGTTCCTGAATCGTTTGTTCGTAGCGCGGCCCGGAGTTGTAAGAGGGAACAATGACGCAGCAGCGAGGGGCGGTCACGGTGGTTATTCTAAAAGATAGACGAGACGTCCGCAGTTATCGCAGGAGACAAGGTCTTTATCGGCTTTGACCGCAATCATCGTTTGGGCGGTGACCTTCATATGACAGCCGCCACAGGTTCCGTTCCGGAGAGGAACGAGGGCATTCTCTTTTTTATTGGCGATGATGCGTTGATATTTACTGAGAGTGGCGGCTTCGACGTGGGCTTCTGCCTCTTGCTTCAACGCTTTGACCTCCGTAAGGGATTTTTCTAAAGAGATTTTCTTTTGAGCGATTGTTGCTTTTCCGGTTTGATTGTCAGAAGTCGCTTTTTTGAGGACCTCAGCATCGAGCGCCAGTTGTCTGTGGGCAATCTCAAGTTTTTCCATGAACTCAAGTTGTTGATCTTCAAAGGCTTGGATGGCCTCTTCGGCATGTTTGATCTCGTTGCCGAGGGCTTGAAACTCTTCGTTTTTGCGGGTGTCGAGTTGCTGCTGGCGGTAGCGACCGATCTGCTGTTGTTTGGATTGTGCTTCGAGCTCGATTTTTTTACGATCGGACTCCAAGGACATCGAGAGTTTTTTCTTTTGATCAAAGGTTGCTTGAGCTGTTTGAAGCCTGAGGTCTAAGGCCCCCTCTTCCTTGGGCAGGTTGCCGATCTCCTTGAGCAGAGTGAAAAGACGGGTGTCGCGTTCTTGAAGAACCAGGAGGGATTCGATTTGCGGAGACATAGTCCCTCACTCTTGAAGTCTTTCGCAAAATGGTCAACATTATTCGAGGTTACAACCCTCCCTCCCAGGGCTAATTCATGAAAAGCTGTAAACATATCATCCTAAATTCGGCAGTTGAAGCCGTATTTACCTCTCTACCACCCGTCACCCAAAGGGTGAGTCCCATTTGGAGGGGCACCTCCGAAAGCTTTCGGAGCTGTGCCTCCATTTTAACTGCCGAATTTAGGATCATTATCAATGACTCATACTTAAGAATTGTCTCTTAGGAAAAGGATCGCAAAGCGATGAGTCCTCTGCGCTGGAAGCGGAAATAATTATGGTACGGATTTTTAAAATTCATAAATCGGAATTCAATGCGATTGGGATGGGGCGCCGACTCCAAAAGGGTTTGGAGATAGGCTCAATGAGTCGGCGTCCACCTACGTTTTCTTTCAAAACTGCGGCGGATCTTTGACAGGAAAATTATTTGCCATTTTCCGGAATGCTCCTTAGTGTTCGAGGTTCTGTTATGCAAAAAACCTCTAACCTCAGAATTAGCCAAGTGACGCCGATCACTCCTCCATGGAAACTTAAGGAGGAGCTCGCGATGACTCCGGAGATTTCCGATTTGATTCTTCAAAGTCGTTTGACGATCGATAAGATTTTAAATCAAGAAGACCCTCGTATTCTGGTGATTATTGGTCCCTGTTCGATTCATGATCCGATCGCAGCGGTCGATTATGCGAAAAAACTGCTAGAGTTGCATCGGAAATACGCCGATCGCTTTTTTATTGTGATGCGGGTTTATTTTGAAAAGCCACGAACCACCGTTGGCTGGAAAGGGCTCATTAACGATCCTTATCTTGACGGCTCTTGTGACATTGATACCGGTCTTCGTATGGCGCGTAAGCTTTTGTTAGAGATCAATAGTTTGGGAATGCCGTCCGCGACGGAGTTGTTGGATAACATTACCCCTCAATATATCTCCGATTTAGTGACCTGGACGGCAATCGGAGCACGAACCACGGAGTCACAGCTTCATCGTGAGATGGCGAGTGGGCTTTCGATGCCGGTCGGATTCAAAAATGCGACCGATGGCAGCATCCAAGTCGCGATGGATGCGATGATGGCGGCCTCTCATCCTCATAGTTTTGTCGGAATTGATGAAAAGGGGATGACGAGCTTGGTGAAGACCAAAGGCAATCTTTCGACTCATGTGGTTTTACGTGGGGGACGGGCACGAACGAATTATGATGCCGAGAGTATTTTAGATGCGATCACTCGTTTGAAGGCCTCGGGATTACGGCCTGATTTAATGGTCGATTGCAGTCATGCCAACTCGGAGAAGCAGCACATGAAACAGGAGCAGGTCTGGCAAAGTGTGATTCGTCAACGAGCGGAGGGGAATCGGAATCTCACCGGAATTATGGTGGAGAGCAATCTTGAGGAGGGGAGTCAAAAGTTCCCTCAACCGAGAAAAGATTTGAAGTACGGGG
>CAMCSM010000147.1 GCA_945877805.1 Methylacidiphilum caldifontis | reverse complement strand
GCCTCATCTTGGATGCTAAACTCCCAACACCCAAGAAATTTATCCATTGAAGAACAAAACCCGCAAAAAGGCGCATGCCGAAGGGTTTTGTTTGCACAATGGATGAATTTCGTACATTATTCACCCATGCAAAACGTCGAGGTGCCTTTATTTTTAAATGTAAGTGGAGATCCCTCGCTGCAAATCGTCGATTATATCATTCATAAATACGGAAATTTCCAGACCCTTTCTCTTCAAGGAAATGCAATTCAACGAGCCCTTTCAATCATTCAATCGGTGCGCCAAAATGCGACGAAAAGCTCTCACGATTGGTCTGCCTTAACCTTCGAATGGCTCAATGAGTGGTGGACGGAGGTCGAGCGGAATTCTCCACTTCTTTCCTCAGCGCTTCAATCACCGGAACGGGAAGGAGGGACAGGCTCCCCTTCTTATAGTCCAGGGAGCATTAAAAATCTTGCACTCCAAATGGGCTATTCCCGTGCCTATTTAACACGACGTTTAAAGGAGCAGTGGGGAGAGACTCCTGGAAAGGTTCTCCGTCGATCACGACTCGAGGAGGCCTCTCGCTTGCTACGAACAACGAATCTTAAAGTGGGAGATATCGCTTTGAAAGTCGGCTTTAGTTGCTCCACCTCTTTCGTGAGATCCTTCAATCGGATTTATGGCGTCTCTCCATTGGTTTACCGTCATTCAAATCGATAGTTTTAGAGATTATACCAAACGGATTTGAAGCGAAAATGAAAACGAAACACTTACAGAGGGATCATTTTAAGTTGGAGTTAGGAAAGATTACGAATCAGAAAAGAGACGAGCTTTCACTCACGATTCGAGATCGTTTGTTTTCAATTTCCGGATTTTGCACCGCGCGGCTCTATTTTCTTTATTGTTCGATGGGCTCCGAGGTTGATACCAAGGGCATTTTCGAGCGCTTAATCCAAGAGAGAAAAGAGGTCGCATTTCCGATTTGGCACCAGAAGGAACAACGGCTAAGTTGGCACTTCGTAACGGCATGGAGCCAACTTCAACGGCGAACGAATCGGATTATGGAGCCAGAGTATTTAATCGAAACAGAGATTCTTTCTTATCGAGCCGATTGGATTTTAGTTCCTGGAATTGCCTTTGATCGTCGTGGTTATCGATTGGGAAGGGGGGCTGGAATGTACGATCGTACCTTAACAACCCTCAGGAACGAGGCGAGGCGAGTCGGTCTTTTTTTTGCAACTCAAGAGGCGAATCAAGTGGTCATTGAGCCCCACGACGAGCGGATGGATTTTATCGTTACTGAAAGAGAGATTATCGATATTTGATTGTTTTCTGGGTTTAAAAATCAGAAAATTTTATTTTGAACAAAAAAAAACCACAGAGGTTAAAATCCTCTGTGGTTTTATATAGAAGTGGGCAATTAAGCAGCTTGGAGAGCTGAACTAATTTGCGAGAACTTACTCTTGACTTGAGTTCCAACGGATTGGAGAACTACGATTGCGACAATCGAGATAAATGCAAGAATTAATGCATACTCAACGAGAGTTTGTCCTTTTTTGCTACGAGGAACTAAGGACTTGATACGTGACATTGTGTTTTTGATCATGTTAACTTCACCCCCTTTCATTTGTAATAAAAAGAGTATAATCGATCTTACCTTAAAAGTAAAGAACTATTATCAAAAGGATTGTAAATTATTTTATAAATAAGTTGTTCTTATAATCAAACTTCACTTTCATCCTCTTCAATTTCCTGGCGGAGAGCCTTTGAAATGAAGGGACGAAAGAAGCCGTAAAAAAGATAAAAGATAAAAATAATGGCCAGCATGATTTTGTAGAAGAGAATAGTGAAACAAAGGACGATGCAAATCCCAATAAATTTTTGAATCGAGTGCTCTGTTTTCCAATTGAAATTCTTGAAGCTCGGGTATTGGAATTTACTAAACATCATCAACGAACAGAAAATCATTAAGCCTGCTAAATAATATTTTCCAGTTCCCTTTTCAAGGGCGCGTATCGACTCATCATAGTAATAAGTGAGAAGCCAGAGGGTTATCGAGGAGATCAATCCGGCGGCAGCAGGGATGGGGAGACCGGTGAACTCTTTATTTGCTTTATCTTCGCTCATGGAGGCGATGACATTGAATCGTGCCAATCTTAACGCTCCACAGACGAGATAGAGTGAGGCAATCCCCCATCCAATTCGAGATTGAAGCTCGACGAGGACGATATTAAAGACCAAAAGGGCTGGGGCGACCCCAAAGGAGACGATATCGGCGAGTGAGTCGAACTCTCGCCCGAAGGCATTGGCCCTTCCGGAAAAACGAGCAACCCGCCCGTCGAGGAGGTCAAAAAAGCAGGCACCAAGAATGAGATAAAGACTGAGGATAATACTTTGCTCCCAATCGGGACTTCCCTCGCGTCGAAGCATAATTCCATTGAAAATGTTCATAATGGCAGTGAATCCACAAATGAGATTTCCTGCGGTCATGAGGTTCGGTAAAAGATAGACTTTTACAGCATCCTCTTTTTTATCGTTTAGAGGCTGATCCATATTATTTTTTCCACTGGGCAAGTGACGTGCTGATTCCGTAGGAGTAATCTCCTTCTTTCACTAATATTTCGCAATCTAAGGGAAGAAAAATTTCGGTACGTGATCCAAATCGAATCATTCCAATGAGTTCGCCTCTCTTGATCGTCGCCCCGACAGGAGCCCACGGAACAATTCTTCGTGCAATGAGTCCCGCGATTTGGCGAACAACAATCGGTCCTTGCGGGGTTTTAATTTTCCAATTGGTATGCTCGTTGAGTAGACTTGCGTTGGGGTCACGAACATCGAGAAATTTTCCAGGGTGATACTCGATGGATTCGACCGTTCCTTGCGTTGGCATTCGATTGACATGGACATCAAAGACGGAAAGAAAAATCGCGATCCTTTTTCTTTTTCCAAGACCACAGGGAGCTTCGACTTCATCGACGTTGACGATTTTTCCATCTGCAGGGGAAACGATGATATTTTCATCGAGTGGCATCGAACGTTGGGGGTCACGAAAGAAGTAGACAGAAAATAGAATCGCCAAAAAAAAGAGAAGGGAGAGAACGAAGCCCCAACTGTAGGGGAGCATGCTTGAGATCCCGAGACCAATCAGGAACGGAATCTGTACTTTTAGACTTTCACGAAATGCAGGTGACATAGTCGCGAAGAGTAGGAAGTTGAATCGAATGTGGGAAGATCTTTTTCGCGATTAATAGCTAATTGCTGAAAAAATCGGATGGGGGGCAAGTTTATTGCGTCCCTTGAGCGCGCTGAGCTCGAGAAGAAAGGCGACTTCGAAAATATCTCCTTGGAGTTTTTTAACGAGCTCAACGGCGGCTGCAGCCGTTCCCCCTGTTGCGAGAACATCATCAAAAATAACGATTCGTTCGCCGGGTTTGAAGGCATCTTCGTGGATTTCGAGAGTGTTTTCACCGTATTCGAGATTATAGGAAGCCTCAATTGTTTTTGCGGGAAGTTTTCCTTTTTTTCGGATTGGGACAAGCCCGACTCCGAGGACGTGTGCGAGTGCTCCCGCAAAAAGAAAGCCGCGAGCATCAATCGCCGCAATTTTATCAATGTGTTTGCGCTGATAGCGCTCGGCGCAAACATTAATCGCAAGCCGAAAGAGTTGACCATTGCCAAGTAACGGGGTGATATCGCGAAAAACGATCCCAGGCTTGGGGAAATCAGGGATATCCCGAATTTCTGACTTTAAACGATCCATCGCACTTTTAAATTGAAGGTTCATACGTATACTTTCTAGTCATCCAAACCCATTCGTCTGGATTTCTCTTTTTTATCAAGAGCTTTTTTTAATTTTCGGAGTGCGCTGTTTTGAAGTTGTCGAATTCGCTCTCGAGTCACTTTAAACTTAACGCCGACTTCTTCGAGGGTAAGCTCTTTGCTTCCATCGAGTCCAAATCGTAGGCTAATGATCTCCCGCTCACGATCATCGAGAAGTGGCATGAGCTCCATAATACTTCCTCGCATATTCGAGTCGGCAAGCATTTCATCGGGGGCAATCGCAGAATCATCTTTAACAATCTCGCCAAGAGTCGCTCCATCGTTTTCATCACCAATATTGGCATCTAAGGAGGTAGGGCGAACCGAGGACATTCGAAGTTGAGCGACTTTTGCCGGAGAGATGTCGAGCTCTGCCGCGAGTTCTTCGTCGGTCGCCTCTCGGCCGAGTTCCTCGGCGAGCTGCATCGAGATTCTTCGCATGCGCGCAATCTTGTCGACTAAATGAACAGGAAGTCGGATCGTTTTACTTTGATTTGCTAAGGCGCGTTTGATCGACTGTTTAATCCACCAAGCGGCATAAGTACTTAATTTTCCCCCTTTATTGGGGTCAAATTTATCAACGGACTTCATCAGTCCGATGTTTCCTTCTGAAATAAGATCTAAGAGGGGGAGTCCGCAATGGATATAGTCGTGGGCGATTTTAACGACGAGTCGTAAATTAGCAGAAACCATTTTTTGGCGTGCCCCTAGATCTCCCTTCTTAATTTTTTCAGCCAACTCAATTTCTTCAATTGGCTTTAATAAGGGAACAAGGCTTATCTCTCGGAGATAAAGCTTAATGGCGGCATCTGAGTCCTCTGAATACATACCCAAACTATTTCTACGGCTTTTTTACAGTCCGAAAAGGAAAATGTTAAAAAAATCGCTTTTAACCCATTTCTTGCATTAGAACTGGAGGGGCAGCCCCGACAGGTCGGGGCTGCAGTTGTACCCCCGTACAAATCTTCGATTTGGTTGTGCCCCGCTGTGCCCCCGCACCAAACAATCAGACCCTGTTTTCTTATTTTTCGTTTCACGAATGGTATT
>CAMCSM010000146.1 GCA_945877805.1 Methylacidiphilum caldifontis | reverse complement strand
ACAGGTCGGGGCTGCAGTTGTACCCCCTCCTCCCTCCGTACCAAAATTATTTCCGCTTCCAGCGGAGAGATCTTCTCGTTTTACGAGCCTTTTCCCCGTCCGATGAGGCACAGAGCCTGTGCCCCTCCATTTTTTATCACCATTTTGGTGATAAAAAAAATGCAAGAAATGGGTTTATCCCTACTTCGACTTCAAGATCAACCGCACCGCATCCAATCGAATTTGCGCATGCTGTAAATGCTCGCTGAGCTCCCTCTCCTCACCAACGAGTTGCTCAATCTCTCGATCGGAAACTCCAGGGTTTAATTTCTGTAACTCCTTCAATCGTAAAATCTCTTTCCCGAGCGCGCACTTCATCTCCTTTAAACTTTCTTCGCGAATCTGCTCCGCGGCTTGTGTGGCCTCGGTCAGTGATTTTTTAATCAAGTTGGGGATCAAAAGATTGATCAGCTCCGACTGCTCATGCAGCTGAGCCGGCTTTCCGCTTCTTAACTGTGAATTCACAACTTCAATCGGATATTGCTTTGAAATCTCTCCCCCACGACGATTCAATAAAATCCGGATCGGGGTCGGTGGCAGAAAACGATCTGAATTTAACTCTGCGGGAGCGATCGGCTCCAAGATATAAATCGCCTCTAGCCACAAATCGGCCTCCCCACTCTTTTCCCAAGTCGCAAAGGCGCTATTTCCTTGCCCGGTCGTCATCAATAACTCCATTGCTCCGGACATCATCGGGTGCTCCCAAGTCAGAAATCCGATCTCCTCTCGACTCAATGCCTTTTTTCGATCGGTCGTCACCATCGTTCCCTCCGCCGGAATAAAGGGGAAGGAGTCGGTAAATAAATTCCCGCGGGTTAAAATATAGGTACGGGCGGAGGCCTCTTCAATCTGAACGCCAAAGTGATCAAAAAGATCGATCATATAGTCATCCAAAGTTTTTTCAGCATCGATCGCCGCAATCTCTTTCACGACCTCCAACGCCACCTTCGGACGATAGGAGTTCAACTCCAATAATTTATCTCGTCCCTCTTGAAGTTGAATTTGAATCTTGGCATGTTGCTTCTGAAGCTTCCCAATCAATCCCTTAAGTTCCTTATCGATGTAGCTCGAGCTCAAAAGCAGTGATTTAAATTCCCTTTGAAATCCTCTCGTGAATTGACTTCCTCCCTCAAGACATTTCTCAAAGGCATTCAGTCCCTCGTGGAGCACCGTCGCAAAAGCCTCTGCCCCTGTCCCCTTGACGACCGGAATATGGATTTGAATCGTTGAGGTCTGTCCGATTCGATCCAAGCGACCAATCCGTTGCTCAAGGAGCTCTAAATTGAGGGGGAGATCGAAGAGAATCAAATCATGAACGAACTGAAAATTCCGCCCTTCACTTCCAATCTCCGAACAAATCAAAAGCTGTGCCCCCTCCTCCTCTGCAAACCAAGCGGCATTTCGATCTCGTTGCAGTAATGTCAAATCCTCATGAAAAACAGAGTAATGAGAATTGATCTCAAGCTTCAGCGCCTCATATAAAGCCATCGCTTTTTTCTTGTTCGAACACAACAGCAGAAATTTTTTGCTCTTCGATTTCTTTAACACCGAGACCAACCATGCGAGTCTTGGATCTTTCTTAAATGAATAAGAGCGAAGCTCAACCTCCTCCTCGCTACTCGAAAGCTCATAGGTCAACTCCTTGACCATCCGATCTAAATATGCCGATTTCTCCTCCGGCATCTCTAACGAAACTATTTTTGCTTTTCGCTTCGGAAATCCTTGAATCACTGCTCGAGTATTGCGAAACATCACTCTTCCAATTCCATGTTGATCAAGCAGTCGTTCCAACAACTCCTCCGGATCCTCATTTTTGAGATTTCCTTTCGGAAAATATTTCTTTAGCTCCGCTAAATCCTCTGCCGTCAATTTCTGACGCTCATGAAGCTTCACCGCTAAAGGGGCGAGTTCGGTATATTTTTTTTCCTCAGAAATAAATTTCTCTAAATCATAATAGCGATCGGGATCGAGCAATCGAAGTCGCGCAAAATGGCTCTCTCTTCCAAGCTGCTCCGGAGTCGCCGTCAATAACAACAACGCCTTACAGCGCAAACTCAATGCTCGCACCAATTCATACTTCGGAGCCGGGGCCTCAGCAGACCATTCCAAATGATGGGCTTCATCGACTAACACTAATCCCCAATCAATCCCCTTCACCTGCGCGGCACGCTCCTCATTGCTGGCTAAATAATCGATACTACAAAGGATCAGATGATCTTCTAAAAAAGGGTTTGAATCCGCACGCTCTTTTCCAATCGCCTGACAGCGCGATTCATCATAAATACTCGCCACCAAATTGAATCGTCGGAACAGCTCCACAAACCATTGATGCACCAGCGGCTCTGGCAAAAGAATTAAGACCCGTCCCGCTTTTCCAGTAATGATCAAGCGATGCAAAATCATACAGGCCTCAATCGTCTTCCCTAATCCCACCTCGTCGGCCAAAAGCGCGCGAGGCCGGGGACGAGAGGCAATCTCCTGCGCCAAATAAAGCTGATGCGGAATCAGATCGACCCGACCTCCTAGCGCCCCTCGAACCTTCAACTGACGCATTCGATGACTGTATTGCAGCGTCCGATAGCGAAGATCAAAAACCTCTGAGGGATCGATATGAGCTTTGAGCAGCCGCTCCTCAGGTCGACTAAAACTAATCGAATCTGCGAGCAGACTCTCACAAAGCTCGTTCGTTCCTCCGATGTAATAGAGAATCTCCTCACGAACCTCGACTCGCTCTACGGTAAACGGAGCCCCCTCATGTTCTTGAATCCGATCCCCGACACGAAATTGGACCCGTTGAAGCGGAGCCCCCTCCACGGAATACTGACGCAACTCCGCACTGGCAGGAAAATGAATCTTCACTGTCCGTGAATCGACCTCCAACAAGACCCCTAATCCGAGCTCCGGCTCCGCCTCACTAATCCATCGCTGTCCACGCTTCATTTTCATTGCGGCCTTTCTTAACGAATATCCTCCCCTTGGCGAGTGCGAAGAATCTTCCGAAATGCATTCGAAAACGAATTTTATAACTACCTAGCGATGAAGTAGATTTGTAACTTCGAGCTATTTTTGCTTCGTCATACAGATTCACCTGGTGGGTGAAGCCAATAAATCCTCTAAATCACAATATCAATTGAGCCTAAAAAAAGGAATTTAGCCGCAAGAGAACGCATAGAACGCAAAAATAAAAAGAATCAGGTTAAAATCTGCTCCAGAAAAAAAGATTATTTGAGGTCCCATTTTATTTTGTGTTCTATGCGTTCTCTTGCGGCTAAATTCCTTATTTCAAGTCTTCGTCTCCCGATTTTTGTCAGAGCTGATTTCCCTATTTTAAAATCTCTTTGGTTTTTGATTCTTTTACATGAATTGAGTTAAACTGCGGATGCGCCTGTAGCCCCTCAGCAACCTCGACGGCGCTCTTTTTTTCTCCCACTCCATTCGTCAGTGGTCCGGGGGCTCCACTTTTTGCGACCCGCTCCAACCAACTTCGCTCCAACGGTCGTTCCAACAAAGAAAGTGCCGAGGCCACTAACGTCGTCTCCTGCTTCTCTCCCGTCGCCGCCCCCTTTCCGACAAACCATCCGGCAACTAAAAAAGTCGTTCGCACCGAAGTGGATCGCGAATAACTCGTCACCAAACAAGGCTCCTCTCCGACTCGTTTTCGCAGAGCTGAAAAAGTCTCCACCGTCCACAACTCCGGATTGGAGGCAGGCGAATAAGGATCGAAAATCACCGACTGTGGCGCTGGAATTTCCAAATCGAAAACCCGTTCCCGAAAATCCCCTGATTGCATCTTCCATGTGACATTCTTAAATTGAACAACCCCCTCCTTTAAAAGAGTTGCGACCACCTCCTCCCACCCTGAAAAATAGCCGAGCTCCGCTGCATGCTTTAGCGCAAAATCCAACGCCTCTAAATTCCGATCAAAACTATGAAGCTCCACAGGAACCGCAACCTCCTGATCCCGAAAAACCTCCAAAATCGCAATCGCGTTTGCGGCCGCTCCCAATCCAACATCCCAAATGATGAATGGCCTTTGAGGATTTCTCATCGCCCGCTCAATAAAACGATGTTGCACGACATGCAACCCCCTCGCCTCAATCATCGGCCCTACCACCGGATGAAAAGTCTCGTTGTAACGCAACGAGCGCAAACTTTGCGCCCCTGAGGCGACTTGAATAAGTTGAAACGATTCGGAATCCACAGAAACCAATTGAGCCCTTTATCGCTCCCTTAGGAAAGTCTAAAGACAATGAATTGAGCCGCAAGAGAACGCATAGAACACAAAAATACACTAACCTCTTAGGAAGGCAGGAAAATCAACCCATTTCTTGAATTAGACATCAATTTGCCTTTGTTTTTTCAAGCATTCCTGAAAAGTTGTACCCCCTCCGCCTTCCGCACCAAAATTATTTCCGCTTCCAGCGTAGAGAGCTCATCGCTTTGCGATCCTTTTCCTAAGAGCAACTGTCCCCATGGAATGGGGAATGGCACCGTTGTGAAGTGGAACAGGGATAAAGGCAATTTTCACACGAAGCCGCAAAGCTTCCCAAGGTTCTCCCCGTAGGAATTTGGAAAGAAAAAATCAAAAAAATCATTTGTATTTCGGGAGGAGACTTGGGCAACTTTGCGGCTTCGTGTGAAAAACTGTATTTTGGTATTTTTCATAATCTCTTGATCGATAGATGTTTATATATCTTAGAAAGTTTACTTCACTAAGATCCCTGTATTTTTTCATTTTTGTGTTCTATGCGTTCTCTTGCGGCTAAAATTAACCCCTTGCATCCCTCTTCATCTGTTCCGGCCTTCAATGGGAGTGCTTTAACCCATTTCTTGCATTGGGAATGGATATACCTCACAAACGATATCACCAAAATGGTGATAAAAAATGGAGGGGCACAGGCTCTGTGCCTCATCGGACGGGGAAGGCAGTGGG
>CAMCSM010000145.1 GCA_945877805.1 Methylacidiphilum caldifontis | reverse complement strand
AAGCGGGGGTGAGAAGGGGCTTCGTAGAGCCGCAAAGCTTCCCAAGGTTCTCCCCGTAGGAATTTGGAAAAGAAAAAATCAAAAAAATCATTTGTGTTTCGGGAGGAGCCTTGGGCAACTTTGCGGCTTCGTGTGAAAAACTGTATTTTTGTATTTTTCATAATCTCTTGGACGATAGATATTTATAAACTTCAGGAAGTTTACTTCACTAAGAGATTTCTTGATTCCACTGGAAACAGGAAGGAACCTAAATCCCCGACTTTCCGGGCTCCCCTTTACGGATATCAATCCAAGTCCGAGAAGAGGAAAGATCTCTTCCGGGAATCATCGTCGAAACCTGCATCTCCTGAATCACATAAGCGGCGCCAATCTTCTGTATCCCGTTTATCTCCACACGCTTAACAACATCCCCTTTGGCATTAAAAGCATCCACTTGAAGAAAAGCGTAATACTGCGTACTGACCCAATATTTTGCTTTTGTATAAGAACTGGCCTGGCCGGCATTCGGCTTTGCCTCAAAAACCCAGGTCGGAAGAGTCTTAATCGAATCCTTTCCAACCGATTTGACCTCATCCCAACGCAGAAACTCCATCCCTAAATCTTCGTAGGTAATATCGGTATCCAGAATCGCCTTCAAACGCTCTTTGCCCACAACCGGTTTCCACGCCTCCGTCGAATTTGAACGCCGCTCCATCACACTCTGATCCGAATTTAAAAGGACCCGAAGTTGAATCGGTTGATCTTGAAACTCATAAACCATTTCTCGTCCCTTCGTTCGAAGCACGATCGGGTACTTCTTCTTTTCCGTCCTGACGTATCCCTCGAGCTTAAAATCCTGGAGTTGCAGATTCCGCCAAAGCCTAGCGAGGACATAGTCCACAGGAGGAGAAAGTTGTGCCGGAGTACTTTGTGAAACCCCAAGGGCAGCCGTTAAGAGGAAAAGTGAGAGCGTGAACAAAAAATGAGGATATTTCATAGGAGTATCCCTCCATCATGCAATCGATCTCTCATGAGACGAGAAGAAACTTTCATAATTATAAACCTGGCTAGCCGGAACCAAGACTTGTTTGGTTGATTTTACAACACCTATCGATTATCTCACGCCAAATTATTTATCAGATAGATAATGTGTTCATTGACAGCTGATTGACAGGGAGAAATTCAGGCTGGTGTGTTTATCTGCGAAAAAAGTACAGGAGCAAGCCGCGAACTTAAAAACCTTTCTTGAACTGACAAAAACAAAAATCACTTCGCATTTTAATGAGGTCTTTATCTCAATCAAAACAATCAGGAAGAGCTCTTTAAAAAAACTTCTTCTGCTGTAAAGCAGTGGTCAAAAATTTTCTTTGCGCCTTCCCAGCCGTGAGATTTTTTTCCGAGGAGAAGGACTGTTTCTATCGCATGTCTAGGAAAGGCTTCTGTTAAAATATTCCGTTTAGAGTCGAGTGATGTCTGTAACGGGGCTACCGAAAGTTTATCGACATATTTCATTTCACAAAGTGTTAGTACTTTATCTGCGCGAACAAATAAAAGGTCGATTTGAGCGCCGCGTCTTGAATCTTGAGATCTTTTAAACCACGCGCCGGAGCGATATCGGATGCCATCAAATCGGAGGTGTTCGGCGATAGCGACAGCGTTTTTGGCGCACAATCTTTCAAAGGCATACCCCTGCCATTGCTGAAAGCGCCTAGGATCTATCACTTGGGGATAGGTTGCGTGTCCGGACGCAATATCCGCTGAAAGAGGCGCAATAAATGAAAAATAAAAATGCAGGTATTCGTCTGCAAGCTCATATTGAATCAAGCGCGTGGCCGCACCCTTGTCCACAGGCAGGCGCTTCGTTAAAAAACCAGCCAACACTAAATCATTTATCTTTTCACTGAGGGTTCCCCCCGCACCGATTTCGCAATACGTTGATATTTGTGTAGGGGATTTAGCCCCAGCGACAACGGAACGTATAATCTTTTCGTAAATAGGGTTGGCAGCGAAGTGACTAATGAAAAGACGATCAAACTCCTTAAAGAAATAACCTGAGGACTTAAAACCATATTCATTGATATTTTGTGCCAAGCTGAATTTAGGATTTAACTCAATGAGATATTGTGGAATTCCGCCAAATGTCATGTAGGTTTCAATACATTGTGAGGCGGGCATGAGTGGAGGCATCAGCAGTCTAGATTCCCTCAGGGTGAGCGGGGCCAAGTGCAGCTCAACATCTACCCGACCATAAAGCGCCCGTGATTGAAGTACCTTTTTTACGATAAAAGAAGAGACGGAGCCGCACAATACGAATAAGGCATTTTTGTGACGGGAGAGAAAGTTGTCCCAGTGATATTTAAAAAGAGAAACAAGCTTTGTTTTCATTTCACACATCCACTGAAACTCATCTAAGAAAATGATGATCTGAGCGTTTTTGTTTTTTTTGCTCCATTTGACAATAGCGAGCTCCAAAGCATTGAGCGCGTCACCCCATGATTTAATTTCAAGCCCAGATAATTTCCCGCTGTACTTTTCAAGCTCTTGAGCAAAAAGGGCAAGCTGGGTCTTGGTATTTCCACCTTCTAAACCTTCAAATTTCCATAAGCATTTTTCCCCAAACGCATGCTCGACAAGTGAAGTTTTCCCAATGCGTCGTCTCCCATAGACGACTGCCAGCGTTGCCTTATTTCGCCAACTGCTCTCAGTTAATGCCGTTAGCTCTTTGGAACGCCCGATAAACGTATTTTTCATATAAGCCATAATTTACTAAAAATTAGCATGTAGTCAAAATTTTAATACGTTGCATGCTGAAAATTAAAATAAAATAGCCATAAACATAAAAATAATAAATTTAGCCACAGAGTACGTAAAGAACTCAAAATATTAACCATTTTGCGAAAGATTTCAAACGTGAGGGACTAATCCACTTGTGAGTGGCGGATTTTCACCACTCTCAAGAAAGACAAAAACAGGATTTAAATCCCGAGTTCCCGCCGAATCACTTCCATAATCTGCTCCGACCAAATCTCGATCTTCCCCTCTTCGCGAGCCTCTAATAAAAGTCGAATTTTCGACTCTGTCCCCGAATAACGGAGCAATACGCGTCCTTTTCCCTCCATCTCTTTTTCCACGGCTAAAATTCTCTCACTCAAGCCTGCGATCGATTCCAAAGGTCGTTTTTCCTTCACTTTCAAATTGATCAGTTTTTGCGGATATTTTTTTAAACAACGCTTGAGCTCGCTCAATGGCTTTCCGGTCTCCCGCATAATCCGTAAAATCTGAAGCGCTGTAATGAGTCCATCACCGGTGGTCACGTAATCTCGCACGATCACATGCCCCGACTGTTCCCCCCCCAGATTCAAATTTCCCGCGATCATCGCCTCCATGACGTAGCGATCGCCCACCGCGGTTCGAATCACATGCCCCCCCGCCTGTTCAAGCGTTTCATCGAGTCCAAAATTACTCATCACTGTCGCCACGAGGGTCTTCTCCGCCAGCTTTCCTTGCTCTAAAAGATTCAGCGCAAGAATCGCTAAAACCTCATCCCCATCAACCAGCTCCCCCTTTTCATCGCACAAAATGACGCGGTCCGCATCGCCATCATGGGAAATTCCAACATGCGCCCCGATCTCTTTCACCGCAGCGCAAACCACCTCTGGATAGGTACTCCCGCATTTTTCATTAATGTTTAAACCGTTCGGCTGATGATTTAAAAGAGTTACCGTCGCCCCCAATTCGGTTAAAACCTCCGGCGATGTTTTATAGGCCGCCCCGTTCGCACAATCTAAGGCGATCTTCATCCCAAAAAGATTGAGCTCCGCAGGAAAAGAGGCTTTCGCCATCTCCGAATAACGGGCATCCGCTTTATCAATCCGAACTGCACGCCCAATTTTGTCTCCGGCAGGAGTCGCTTTTTCGAGGATCTCCGAAAACAAAAGGGCCTCAATCTTTGCCTCCAACGCATCCTCACATTTGTAGCCATTCCCTTGAAAGATCTTAATCCCATTATCCTCAAAAGGATTATGGGAAGCACTAATCACGACGCCAGCCGCAGCGCGCAAGGTGCGAGTCAAATGAGCCACCGCAGGTGTCGGAATCGGCCCTAATAACGCAATGTTCACCCCCATTGAGGTAATTCCCGCTGCTAAGGCACTCTCTAACATATAGCCCGAAAGACGGGTATCCTTCCCAATCACGATCTGAGGTTGCGGATGATTTTGTTTGAAAACGTAGGCCACCGCTTTGCCAATTTGCAACGCCACCTCAGCGGTCACAGGATAACGATTCGCAGTTCCACGGACCCCATCGGTCCCAAAAATAGAGGGCTTCATTCTGATTTCACTTTCTGAAGTAAATGTTATTTTTCTAAGCTCTGAGAGGGCTTTACTCGTGTTCCTGTAAGAATCTGATCCAACGTTCCAGGCTCAAAGGCCTCCTTCAAAACAATCCACAGCAGACAGGCCGCAAAAAACGATCCCACTTTTGCTTTCCAATGATGAAAAAAACGCTGCTTAAAGTTCATCCCTTATCCTTAGAGTGAAACCGGCGAGAATTCAACTCCCAAGATATATTCTTTAATTCACTGGCAGAGAGCTTTTTGCAAATTAAAAATAGCTGAATAGCTCGCAAGCAAAATAGCTTATATCCATTTCAGTTCGATTGGAGTGGAGATGACGGGGCAATCCAAACAAAACGCTCGGCATTCATCGACTGACTTCTCCTCTCTAAAAGCAAGGGCATGACTGTTGGGAGCATCATCGCAGCATGTGCCAATCCGAGTCGATTCGCCTCTTCGTTTGAAACTTCTGGAAATGCGTGTTGAGGAATTTCAGGAAATTTTAAATCGAGATCCAACCGAATTCCTGTTTTTTCAGACATTTTGATCTCCTAATTGACGAAGGATCTCGTTTCGAATTTCAAAAGTTGAATATTTCTCTAAAACACTCTGCAGCTCGGCGTTATCTACTCTCATCCCTACCGAACGAATTAAACCTAAGTGCGCCAAGCAAAGCAAGCGGTCGCTTGCGGGGTGAGGTCGAGAGCCATAGGGCGAAATCCTTTGAGTTCTCGAAGTAGTCCTCGCCAACGAAGAGGGAAACCTCACGTTGTATTAGACCTTGCATCCTCCGAGGATG
>CAMCSM010000144.1 GCA_945877805.1 Methylacidiphilum caldifontis | reverse complement strand
GTTTTCAGCTCTTTTTTAACTCCAAAGAACCCCCGCAAAGATGAACGCTACGCGCTCATCCTGCGAGATTTAAACGCCATTTTAAAAAGACTTTTTTAAAGACAGAGGGAACACCGATGTAAAATTGACAATAATCTAAAAATAAATATAATAAATTAAATGAATAATAATAATAATGTTAGTCTCTCTAAAAAGCTAATTTTCTCTTTAATTTTATCCGCAATATTACCTGTGATTGTGGTTGTATTTCTCTCGTTTACTTTCAAAAAGAGTCTGCCCGAAAAATCTGCCCTTTTCTACAAAGCAACGGCCGTTGGTACGATGGATAAAATTGAGCGCAATCTTTTTGAGCGTTACGGCGACGTCCAAGCTTTTGGAGTCAATGCGATTATCCAAGACAAATCGAGTTGGTATCAGACCAGTTCCGATAGCAATCGGATCGCAAAAGCGATTAATCGATATGTCGTTCTTTACGGACTTTATCCGATTTCGATGATGGTCGATATGGAGGGTCGCGTCGTTGCCGTTAACGATCTCGACGCTACGGGAAAGCCGATTAATACCGCCTATCTCTATACTAAAAATTTCAAAGATTCCCATTGGTTTAAAAAAGTTCTCGCAGGTGATTTCCTGAATACCGAGCTTTTAAAAGGAACTTACGTGCAAGATGTTTATATCGATGAAAATCTGATACAAGTTTACAAAGAAGAGGGACTCGCGGTTAGCTTCTCTGCCCCCGTCTTTGATTCTAATTCCAAACAGATCGGAGTTTGGCATAACATCTCAGCCTTCTCTAATATTGAATCGATCATCCAAGCCGATTGGAAGGAGATGACTCGAGAAGGATTAAAAGCTACTGAATTTACCTTACTTAAAGAGGATGGAACGGTCATCGTTGACTATGATCCATTGTCCAATAGCAATCAAGTCGAGATCAAAAGAGATATGAACGTGTTGCTTAATTTAAATTTAATCGATAAGCAGGTTGTGGCAGCAAAAAAAGCTCAGCAGGGATCCGGTTTTATCACTGATTCAATGCATGCTCGAAAGATGGTTAATCAGATTGTTGGATTTGCAAAATCAGAAGGAGCACTTGGTTATAAAGGTCTCGGATGGATTCTGCTTGTTCGAAATTTGCATTCCGATTCTTTAGCAGGCTTTTACTCTCAACTTCTTAATCTTTATTCAGTCCTGGCAGCGATTTTGGTTTTAATCGGGATTTTTGCGATCTGGCTTTCAAATAAAATTTCTTTCCCTGTGATTCAAGGGACAACGGATATTCAGAGTATTGGAGAACAGGTGAGGCTTGCCTCGGAACTGGTCTCTTCCTCGAGTAATTCGCTTGCGACTGGGGCAAGTGAACAAGCGGCCTCTTTAGAGGAGACGAGTGCCTCTTTGGAACAAATTGCGAGTATGACAAAACAAAATACGGCAAGTGCTCGTTCTGCAAAAGATTTATCACATGAGGCGAAGTGTACCGCTGAAAAAGGGGTGCAAGAGATGGAAAATTTAAAAATTGCCATGAAGGATATTCAATTGGCAGGGAAGGAGATTTCAAAAATCATTAAAACTATTGATGAAATTGCCTTTCAGACCAATATTCTTGCCTTAAATGCTGCGGTAGAAGCAGCTCGCGCAGGGGAGGCGGGGGCTGGTTTTGCGGTTGTCGCGGATGAAGTCCGTAACCTCGCCCAGCGGTCCGCAATTGCCTCTCAGGAGACTTCAGAAAAAATTCAAGGAGCAATCCAAAAAGCTCAGCTTGGAGGTCAATTGACCGATCGAGTTGGAATCAGTCTTGATCGGATTGTTGATCAATCAAAGAAAGTTTTCTCATTAGTTGAAGAGGTCGTGAGTGCTTCCGATCAACAAAGCCAAGGAATTGATCAAATCAATAAGACGATTGGACAAATTGACAAAGTCATTCAAGCAAGTGCGGCTCAGGCTGAAGAAACTGCTTCTGCCTCGAGTGAAATGCATTCTCAGTCAGAATTGTTGATGGAGTCAGTCAGAGTGATAAGATCTGTGATTGAGGGAGGAAAAGCCCATCAAAACGTCCCTCAGACCAAAGCGACCTCCTTTTTACAGAACCATTAGACCAGGGCTAATTCACGAAGAAATATAAATTCCTAATAATCAGTATCTTGCATTTTTCATAGAATAGTTAAAAAAACGATTTACATAAATGTCCTAAAAATCATAGCGTCTTCACAAGTGTTTTTGGAATAAAGTCGGAAAATTCATTTTCCATAGGGAAATCAGGAAAAAAGGAAAAAGAATTGCGGATTTTTGGTTTTTTGCAAATCGAAGATTTGGTTGTGCCCCTCTGCGCCCCCGCACCAAACAATCAGACCCTGTTCATTGAAGTTGCTTCGCAACGGTTTTCCTATTTTCCTGGTTTCCCCATTTAAATGTATCGGTGTTTAGCTCTCAAAATGAGGAGTTTACAACAACTGAAGAATTAGCCCTGCCATTAGACTCTGTAAAAAGGGGTTTCCTTCAAAACTTTTTTGATTATATTCTCCAAATGCTTTTGTTGATCGATAACTACGATTCCTTCACTTATAATCTTGTTCAATATTTTGGAGAGATGGGGGCTGAGCCTCTCGTGAAGCGGAATGATGAAATTACCCTGGATGAAATTGAGGCATTGAAACCGGATTATTTGGTAATCTCTCCAGGACCTTGTTCACCCAAAGAGGCCGGAATTTCTTGCGATGTGATTCGGCGATTTGGATCAAAGATCCCACTCTTCGGGGTTTGTTTGGGCCATCAATGTATTGGCGAGGTCTTCGGGGGAGAGGTCGTTCGTGCCGATCGTTTGATGCACGGAAAAACCTCGATGATCCAACATCACAATCAAGGGGTCTTTGCCAATGTTCCCAATCCTTTTGAGGCCACTCGTTATCACTCCTTAATCGTTAAACGGGAGACTTTGCCTGATTGCCTCGAGATTACGGCCGAGACGGCGGAGAAGGAGATCATGGGGTTACGTCATAAGAGCTATCCGATTCAAGGGGTGCAATTTCATCCGGAATCGATTCTGACTCGCGAGGGGAAATCGCTCCTTAAAAACTTTCTCAATCAAAATAAATCATAACAGGGGGAGGTCGCATGGAATTTCTTCTTCAAAGTCCGGTTTTTAAAATGGCCTGTCAGCAGTTTGATGAAACGGCTGACTTTCTGACCTTAGACTCCTCCCTTCGTGAGCGTACCAAGTGGCCGAAGCGTCTGATGTGCGTCTCCGTTCCGGTTCGTATGGATAGTGGAGAGACAAAAGTTTTTTCTGGTTACCGGGTTCAACATCATTTAGCGCTCGGACCGACAAAGGGGGGGCTTCGATTTAGTCCCAACGTCGATCTCGGTGAAGTGGCGGCCTTAGCGATGTGGATGAGCTGGAAGTGCGCCCTTGCCGGTCTCCCTTATGGAGGAGGAAAAGGGGGGGTGACCTGTAATCCATCTCAGTTGAGTTTAAGGGAACTGGAGGGTCTCACTCGTCGTTATACCGTTGAAATGCTTCCTTTTATTGGGCCGCATACCGATGTCATGGCTCCGGATATGGGGACCAATGAACAGACGATGGCGTGGATGATGGATACCTACTCGATGCATGTCGGACATACCGATTCCAGTATCGTCACCGGAAAGCCGGTGAGTATTGGCGGTTGCTTAGGACGACGAGAGGCGACGGGGCGAGGGGTGGCCTTCTTGGCAAATCGTGCTGTTGAAATTTTAAAATTACCGGCGAATTCACGAGTCATCATTCAAGGGTTTGGCAATGTCGGCAGTTATGCCGCATTTCAAATGGCGAAATTTGGCTATCGGATTGTTGGAGTCTCCGATGCTTTTGGTGGATTATATAACCCCAACGGAATCGATGCACAAAAGCTTTGGGATTATCATCAGATCAACGGACGGGTCACCGGTTTTCCGGATGCGGAAAAGATCACCAATGAGGAACTTCTGATTCAAGAATGTGAAGTTCTGATTCCTGCGGCAACAGAGCAGGTGATTCATGCACAGAATGCGAAACTTCTGAAATGTCGTATTTTAGCAGAGGGGGCGAATGGCCCGACGAACTTAGAGGCCGATGCCATCCTTGAGGCGAGGGGAGATGTTTTTGTGATTCCGGATATTCTCTGTAATGCAGGGGGAGTCATCACCAGTTATTTTGAGTGGGTTCAAGATCTTCAGAATTTCTTTTGGAATGAGGCGGAGATCTACGATCGACTTTATCGTACCTTAGAGATGACCTTCATGGAGGTTCTCAAGTTTTCCAAGGAGAAAAAGGTGAGCCATCGACGTGCTGCCTTGGCCTTAGGGATTCAAAAGGTCGTCAATGCCAAAAAAATTCGCGGGGTTTATCCGTAAATTGAACAAACTAAGCGACGGCGCTAAAAATCGACCCTGTAGCTGCGGAAGATTCTGAGGTCAGTTTTCCGATGAAATTATAAGATTGGGTCGAGGGAGCAAGCTCTAAGGAACCCTTATCTGAGGGAAAGTTCTCTTTAGGGGGGGCCACCGTTAGGTTTTCGCCTGGCTTCGATACTTTTTCTAAGTCAGAAATTCTCTCAGCGGCTAACCCGCTTTTAAAAGAGCCGACCTCTGTGTCTCCTCCAAATTTAGGGGGGGCAGGGGTGTAAAGAGGGGGTTGTTTTCCGAAATCGAGGGGCTTGATTTGTTGATTCGCAATTCCGGTGTTATTAAGTGATTTTGTGTCGAATACTAGGGTACCGACTAAAGAGGAATTGGAAAGTACTTGTCCAACAGGCATATCAATAGGATAATTCTACTTAGTGGAATTGTCAATAGGAAGATCCTTACCATAAACCGGACGAGCCTGAACCAAGACTCATTTGTAGGGCGAGTCATTTTTAGATCGAATCAACTCTTCCGACCCCGGTTTATGAAATTTACCCCGATTTTTTTGGGGCTTCGCACAAAACAGACTCTGTTTTTGACCCTAGAAATAAAAAATGAAGAAGATAAATAATTCTCAGCAGTTCCTAAAACCTAAACCTTCGCACGATTTTGCGATGGTTTGATCGGACATCGACCTCTTAAAAGCCCTGAAAGAGACATTTTGTCTCTTTTTCTTAAAAAATAGATTGTTTCGCACTCATTATTTTCTTGCCAAAATACACC
>CAMCSM010000143.1 GCA_945877805.1 Methylacidiphilum caldifontis | reverse complement strand
GGGGCGATGAGATGTGGGGTGGAGGTGGGGGATCAGTTGGAGATCGTGCGATTTGTTTTTTCAAAATGAGAGGGGAGAAGGAGAGGGGTTAAATGCTAAGGAGAGCTGAATAGCTGAATAGCGGGATAGCGGGATAGCTTAAATCCATTTAAAATTCAGGGGAGAGCCTCGCGCAGAGACGCAGAGAAAGAGAGAGGTAACCGCCAAGGTAAAGGCAAAAAACGCCAAGAATTTAATTCTATTTAACCGCTGATTTTCACTAATCTGCACTCATCTAAAAAAGATAAATCGCTTAAATGCATTTCAAAGACAGGGGAGTGTCTCACACACTCCCATCGCAAAGCGATAATCAAGAGGGGGCCACAAACTGGAGAGCCGAGGGTAGGCAACTAGGAACGTGGGAGAGCAGGGGTTCCGTGGTTAAAAACGGTTTTGAATTGTATTGATTTGCAGCCCTTCAACCCCCTGCCAAACAGAAATGGCTCTGCCGATTTTTGAAAGGGGGTTAGGCGAAGCGCCAGGGGCTGTTTTCGGGGATGAAGGGGGAGGGACCTTGGTTTTGCTTGCGGTCGGTGACTCCGGGATAGGAGAGGACGAGGTGTTGTTTGGCTCGGGTGACGGCGACGTAGAAGAGTCGACGCTCCTCCTCTTGACCAACTTTATCATTGAGGGTTCGAGGATGGGGGATTTGCGTGGCCCCACAGCCAACGATCCAGACCCCTTCCCACTCCAACCCTTTTGCGGAGTGGACAGTGGAGATCACGACCGCATCGTCGGGATGGAAGTCATCGCTGGAGCGACTGAGGACAAAGCCATCGAGGAATTCAGCGAGTGGGGTATCGGGATGGGTTTTCATCGCCTCGACGAGATTGTGGATCGTATTGTTCCGTTTTTCGCAATCTTTGGGATAGTTGGAAAGGATGAGGGGACGGATTTTATCATAGAGGTATTGGCCTTGTTCCCCGATTTTTTTAATTTTTTGGATTTCCGTGACCCATTCGATCAGTTCCTTAGCGCTGACGGGCCACTCTTCTAAGTTAAATTTTTCACCGGCATGAGCCTCGATGGTTTTAGCGGCGGTTCCCTCTCCGATTCCAGGGAAAAGCATGAGGGCGCGGAGGAGGGCGATTTTATCGAGGGGATTGTGAGCGACACGAAGGAAGCTGATAAAGTCTTTGATCTCGGCGGAGTCGGCGAGGGATTGGCCCCCATATTTTTTAAAAAAGATTTTTTTGGTCATCAGCGCAATTTCAACCGGATCGAGATGGCGAGAGGAGCGGGCGAGGATCGCGAGGTGGGCATGATGTTTTCCTGATTCGACCTGTTTTTGGATCCATTCCGTGATCGCGATCGCCTCGATTTGGGGATTGGTGAAGGAGGTGTATTCAATTCTTCCTGGGGATTCTTGACTGCTGGTGAGAATCAGGGGGCATTCGGTTTTGGAGACGATGATATTGGCGAGATCAAGGATTCGTTGACCGCTGCGGTAGTTGTTTTCGAGTTTGAGGATTTTGGTCTCTTTGTTTTTTGCGCCGAATTCGGAGATGATGCGAACATCGGAGCCTCGAAATCCGTAGATCGATTGATTGGAGTCGCCGACCGCCATCAGAAAGGAGGGATTGAGGGTATCGAGGACCGCCTCGTTGAGTCGGTTATTGTCCTGCATCTCATCGACGAGAACATATTTCCAGCGTTCGCGGAGCTGTTCGGCGTAAGCGGGATCGTGGGTCATTCGTTTGACCCAGAGGACGAGGAGATCGTCGTAGTCGACGACATTGGCCGCCTGTTTGAGTTCTTCGTAAAGCTGAACGGCCTTGAGCATTCGTTTGGTTTGGCCTTTAAAGACCGGCTCGAAGACCTCTGTCGGATTTTTGCAGGTGTTTCGTGAGTAGGAGTAGAGAGCGTTTAAGCGATCAGGGACGTAGAGTGCCGACTTGGAGGTGAGCCCAATTTGTTTCAGAGCCGATTTCCAAATGGAATTCGCCTCCGATTCATCAATTGTCGTAAAGGTTTTATGAGGGAGTCCGAAGCCGAGGGCCTCTTTCCGGAGGAGAATCCCCGCGACGGCATGATAGGTTCCGATGGTGATCGAATCTTGAAGGGAGGTTTTCGGGATATCTTGGATTAGCTTTTCGATCCGTTTCCCCATCTCAGAGGCTCCCTTGCGGGTAAAGGTAATCATCAGAAACTGATTTCGCTTGGCTCCGCCGCGAATCAGATTGGAGACCCAATGAACGCTGGTGGCGGTTTTTCCGGTGCCGGCCCCTGCGAGCACGAGGACCCGTGGGTCGTGAGACTGGGCTACGGCTTGTTGTGAGGAGTTGAGTCGCATCGGTGAGCGAAACGAGTTACTCGAACGGTGAGAAGCGTCAAGCTCAAGAGCGTGAAAAGCTGAAGATAAATGGAAAAAACGGGAGGGGAGTAGTGAACGGTAATTTCAGAACGCCCGGCGGGAATCAGAATTGCGCGTTGAATGAAATTCGCTCGCAGGATTGTTCCCGCTTTTCCGTTGATCTGAACTTTCCAGTCTGGATCGAATCGATCGGCAATGAGCAGGAAGCAGGGAACGGAGCTTTCTGCGATGCAGCGGATATTCTGGGAGGTATACTCTTGGACTGAGAGCGAGGGGGAAAGGGAGAGGGGATGGGAAGGGGGAGGAAGGAGCTCGAGCTTCGGGGGATTAAGCAGGAGGATCGACTTTTTGGGATCCCAAAGGGGATCTTGGAGTCGAGTGAAAAGCAGCTCTTCGGAGGAGAGGGCTTCATATTGGGGGATCAGGGAGAGACGCGGGAGGGCATTTTTGAGTTCGGAAACGGCGTAGAGCGACCCATTGGGATCGGGGAGTTCTTTTAAGAGATTCTCATCGGTATCCCCGGGGGCAAAGAAGACCGTTTTTCCGAGTCCCATTTTGAGTTGTGGATCTTGGTTGTACTGTGCCCAAGCGGAGCTTTGCCCGATGTAATATTGAACGGCGCAGAGTTCAGAAAGCCGCAGAGGAAAGGGGGACATTTTTTCAAAAAAGAGTTGGTAATCGATTGGGGTACGGGAGGCGGCGGGGATATCGACGGAGGCGATTCCATGAATTGGAAAACGGATATTTAAATGTTCATCGAGAAAGGAGTCACGTGAAAGCAATTTGACTCGAACAGGGAGATGATCTTTCTTGAGATAACGGATGAGGTCAGAGGAGTGAGAGAGATTATGAAGGGGACGAGGAAAGAGATAGTGTTGCTGAATCCAACTCAGCTGAAGAATCACGAGGAGGATGAGGCCGGTAAACCAAGTGGCTTCGAGCCGGCTCTCTTGAAAGGCGAGATCTCGGAGTCGGGAGATCCAGGGATTTAAAATGGGGAAATGACGAACGAGACGGCTTCTTTCGAGCAGATGCAGGAGCGAAAACCAAAAGGAGGCGATGAAAAGCGTGACCAGGATTGAGCCGAGAATCGTTCCGACGATATGCCCTGACTCTGAGGGGGAATAGTGAAAGAGCGGAAGGATCGCAGGGAGGAGAATCGTGAGCAGGAGGTAAAGGGGGATTAAAAAGAGAAGAGCTCCCCAAAGTAAAAAGGAGAGCAATTTTATTTTTTGAAGAGACTCAGGAGCGGTTGCTTTCGATTGGATGGAGAGCGCGATTTGTTCGGCTCCATAAACGGAGAGGACCAAGAGACAAAAGTTTCCTGGAAGGAGAATAAATTTGAGTGGATTTCTCCAGCTGTCCATTCCAGGGATCGTATAAAAGAGCTGATAAAGAGGGCCATATTTTCCGAGTCCAAGGAGTAAAAGAAGTAAGCCACTCCAGAAAAAGAAAAGAACCGTTCTTCGTAACGGAACGGGCGAGAGAGAGGGAGATTCGATCCGGTATCGTTTAAAGAGAAAGGCGAGTCCGAGGATCGCTAAGAGAAAGGGAACCGTGCCGAGGGTGTTGATCCCGAGCATATAGTTTCGCATCCCCTGATCTTTGCCCTTCCAATCGGCCGATTGTCCGATTCGTCCCCAGTAGGGGCCTTCTTGAGAGAGATTGTGCCATCCTAAAAATCCGGGAACGATATATTGAATGATTTCCTCTGGAGGAAAACTCCATTGAGTCGCCCATTCATATTTTTTTTCAGGGGATTCCGAATCCCCTTGTTGGATTCCTTTGATGTTTTGAAGGACAATGCTTTCAATCCCTGGAAGAGAGATCGCAAAGGAGACCGAGGCCCAAAGGAGGATTCCGAAGAGCAGTCTGCGAAATTCTCCGTGAGGGGAAGGAGCGGAGCCTGTGGAGTCGCTCGGTTTGGAAAAGAGTTGTAAAAGGGAAAAAACAAGGAGGTAGAGCCCGATTAAAAGGTTTGCGAGAAATCCTTGATCCGGAAGGAAGAGCATCATCATTCCGCTGCCGACTCCGGCCCAGCCCCAATAGAGAAGGGAGTTCCTTTGGCGGGCTTTCGTAATCCAGTAAAAGGTGAGCGGAAAGAAAGCAAAGAGAGCGGCAGGGGAGAAATGAGCCGGGAGAAGATTGCTGAGAAAGCTTCCCTGCCAAGCAAAGAGGATTCCGGCAAAGATCGAGGAGAAGGCACGGAATCCCCAAGCTTGAAACAGGATAAAGGTAAAGTAAAGAGAGGCGCTTGCGCAGAGAGGATAAAAGGTCGTGGCAAAAATCCAAAAGGGGAGATGAGAGAACAGAGAGAGGGGGTGGAGTCCGTTGGGAAGCTGAGGAAGACCGAGCCAGAAGTCGGTATTAAACTCTCCTTGAGGAGGGAAATGGAATTGAGACTGACGATAGTTTCCTAAATGAGTATCGATCGTGAGCGGAACGGTGGAGCCAAAGGAGAAGAATCCGGTCATCAAGAGCTGAAGGAAAAGAGTTCCCAAAATTGCGATCCACAAAGACCTTTTTTCCATCGACGTCATGAATCGAGGATCATGCCAAGAGAGAGGCTCTCGTCACGGAAATTGTAAGGAATGGAGGAAAAGGCAGAAATGAACCGCCAAGGTAAAGGTGTAAAACCGTTTTTAACCACGGATGGACACGGATGGACACGAATTTAACCTGTTTTGGGATTAGGGATTTAAAACCTTTGCGTTCTTTGAGGTTTCTTCAATATTGTGGACACGTTTTTTTGGTTTAATAAGGAATAAACTATGAAATCAGCAATTAAACACACGGTTGAATTTAAGAAACAAGCCGTAGAATTACTACTCAGTAGCGACAAAACGTTAAAGGATGTGGCAC
>CAMCSM010000142.1 GCA_945877805.1 Methylacidiphilum caldifontis | reverse complement strand
TTCAGACCCTTGCTCACGCAAGGAACCCTTGTCTTTCACTACGGTTTCTTGTCACTTCTTCCGATCATCTCCTTTCAGATGATTAGTCCATGCCCATGCTGGGCACACGAGGGGCAGACGCCGTCTGCCTCGGGCTACGGGGAAGGCAGTGAGCCACTGCCCCTCCAGTTCTAATGCAAGAAATGGGCTTAATGACTTTTTTTTTAAAAACCGATGCTAATTTTCTATATTATTGTCAATTATTGACAATAATACAAATAATAACTAATTTTATAGTTATCATTACTTATATTCATAGATAGTATTACTTATATTTAGTGGTTGCTTAAATATTTATAGGGATTATAATTTATACACTTCATGAAAAAAAATTCCCATCGGTTTTAAAATCACCCTTGCCTCAATTCTCGCTGTTTTCTTCTCGGCGATCATTTCGCTTCTGATCCAAAATCATCTCCTCACCAAAAATATGCTGCAAGCGACGAAGGAAAAAATGAAGGTGATTATTGAAGAAGGGGAGGGGGCCCGTGCGGCGACTTCGTCCCTTTGGAAAAAAGGGGCCTTTGATAAGGCCCGTCTCCTTGAAGAGCTCAAAACCAAAAAAGATTATCATGATGCCGCAATTTATAAAACGGTCCCCGTCGTCTCCGCTTGGGAGGCGATCCGTCCTGTCGCTGAAAGCGAAGGATTCACTTTTCGGGTTCCGGCCGAAGACGCCCGAAATAAAGAGAATACTCCCAACCCTGAAGAACGGGAGATCCTCCGCCATTTTGCTAATGAATCGAATCAAGACTATTTCAAAGTCGATCGCCCCAATAATCGGATCACTTATGCCCGCCCGATTCGACTCGCCGCCGACTGTCTCGGCTGTCACGGAGATCCGGCAAATAGCACGACAGGAGATGGAAAAGATATTCTCGGATTTAAAATGGAAAACTGGTCGGATGGAAAACTCCACGGAGCCTTTGTGCTCAGCACTGACTTTAAAGCGATTGATGCCGATATCTGGGAGGGCACCGTCGAGGTCGCTCTCGCTTCCCTCCTGATTCTCCTTGTGGTGGGAATCTCTTTTTACTTTATCAACCGTCGGATGATCGTTCTTCCGCTCAATCTGGCGATCGACTCGATCAACGGAGCCTCGATTCAAACAAACATGGCGTCGCAGGAGATCTCCAAGGCCTCGCATCAGCTTGCCGAAGGGGCCTCCCGTCAGGCAGCGGCGATCGAGGAGACCAGTGCCTCCGTTGAGGAGCTGACGAGTATGACGAAAACGACCTCGGAAAATGCACAAGGGGTCAAAAATCTCGCCGAAGAGACCCGCCTGAAAGCGGAGTCCGGATCGAAAGAGATGGCGGAGATGACCAGCGCCGTTCAATCGATTAAAACCGCCTCCGACGATATCGCTAAAATTATTAAATCGATCGATGAGATCGCCTTCCAAACCAATATCCTTGCCCTCAATGCAGCCGTTGAAGCGGCACGTGCCGGTGAGGCCGGGGCCGGTTTCAGCGTCGTCGCCGAAGAGGTTCGTAATCTCGCACAACGCAGTGCGATCGCTGCACGGGAAACCAGCGATAAAATCGCTGAATCGATCCAGCGCAGTAATCGTGGTGTCGAAATCAGTACTCGTGTCTCTAAAACCTTCCAAGAGATCGTGGAGCAGATCCGACTCGTCGATCAAACCGTGGCTCAGATCGCCTCTGCTTCGCAAGAGCAAAGCGCAGGGATCGGCCAAATTAACAGTGCGATCTCCGATCTTGATAAAACGACCCAATCCAACGCTGCAAGCTCTGAAGAGCTCGCCGCCTCGGCACAACAACTTTCCGCGCAGGCCAACTCCCTCCAGGATTCAATCCTTGGGCTGGCCGCACTGGTGGGGGTTAAAATCGATGAGACGCACACAGAAGTCAAAACCACAAAAACCAGTATCGGCTCCGACTTCTTCTCCGACTCTCACGATCATCCGAAACGTTTGAAATAAAGCGCTAGGCTGATGGGCTGATGGGCTGAGGTTTTTTTGAATTTTAGCTATCCGGCTATCAAGCTATTCAGCAGAAAAACTGGAAAGCTATTTATAATTTTTGTGAGAAGTGATTGTCGAATGGATAAAATCGGCGCATGATTAACCATGCAGAACGTTAAGAAGTCGAAAGATCGATGTTTAATTGTTGGAATTGGAGCTTCTGCCGGGGGGTTGCTCTCTTTTCAAACTTTTTTTTCTGCAAATTCCCCAGGAAGTCGATTGTGGGATGGCTTTTGTTTTGGTTCAGCATCTTGATCCCAAGCATAAAAGTATTCTTCCCGAATTGATTCGTCATTATACGAGTATGCCGGTCTTTGAGATCGTCGAGGGAATGATTCCTAAATCGAACTGCGTTTATATTCCTCCCTCAAATTCCGAGGTGATCCTGGCAAACGGTCATTTTCAGTTATCGGTTCCATCGAAAGTAAAGGGGTTGCGTTTATCAATCGATCATTTCTTCAGATCGTTAGCTCAATCAGAGGGGGAGCGTGCGATCTGCGTGGTGCTTTCAGGATGCGGAAGTGATGGAACAAATGGGTTGATGGAGATCAAAGAGGTAGGGGGGCTGGTTTTCGCTCAAAAACCGGAGAGTGCGGAGTACGAGGGAATGCCTCTGAGTGCCATTGGGACAGGAATGGTCGATGAGGTCTTAGAGAGCGATGAGATTTTTAATCAATTGATGTATTATAAGAAACACCAACCTCAGAATCGTTCGCAATTCATGATTCCTATTTCAACTCAAGTTGAAATAGAGTTGAAAAAAGTCTTTGCTTTAATAAAAAAAGAAACGGGACACGATTTTACCCTTTATAAAACCAATACGATCCACCGTCGTATCGAACGTCGGATGCTCATCCACCAGATCGGAAGAATTGAAGATTATGTGAAGCTATTGGAGAAGAAATCTTCTGAAGTCGGGTTGTTGTTTAAAGATCTTTTAATTGGGGTGACGCATTTCTTTCGTGATGCAGAGGCCTTTGAAGCCCTTGAAGAGAAAGTGATTTCAGTTTTAGAGAAAAAACGGGGTTATGGCGGGGAGATTCGGGTTTGGTCGTTGGGATGTTCGACTGGAGAAGAGGCCTATTCACTGGCGATGCTCTTTTACGAAATAAGAAAGGAAACATTGAATGGCGGCACTTTTAAGATTTTTGCAACGGATATTGATCCGCGTGCGATCGATACCGCCCGTGCAGGACTCTTTCCGTTGAGTATCGAAAATGAAATATCGCCCCAACGTTTAAAGTCTTTTTTTAAATTGGAAGCGGATGGTAAAAAATATCGAATTCATAAGTCGATCCGGGATCAGATCGTTTTTTCCGTGCAAGATGTGATTAAGGATCCGCCGTTTTCAAAATTGGACCTGATTCTCTGTCGAAATCTTTTAATCTATTTTAATTCCGATTTACAAAAAAAATTGATTCCTTTGTTTCATTATTCTTTAAATCCAGGGGGATTTCTTTTTTTAGGAAGTTCTGAGGGAATTGGCGAATATCAGGAATTATTTACAGGAATCGATCGAAGTTCAAAAATATTTCAACGAAAGGAACTTTCCCCTACCAGCATTTTAAACCGTTCAAAGAAATTTACTTTTATGGAATTAGAGAATGATTATTCAAAACTTGAGACAAAAGTGACGACTCGTGTGCCAAAGGAGCTTTCCCTCAAGGAGTTTACCGAGCAGATGCTTCTCCAGCAGTTGGAGGTTGCGGCGGTGATGGTGAATAGGCAAGGGGATATCCTTTTTCTTCATGGGAGAACAGGAATATATCTGGAATTGAGTCCCGGGGAGGTGGGGGTACAAAATATCCACAATCTTGCGCGGGAGGGACTGAGAGGTTCCCTTTCGACCGCTTTACAACAGGTCATCGAGAGCGGGGAAATTGTTCGTTATCCGAATTTGAACGTAAAAACGAATGGCGATTTTACTTTGGTCCATCTGACAGTCTGTCCCGCGAAGACACGGGGCGAGAAACAGCGGGAGGAGAGTTTTTATTTAGTGATTCTTGAGAAATCGAGAGATTCGATGGAGGTTCCTCATCAAAAGGAGAGAAAAAAATCCGGTGCTTTGGGCCGAAAAGAAAATGTTAAAACAGAGTCTCGCTTAATTTCACTGGAAGCCGAGTTGAAGGTAAAGAACGATTACATTCAAAAGAACCAGCTTGTGTTACAGAGTTTTAATGAAGATTTAAGATCTTCCAATGAGGAGATGCAGTCTGTGAATGAGGAACTGCAGTCGACCAATGAGGAGTTGGAGACCTCGAAGGAGGAGTTGCAATCAGTCAATGAAGAATTGAACTCCGTCAATGGCGAGTTGCTGTCGAAGGTTTCTGATTTATCCCGTGTGAATGATGATATGAACAATCTTTTGGCAGGAACGGGAATCGCCACGCTTTTTGTCGATTGCAAACTACGTATTTTGCGTTTTACTCCCATGGCCTCCCAGATTATTAATGTAATTGCAACGGATGTCGGGCGACCTGTATCGGATATTGTTTCCAAATTAGTCGATTATGATCACCTCCTTATTGATGTCCAGTCGGTATTAGATACGTTAATTCCCAAAGAGCTGTCTGTGCAAACCAAGTCGGGGCGATGGTATCTCATGCGCATAAATCCGTATCGGACGCTTGAAAATGTCATTGAAGGGGCGGTCCTCAGTTTTATAGATATTTCGGAGCAGAAAAAAGCAGAGGAATCATTAAAAGAGGCCGGTAATATGCTGCGTTTGGCGGTCGTTGTCCGGGATTCGTATGATGCGATTACCGTTCAAAATCTCGCAGGAGAAATCATTGCTTGGAATCCTGCTGCGGTCCAGCTCTATGGATGGAGTGAGCCGGAGGTGCTCGGAATGAGAGATCAAGATCGGATCCCTGAATCATTGCGAGCCCATTGTTTGAATTTGAACGAACGGTTGATAAAGGGAGCGGTTTTGGAGCCTTATCAAACAAAACGAATAAATAAAGAGGGGGGAGTGATTGAAATTTGGATGACTAAATCGGCTCTTTTGAATCAAAGTGGAAAGATTTATGGGATCGCCACTACGGAAAAGAAACAATCGACTCAGCAAAAACCAAAGAAATTTTAAACCTAAGTGCGCCAAGCAAAGCAAGCGGTCGCTTGCGGGGTGAGGTCGAGAGCCATAGGGCGAAATCCTTTGAGTTCTCGAAGTAGTCCTCGCCAACGAAGAGGGAAACCTCACGTTGTATTAGACCTTGCATCCTCCGAGGA
>CAMCSM010000141.1 GCA_945877805.1 Methylacidiphilum caldifontis | reverse complement strand
TCAATGGCATCATCCAACTCGCAAAACGGAACGCTAGAGGCTTTCGTAACTTCGAATACCTCAGAGCAATCTCGTATCTGCGATGTTCAAAACTCCAACTCAACCTTCCCACTCTATGACCCACTCAAAACGTCGAAGCTTCTTTATTTACTATGAAAACATTGAGCTCTTATTTTTATGCATTCATTCCAGTCTTATTCCTCGTCGTAAGCTGTCAAAAAGCCAAAACACCCCTGAACCTAGGAGCTTTTGCAGAGGATCTTAAGTTTTTACAAACCCACACGGAGATTCTTGTGTTGAGAAAAGGAGATGCGGCCGTCGCAGTGGCTCCTGCTTATCAAGGGCGTGTCATGACAAGCACAACCGATTTTCAGAGTGGGCCTAGTTTTGGGTGGATCAATCGCCCTGTAATTGAAAAAGGGTTTCTATCAGAAGAGGCGAAGGTGGGGAAACTTGAGTCTCATATCTATATTTTTGGAGGGGAAGAACGTTTTTGGCTAGGGCCTGAGGGAGGACAATTCGGACTTTTTTTTCAACCTGGAACAAAATTTGAGTTTTCCCGATGGAGTACCCCTCCTCCTATCGATACGGAACCTTTTAAAGTAGTTTCTCAAACAGAGACAAGTGCGGTATTTCACCACGACTGTCAGTTAACGAATTACAGCGGAACTGTTTTCAAAATGGGAATCGATAGAACCGTGCGACTTTTAGATCAACGTGAAACAGAGACCCTTATTGTCGGCAAACTCGCTCCGGGGATTCGTATGGTTGGTTATGAGACCGATAATCGACTGACCAATCGAGGAGATCTCCCTTGGATTGCGGAGAGCGGTCTGCCTTCAGTGTGGATTCTGGGGATGTATAACCCCTCCTCGACCGTTACCGTTGTGATCCCTTTTGTTCCAGGATCTGAGGCAGAACGAGGGGTCAAGGTGAAGGATAATTATTTTGGGAAAATTCCAGCCGATTATATGAAGGTTGAGGAGGCCGTTATTTATTTTAAAGGAGATGGCACACGACGAGGGAAGATCGGGGTCAACCCGAAGCGTTCGAAGGGAGTTGCAGGGAGCTACGATGCGGCAGGCCATGTGTTAACGATTGTCACCTATAATCGTCAAGAGGCCCCGAATGGATTTGTGAACTCTGCTTGGGAGATTCAAAAGCAGCCCTATGGGGGAGATGTAATTAACTGCCGTTGCGCTTCATCGTGGCGGGCAGCTTGGCGCACTTAGGTTAACTCTTTTTAACCCCTTTTTTCTTCGGCTTTGCGACTTTCACTGCCTTCGTCGACTTCATCGGCTTCGCTTTAGGGGGCTTGACTTCTTCAGCCTCATCACCCTCTTTAGGGGGTTTGACGGGAGCCTTCCCTTTGGCAACGCGCGGTTCGAACTCAAAGGAGACTTTCCCCTCTTTCTGAATCGTGAGATAGGCAGAAAACTTACGTTTGGTACGCTGGGAGACAAACCCGCGCAAGAGCTCGGTCTTCCCTTTCTCTAAGAGTGATTTCACATGCTCTCGGGAGATCTCCTGACTCAAAATCATTTTTCCGATCCGAAATTTACAGGTCGCTTTTTCCTCAAGGGCATGTTCACAGTAATAGGAGGTCACTGTTTCAAGAACATTCCCGCCATCCACTGGGCATTTTCCGAGTGATTCTGGATTAATCACCGTCGGCTTTTCCCGATTTTCTCCCTCTCCCCCTTCAAAAACAAATTCGATTTTATTCTCGGCATTCATTTTAAGAGCGGCGGCAAAGGGTCGTCCCATCTTACTGCGAAACCCTTGTAACAACGGAAGTGATTTCTTCACTAAAAGATCGGTCGCCTCCTCCGAGGAGATAAATCGACCGGCAATCACTTTATTAATTCGAAAAACGCCATCTTTGGTTTGGTAGTAACGCAGACTTTCAATCATCTCTGCTCCATCGACCGGACTCCGTCCAGAAAACGGTTTGGCGTGTGAACCATCATCCTCAAAGTTTTTCGCTCGATCGACAATCAAGATCGTCTGATCCATGATCTCTTTCATGAACTGCTCACGGGTCACGTTTCCGCTTTCCATCTGCTTGAGCTTAAACTCCCACTCCCCCGTCATTTCCGCAGAGCGAAGGGATTCAATATGAACCGCTTTTAATAAATCAAAGAGTGAGATCGCTTTGGGGGTCGCCGAAAGCTCTCTTCCCTCGCGTAAAAGGTAGGCTTCGTTGATCAAGCCCTCAATCGTTGCGGCACGAGTCGCCGGTGTTCCGAGTCCTCGCTTGCCCATCGCTTCACGAAGCTCCTCATCCTCGATCGTTTTCCCGGCTCCCTCCATTGCGGAAAGAAGGGTCGCTTCAGAAAATCGAGCCGGAGGACGGGTCTGTAATCCCTTCATCTCAATATCATTCGTTTGAACTTTCTCCCCCTCTTTCACCGGGGCCAGTTGATCGGCCTCCTCGGGGTTCAATTCATCACGACCGTAGATCGCCATCCAACCAGGATCTTTCATGACCTTCCCCTCGGTCTTAAAGGGCTCCCCTTCGACACGAGTGATTCGGTTGGTCACTTCAAAAACCGCAGCAGGATAAAATACGGCTAAAAAGCGTTTGTAAATTAAGTCGTAGATTTTACGTTCGAAATCATCCAGTTTATCAGGACTTTCTTTCGTCGGAATAATCGCAAAGTGATCACTGACTTTTTCGTTATTAAAAATTCGTTTACTCGGACGAACCCATCCCTCTTTAAGGGCCTTCTCTGAAAACTTTCCAAGAGGACCGGAGGAGTGGGTCTTCAAGATCGTTTTGACCGTCGGAATATAATCCTCTGGCAGGTAACGAGAATCGGTACGGGGATAGGTTAACACTTTATGTCGCTCATAAAGCGTTTGAGCGATTTGAAGGGTTCTTTTTGCAGAGAGTCCAAACTTAGAATTCGCTTCGCGTTGAAGACTGGTCAAATCAAATAAGAGAGGGGAAAGTTGAGAGGCGGGCTTACGCTCTTCCGTAACAATTCCGGATTTTCCAAGACAAAGCGATCGAATGCTCTCCGCTTTTTTAAGATCCCAGATCCGCTCCGCCTTACGATCTCCCTCTTCCTCTTTTTCTTTCTCTGGCTTTTGAAATCGTTCATCAAACCAACGACCGACATAATTTCCCCCTTGGCATTGGAAGGTTCCATGAAGCTCCCAATAGTCTTTGGAGATAAAATTTTTGATCTTCAACTCACGATCGACCACCATCGCTAAGGTTGGCGTTTGAACTCGTCCAACAGGAGTGAGAAAAAATCCTCCCCCTTTGGAATTCAAGGCCGTTAAGGCACGAGTTCCGTTAATCCCGACGAGCCAATCGCTTTCCGAGCGACAGACCGCAGCATCAGCAAGCGGAAGCATCTCTTCATTGGACTTTAGTTTTTGAAATCCCTCTCGGATTGAATCAGGAGTCATCGATTGGAGCCAAAGTCGTCGAATCGGTTTGGGGCTATTGGTAAATTGAATAATATAGCGAAAGATGAGCTCTCCTTCGCGACCGGCGTCACAGGCATTGATGAGTTTGGTAATGTCTTTGCGCTTTAAAAGTCGTTGAACCACTTTTAATCGTGGCTCCGATCGTTCGATCGGTTTCAACTCAAACTTAGGAGGAATGACCGGAAGATTATCAAAACTCCACTTCCCTCGTTTTTTATCGAGTTCATTGGGAAGACACAATTCAAGGAGATGTCCGACCGCTGAGGTCACGACATAATCATCGCTTTCAAAGTAATCTTTTTCTTTTTTAAAACCACCTAATGCCTTCGCAATATCAGATGCGACGCTCGGTTTTTCTGCGATAACTAATGTCTTACTCATTACACAATCCTTATAAAGTACTGACCGGGAAGTTGTTGCACCTGTTTTTTCATTTCCAAGCGGAGTAACGTAGAAGAGACCTTGCCAGATGGCAATGCTGTTTTTTGAATAACTCGATCTAAATGAGTCTCCTCACTCCCCAAGGTCTCCATGATTAATCGCTCCTCCTCGGAGAGATTTCCGACTGGAAAGAGTTCTTTTTGCGTTGGTACGGCGGGCATGAGAAGGTTTAAATCTTGTAAAATATCCTCGACCCCTTCGACCAGTTTCGCTCCTTGTTTCAAAAGAGCATGACAACCTTTCGCCTCCGGTTGATCGATCCGACCAGGGATTGCATAAACCTGTCGTCCCTGATCTAAAGCCATTCGTGCGGTGATTAAAGCTCCACTATGAACCCCCGCCTCGATCACCAAGACCCCATGACTTAATCCACTCACGATTCGATTTCGCATCGGAAAGGTCTGCCGATCCGGTTTTGTCTCCATCGGAAACTCCGAGATCACGCAATGCTCCTCAGCGATTTTATCCATCAACGATTGATTTTCAGCAGGATAGCAGGTAAGCAACCCACAACCAACCACCGCCCAAGTCACCCCCTTCGCCGCCAAGGCCCCTTGATGAGCATAGGTATCCACTCCCCGGGCAAGCCCGGAAACGATCGGAACTCCCGCATAAGCGAGTTGAAAGGAAAATTTCTTCGCATTTTCACGACCATAAGCCGTCGGCTCCCGGGTTCCAATCACTCCGATTCCCATTGAAAAGCGATTCGGAATCTTTCCCTTCACATAAAGAACCAACGGGGGGTCATAAATCTCTTTAAGGGATTGCGGATAGGACTCATCTTCACAATCAAAAACAGTGACTCCATGATCTTCGACCAGCTTTTTCTCCCGATCTAAATCAACCGATTCTCGTCCCGTGATGATCTTACGCGCCAATTCATTGCTGATTCCCTCCACGGAGGCGAGTTCCGACTCCCGAGCCGCTAAAACACGCTCCACAGAGCCCATCGCGGTTAAAAGACGACGAACACGAACCGGGCCAATTCCTGGAATCATCGACAGGTGCCAATAGGAGTCTCTTCGTGACATACGTGGGCGAAAGGCAGCGGATTTTGTAAAAAAGGTCAAGCCCTATTGAGAATTAATTCTTGAGATCGAGCCGGATGACTCGATGGCTTGATCTGTTTTCGTCGAACCGAATAGGAGGATTTTGAATCGTTCTCAATCATTTTTTTATTTCTTATTTAAATAAAGTGGCACTTTTTTTGTTTTCATTTCCATGGGAGAAGCACTCCAACTCGTCAAGGAGCCGAAAATTCGTGCCCTTATCATTTCATCATGCAGATTCACCCAATGGTGAAGCCAATAAATTCTCCAAACCATAATACCATTTAAACTTAAAAACAGTGAATTTAGCCACAAAGAACGCAAAGAACTCAAAAATGAAAAAAGTCAATTCAGGTTAAACCCATTTCTTGCATTGGGAATGGATATACCTCGCAAACGATATCACCAAAATGGTGATAAAAAATGGAGGGGCACAGGCTCTGTGCCTCATCGGACGGGGAAAAGGCTCGTAAAACGAGAAGATCTCTCCGCTGGAAGCGGAAA
>CAMCSM010000140.1 GCA_945877805.1 Methylacidiphilum caldifontis | reverse complement strand
GCCTCATCTTGGATGCTAAACTCCCAACACCCAAGAAATTTATCCATTGAAGAACAAAACCCGCAAAAAGGCGCATGCCGAAGGGTTTTGTTTGCACAATGGATGAATTTCGTACATTATTCACCCATGCAAAACGTCGAGGTGCCTTTGGTTTTCGCTTGCCGCTTTAAAGGGAGATTCGTTGGCTGGTGACAGTCGCGATAGCGTTGCCGAATGTTTAGAGGCAAAGCAAAAACTCGAAGCGAACAAAATCATCAAAGAGAAATTAGCGAAAGAGTTGAAATAAAGAATTTAGCCGCAAAAGAACGCAAAGAACACAAAATATAATCGGGCCTCAAAAAATCTTTTTTTCTGCAGTAAAATTTAACCTGATTTTTTCATTTTTGAGTTCTTTGCGTTCTCTGTGGCTAAAAACGGTTTTGATTTGTGTTGATCTGCGAAAATCAGCGGATAAATCAACGGTTTAATCTCCAATCGCCTCAAGTAATTTTTGGTGAATTCCGCCAAATCCACCGTTACTGAAGATGACCACAATATCGCGCGGTTTGAGCTGAGGAACAATCGATTCGATGATGTGATCGACACTCAGCTCGTAAAAAGCCGGCTTTCCTTTTTTCTGGAGATCCCTCACCACTTTTTCAGGATTGAGTCGCTGATCAAGGGGAAGTTTATCAAGAGAGGCGACTTGAGCGACGTAAATCCCATCTGCATAACCGAGCGCCTCCGGAAGATCTTCTTGAAAGACAGCGCGTCTTGTCGTATTGCTGCGTGGCTCAAAAATAGCCCAAATTTTCTGGTGGGGATAGCGAACATGAAGCGCCTTTAAGGTTTCACGAATCGCGGTGGGATGATGCCCAAAGTCGTCAATCAGGGTGATCTCTTTTCGGATTCCTCGAATCTCCTGCCGACGCTTGATCCCTCCAAAGGAGAGAAGGGCGGACTTAATTTTTTCAAAAGGGATTTGATAAAAATGAGCGGCAGCAATCGCCATCGCAGCATTGCGAACGTTGTATTCGCCGACCATCGGAAGCTGGAACGATTGACCGAAGAGCTCGAAAATGGAGCAATCGGGAAGAAGCTGGAGGTTTTCAATGCGAGCCCCTGCCAGAGCTGAAAACCCAACGGAAAGGACTGGAGCTTGAGCGTGAGTTGTCACCGTAAGGGCATTGCTCTCATCGGCATTGACTAAAATCATTCCATTGCGAGGGACGATATTGACGACTCGTTTGAAGGAGAGCTGGATCGCTTCTAGATTTTCGTAGATATCGGCATGATCGAATTCGACATTATTAATAATCAAAAGTTCTGGAAGATAGTGGTTGAACTTACTGCGTTTATCAAAATAGGCGGTATCGTATTCATCCCCTTCGATAATCCAATATTTTCCCTCCTGTTTTTTACAGCCTTGATCAAAATTGAGAGGGATTCCGCCGATCATGTAGGAGGGTTTTTCTCCGGCCGCCTCAAAAATCCAAGCGAGGAGTGAGGTCGTCGTTGTTTTTCCATGAGTTCCCGAAACGACGATATTATGGCTCTGGCGGAGGAAATAAAATTTTAAAACCTCTGGAAGTGAGAGATAGAATTTCTTTTGATCTAATGCCGATTCAAGTTCTGGATTGCCTCGGCTAATGGCGTTGCCGACGACTAAAATCGTCTCATCCTTCGGAAGGTTTTCCGGGCGATAGCCGGCCATAATTTTAATTCCCTTTTGCTCAAGAAAAGTGGACATCGGGGGGTAGATGTTTTCATCAGATCCAGAAACGTTGTAGCCGAGATCTTTGAGCATGGCAGCGACGGAGCCCATGGCGGTTCCGCAAATACCGAGAAAATGGAAGGATTGAGCTTGGGGTAACATAAAAAGGTCGGGGCGAAAAAAAAGAAATTAATAGTTCACTTCATCGACAAGATGTTTTGCAGATCTTTTCGGAAGGGCTTTCGGTTTTGCCTTCTCTAAAAGCTGATCGATCTCTTTCATGTGAAGATCCGGAAGGGGAAGGGAGTTATCCCAAGCTTTCACAATCTTTGAGACACCGCAGGTGACAAGATTAAAACGCCAGCGGATCGATTCCACAAGGTAGGGATTGAAACTGTAGAAACCGACGTAACGGCGATCTTCTGCTTTTTTGGCATTATTGATCTGTCGACAAATCAGTACAGCACGACTCTTGTCACTTTGGAAAAGAACAAGATGGTAGCTTTGCAATTTCTTATGCTGCATCGGAATAAAATCGATATTTTTGCGGTTTTTAGGAGTTTTTCCATAAGCCCAAACACGTACCGCATCGGAATCCTCGGAGATACTTTCTAAAAGAGCTTTGTAGGGCTTAAAATCTTCGAAATCAGGAAAGCTGGTAATCAGGTCCCCTCCTCGAATTTCTGAGGAGAGATCAATGATCGCATTGCTGACGGCAAGAACGGTATCCGCATCTAAGACGTGATGAAGGTCGGTATCGGGGATGACAACCGCCGCTCCGAGTGTAATTTTTTTATTTTTTTTCTGGCTTTGATGAACCCGGAGGGCATTCGGGGTCGACTTCTTTGGACAAAGATATTTCTTAATTGCCTTGTTAAATTTCTTGGCAGTCGCTTTTTCGCATTTAGTAACAGCTATCATGGTTTCTCGATTCGGTCTCAATTGATCCCTTAGTAGTAATCTGGTATTTGAATTCGGGCAAATGATTTTTTTAGAAAAGATGAAAATAAAGAGAGTACTCCTAAGGAGTCGAGACCAGATCTTCCGTCCAGAGATGGGACATCGGAAGGCGGTAGTAGGTGTAGATTCCCTCTCCTTTTTTGCCTTCGACTCGATAAGGTCCTGACAATTTGTCGCAGTCAACCCCGATCAGTTGGGCGGCATTTGGACCGATATGGCATCGATTGCCACTTCCGCTATTCGAAATCCGGTGGGCGTAATTGATCGGAGGCCCGATGAGGAGAATTTGCTCTCCGATCGCTTGGCTGGAGACTTGGGCGATATCCATCCACCCATATTCTAGGGCAATCTTGATGCTCGGCCCCTCAGGAAAGGGCCATTTAAATTCACTCGCTGGATCGCTCAAAATCGAGCATTGCTTAGTAACAGCAGTCGCAATTTGAGCGCAGCTCTGAAGAACATCAGTTCGATTCTCAAGAACCGCAATAAAGGCATCTCCCATAAATCCGATGATATGCCCATGATGCGACTCCACGGCATCGACTCCCTCTTTTAATACATCCGCAATCCGTTTGGCGATATTCTCTCCAAGAGATCGATCGACGAGAGTGGTGAATCCATTGATATCAACAAGCATCGCAAAGGCTTGAATTGAACCATGACGGGGAAAATCAGACATTTAAGAAACCTAGAAAGATTTTAGAAGAAGGACAATGAATTTTTACTGTTATTTGAGTATTTATCTTTCACTCGGTCATGACCCCAAAAAGAGTTTCGACCGCCTGTTTGCGGTAGGTAAATATTTTTTCAAGTTGGGGGCGAACGATGATCGGATGGGCCATTTGACCCAGCCATCCGAAAGAGAGTCCATAATGGATTCGATCGGTGATTAAGGTTCCTCCGGTGATTTCAGCGAAATGATGTTGGTGATGCCAAAAGCGATAGGGGCCGAAGCGCTGTTCATCAACAAAAAGAAAGGGGGCCTGCACGTGGGAAATCTCGGTGATCCATTGGAGTCTGACTCCTGGAAAAGGGGAGACCCGATGCGTAATGATCATTCCAGGGTGAACCGCTGCTTTACCGAGATGGTGGGATTGAAAGCCTAGGGAGGGAGGGGTGATCTTTGAGAGATTATTGGCATTGCTAAAAAAATCCCAGAGTTTTTCGATCGAGGCGGGGACTTTTTGGGTGACTTCCAGTTCGTAAAGTTTCATAGAGAGTAAATTGGCAGAGATCCGAAGCCTGTCAAAGGTTGGAAAAATTTCATTTACCTTTTCAGGAGGAGCCTTGGGCAACTTTGCGGATCTTAGTGAAGTAAACTTCCTTAAATTTTATAAACATCTGTCGTCCAAGAGATTATGAAATAATTCAATTTAATAAGGAAAGCAGGAATGTTTTAAACTGTATTTTAAAATTCATAAATCGGAATTCTAAGATTTGAATGGGGAGGAGAGTGCTTTTATTGAAGAGATATCCTTGGTTTCGGTCTATGACCGATTTATGGAGGGTTAGTGGCAAATGGCAGTTGGCCCTTTCCGTCCAAATCTACGATTTGGTCGATTTAGATTGATTTAAAGGGGTTATTTTTGAAACAATGACAGGCTACGTATGAAGCAGCCCGATAGAAAAGAGATTGCGCCCCTAGAATTTGAGAAGCCGATCATGGAACTCGAACGTAAAATCCATGAGATGGAAGCGCATTCGAATGAGCATGATATGGCGATCGGGAAGGAGATTGACTCCCTGCGCAAAAAATATGAATCCGTGCGCCATGAGATTTATGATCATTTGACCCCTTGGCAGCGAGTGCAAATCGTGCGGCATCCGAAACGGCCTTTTTTAATGGATTACTTGGATCGTATTGCCAGTGACTTTGTTGAGATCGCAGGCGACCGTCTTTTTAGCAATGATAAGGCGATGGTGACCGGATTTGCGACTATTGATGGGGAGCGAGTCGTGATCGTGGGACATCAAAAAGGCCGTGATACAAAGGAAAATATCCGTCGTAATTTCGGAATGGCTCATGCCGAAGGCTATCGCAAGGCATTAAGAGCGATGAAGCTGGCAGATAAATTTGGACTTCCGGTTTTAACCTTTATCGATACCCCCGGTGCTTATCCAGGGGTCGGTGCCGAGGAGCGTCATATCGGCGAGGCGATTGCGGTTAATATCCGCGAGATGTTTCAGCTCAAAGTTCCTGTTTTAGGTTTAGTCATTGGTGAAGGAGGGAGTGGCGGTGCGCTTGGAATTGGAATTGCTGACCGTATCCTCATTTTAGAAAATGCCTATTATTCGGTGATTTCTCCAGAGGGATGCGCCGCGATTTTATGGAAAGACCGAGCCCATGCCCCGAAGGCCGCTGTTGCTTTGAAGATGACCTCTGGTGATTTAAAGCAACTTGAATTGGTCGATGAGGTGATTCCTGAGCCGATGGGGGGAGCCCAGTATGATTGGGGTCAGGCCTCCTTAGCGGTGAAGAGCTCTATTTTAAAGAATCTCGCAGAGTTGAAAAAACTTTCGACGGAGAAACTTTTAAATCAGCGCTACGCTCGCTATCGTAAGTTTGGGGAATTCACCGAATAAATGAGTCCGGTTTGGGGATTGATTTTGGTGTGATTCTGAACTCTTTTTTTAGTAAAAAGTTCGTCGCAGACTCATTTATGATTTTTCTGATCTTTTTCTCAATGCAACAAATAGTCCCTTATTTTTAAAATTCATAAATCGGAATTCAATGCGATTGCAGTGGGGCAGAGTGCCGACTCCAAAAGGGTTTGGAGGAGACGATCTGATCCTGCAGCAGCGGGAGAAGAGATTGCAGCCCCGAAAAAGGATCGGGGCAGGGACGCAATCCGAATGAGACGGGCGTCGAATGAGTCAACATGGA
>CAMCSM010000139.1 GCA_945877805.1 Methylacidiphilum caldifontis | reverse complement strand
TGGTAATGATTCCAACTTATGAGCCGATGGAGGCGAATAAAAACCCGCTTTTTTTAGAAAATCGGGTCTATCAGGGAAGCTCCGGAAAGGTCTATCCCCTTCCCTCGATTGATCGGATTTCAGAGCAAAAGGTCGATCGCGCGTGGAAAGGGGTTTGGATGGAGAATGATTTTATCCGAATCCTTGTTTTGCCCGAGATTGGGGGACGGATTCATGTCGGAGAGGATAAAACCAATGGTTATGATTTTTTCTATCGTCAATCGGTGGTTAAGCCGGCGTTGGTGGGGTTGGCCGGACCGTGGGCCTCAGGGGGGGTGGAGTTTAATTGGCCTCAACATCATCGTCCCGCGACGTACATGCCGGTCAATTACGAGATCGAAGAGCACGCGGATGGCAGTAAAACTATTTGGTGTAGCGACCACGATCCGATGAATCGGATGAAAGGGATGCATGGAGTCTGTTTACATCCTGATCGCGCAATCATCGAGTTGAAGGTGCGTGCTTATAATCGAACTTCAATGGTTCAGACTTTTCTTTGGTGGGCAAATGTCGCGACCCGCGTGCATGAAGATTATCAATCCTTTTTCCCTCCCGATGTGCATTACGTTGCCGATCATGCAAAGCGGGCGATGAGCGAGTTCCCGCTGTGTAAGGGGCATTATTATGGAGTCGATTATGGAGCGCGCGCCAAAACGGGAGTTCCTGAAAATGAGCAACCCACGGAGTTTCGTCCCCGGGGAAATTATCCGGCGAATGATCTCTCGTGGTATGGGAATATCCCTGTGCCGACGAGTTATATGGCGATGGGATCGAAGGAGGATTTTTTCGGAGGATACGATCATGCAAAAAATGCGGGACTCGTCCATGTGGCGAATCATCATATTTCACCCGGAAAGAAACAATGGACCTGGGGGAATCATGAATTCGGTTATGCCTGGGATCGCCATCTCACGGAGACGGATGGTCCTTACATTGAATTGATGGCGGGAGTCTATACCGACAACCAACCGGATTTCTCGTTTTTAAACCCAGGTGAAACCAAAACGTGGAGTCAGTTCTGGTATCCGATTCAAAAAATCGGCCCGGCGCATCATGCGAACCATGAGGCGGCACTTCATCTGAAGGTTGAAGGAGAGGAGAGCTCCATCGGCGTTTCTGTTACCGGGCTTTATCCTCAATCGATTCTTACCTTAACGCGTCAGGGGAAGAAAATTTTTTCCCGAAAAGTCGACCTCTCTCCAGGAGCCCCTTGGGTCGAACGATTCAAGGCCTCCTCTTCTTGGAAAAAAGAGGAGCTCTCGATCTCCGTGGTCGATCAAACCGGAAAGAGGGTGATCGATTATCAACCACGCAAGGAGATTAAAAAGGCGGTTCCCCCCGCTGCGACCGAGCCTCTTTTACCCGATGAAATCAAGAGCATCGATGAACTCTATATCACCGGCCTTCACTTAGATCAGTATCGTCATGCAACCAGAGGTGCGGAAAAATATTGGAAAGAGGCTCTGAAACGGGATGAGGGGGATTCGCGGTGCAATCTGGCGCTCGGCGTATGGCATTTTCGCCGAGGGGAATTTAGTCTTGCGGAGAAACATTTACGCAAATCGATCGAACGTCTGACTCGACGAAATCCAAACCCGTACGATGGAGAGGCTTATTATCATCTCGGCTTGGTCCTTCGATTTTTGAATCGGGAGGAAGAGGCCTACGACGCCCTTTATAAATCGGTTTGGAATATGGCGTGGCAATCGGCGGGATACCATGCCCTTGCGGAGATCGATACGAAGCGAAAGGATTGGAGTCGGGCGTTGGAGCATTTGAATTTAAGTCTTCGGATGAATACCGAAAACCTTCGCGCCCGGAATTTAAAGGTCATGGTTTTAAGGAAAATCGGGGACAACAAAGAGGGAGAGAAGATCCTTCAGGAGACGAGGCAGATCGACCCCCTTGATCTATGGAGCTCTTATTTGGCGGGGCATCCGATGAAGACCGACTCTCAGACGCGGATCGACCTCGCTTATGACCTGATTCGATCGGGATTTGTCGAGGAGGCATTGAAGCTTTTGGAGGAGACCGTTTCAGAAAAAACATCAGGGACCTCTCCGTTAATCGCCTCTCTCATCGCATCGATCTATCATCGTCAAGGGGAGGAATCAAAAGCAAAAGCCCATTGGAAAAAGGCAGAAAGTGCTCCTCGGGATTATTGTTTTCCCTCTCGATTGGAGGAGATCGTCGTTTTAGATGAGGCGATCCACGGGAATCCGAGTGGGGCGAACGTTTTTTATTACTTGGGAAATCTCTATTATGATCGGCGGCGTCATCGTGAGGCGATCTCACTTTGGGAGAAGAGCGCAAAATTAAATCCGAAGAATCCGACGGTGTGGAGAAATTTAGGAATCGGTTATTATAATATCATGGAGAATCAAACGAAAGCGAAGTCCGCTTATGAGAAGGCCTTTTCGCTTGATCCGAAAGATGCCCGTATTTTCTATGAGCGCGATCAGCTTTGGAAAAGAATCGGGATTACCCCCAAGAAACGTCTTAGTGAGTTTGAAAAATACAAAAACCTTGTCGAAAGTCGGGATGATCTCTCCGTTGAGTTCGCAACGCTTTACAACCAAGTCGGCAAACCGGCTCAAGCGTTGAAGACCATCACCTCACGGGCATTCCAGCCTTGGGAGGGAGGAGAAGGTCAGGCACTCGGTCAATATACACGGGCGCAACTTAAACGGGGACGTGAATTGCTTGCCCAGAGTGATTTCGAAGGGGCACGCTCTCATTTTGAAGCTGCGCTTCAACCCCCACGCTCCTTGGGAGAGACACGTCATCTCCTATCGAATCCGAGTGAGATCTGGTATTGGATCGGAAAAGCGCATACCGCTTTGGGAAATCATCAAGCGGCCCGGGAGTTTTGGGGAAGAGCCGCCGCCTTTAAAGGGGATTTTCAAAATATGAGCGTACAGTCCTATTCTGAACTGACCTATTATTCAGGACTTTCTATGCGTGAGCTTGGAAAAAAGAATGATGCGAAGAAGCTCTTTCATCAAATCATAGGGTATGCCCAACAGTTGGAAAAAAGCGTGGCAAAAATCGATTACTTCGCAACCTCTCTTCCGACGATGCTGCTCTTTGAAGAAAATCTTCAGGAAAGACAGAGGATTTTCGGTCGCTTCATGCTGGCACAATCCTATCGGGGCTTGGGAGAGATGAAGAAGTCCTCCCAGATCTTAAAATGGATTCTTGAGCGTGACCCAAACCATCCGCTTGCCCAAGATTTTTAAAAATAAAGAGCTCATTTTTCATGAATCAGATTTCGACTTATAAACTCGATGGGTTCGAGGTTCTGAAATTGGAGAATGCTTGGGTTTCCGTGCAGGTGGTTCCTCAATGCGGCGCGAAGATTATTTCTTTGAAAGATCGGCGTGCGGATCGGGAGTGGCTCTGGCGTCCTGGAAATGAGTTGAAACTTTTTTCAAACCCTCGAGGAGATTCCTTTGCGAGGAGTCCTCTGACCGGTATTGATGAATGTCTTCCGACGATCATCGCTTGTGGAGAATCAATTGATTCTCGAATATCGATTGGAAAACCGATCAGATCGAAACGAGCTCTATCTTTGGTCTTTTCATCCTCTTTTCAATACTCTTCCGGGAGATCAACTTCACCTTCAAAACACCCCAGATCAATGGAAGACGATATTGAGTTCCGATTCCTCCCGCCTGCCGGTTGGGGAGTCGATCGCTTGGAGTCGATATCCCGGAGTCGGAAGTCTTGTTGATCCCTCTTTTCTGCCTATCATCGCTCAAGTTCCTCTTGGTTTTCAGGTCAGGTCCTGTGATCCCACGACTCTGTCGTGGCCTTATTTTTCGTTCCGACGAAAAATAAGGCGAAGAATTTCAAGTGTGAGGGACTATGCGTGGGTTGCTCTTTGGAACGGTTTGACGTATTCGGCACGAATACAGAAATCGCCAAAGGTCTCCTTTTCCGTCCTCTCTTTTGCGTAGCGACGAATGATTCCAGAAAGTTCAGCAACGATTTCATCATGTTTGAGTGACTCTTTATAAAGACTGTTGAGTCGGCTTCCGTCGTATTTAGCTCCGAGATAAAGATTGTATTTTCCTGGGGCACGACCGATGAGTCCGATCTCAGCGAGATAAGGACGGGCACAGCCGTTGGGACATCCGGTCATTCGGATGCTGATCGCATCCTCTTGGAGGCCGCATTCTTCGAGTGTTTTCTCGATCTCTTTGAGGAGATCAGGGAGGTATCGTTCGCTTTCGGCGAGTGAGAGTCCACAGGTCGGAAGGGCGACACAAGCAAGTGAGTTGAGACGGAGTCCTGATTGTTCCCAGCATCGATCCATTTTATGGGATTGGAGAATGGCCTCTATTTGAGGTCGATTGCTTTCGCTAATCTTTGCAACAATCAGATTTTGACTCGCGGTTAATCGGAAGTCACCATCATGAATTTTAGCGATCTCTCGAAGCGCTGTTTTCATCGGGTAGTCGGTGGTATCCTTAACGCGACCATTTTGGATAAAAAGAGTCAGCGACCATTTGCCATCGATTCCTTTGTTCCATCCATAACGATCTGCAATGCGATCGAATGCAAACGGTTTCGCTGGTTGAAACTTGAATCCGATTCGATTTTCGACTTCATTTTTAAACCATTCGATTCCCCGATCATCAATGGTGTATTTGAGTCGAGCATGTTTGCGACTTGTACGATCACCAAAATCCCGTTGCGTGGTCATGATTCCCTCCGCTGCCTTGAGGACTTGGTCAGGAGTGACGAAGCCGATCACATCGGCAAGTCGGGGATAGGTGTCGGCTTGACCGTGAGAGGTTCCAAGGCCGCCGCCAACCGTGACGTTATAACCGATGATTTTATTGTTTTCGATAATGGCGATGTAGCCTAAATCTTGGGAGAAGATATCAACGTCGTTCGAGGGAGGAAGCGCCACTCCAATTTTGAATTTACGAGGGAGATAGGTTTGGCCATAAAGCGGTTCAAACTCTTCGGTGCCAACGACCTTCTCCTGTTCGAGCCAGATTTCGTAGTAGGCCTTCGACTTAGGAAGGAGATGTTCGCTGATGCTTTTAGAGAGTTGGAAAATCTCTTGGTGATGTTCCGATTGTTCTGGATCTGGATTACACATCACGTTCCGATTCACATCGCCACAGGCGGCGATGGAGTCCATCAATTTGGAGTGCATCTTTTGGATGGTTTTACGGAGATCTTTTTTGATCAATCCATGCAGTTGATAGGCTTGGCGTGTCGAGAGTTTAATCGTTTTGTTTCCGTAGGTTTCGGAAAGCTCATCCATCATCAACCATTGCTCGGAGGTAGAGACACCGCCGGGAACACGGACGCGAATCATGAAAATAAAGGCTTTTTCAATATTCTGTCGCTTGCGCTCGATGCGAAGATCGCGGTCATCTTGTTGATACATTCCATGGAATTTGAGAAGATTGGTATCATCCTCTGCGATTGCTCCTGTGGAGGGATCATCAAGCCCTTGGGCGATTGTTCCTCGGAGAAAGTTGCTTTTGACTTTAATTTCTTCAACTTTAGTGACTGGTTTTACGGTGTTATCTGTACTCATTTTTTTTCCTTATTTCGTGCGCTGAAATGTAGGTCAGAATCGATCGGGGTCAATGACTTTAAAAAATCAAATCATTTTTTAAACCTAAGTGCGCCAAGCAAAGCAAGCGGTCGCTTGCGGGGTGAGGTCGAGAGCCATAGGGCGAAATCCTTTGAGTTCTCGAAGTAGTCCTCGCCAACGAAGAGGGAAACCTCACGTTGTATTAGACCTTGCATCCTCCGAGGA
>CAMCSM010000138.1 GCA_945877805.1 Methylacidiphilum caldifontis | reverse complement strand
GAGAACTCTTTGAACGACTTTCGTCGGAAGCGAGCAGAACTTGAAGAGCCCTGTGCGAGAAATCCGCACGCAGGGATCTGTGCGGGGGGATCTGATGCCAGCGGCATCAGATTCCCTACCGCGATAAAAAGCAGTTGGAACCACGGATATCACGGATCACACGGATTTCCAATAGTTTAGGGAAAATTGCACGTTCACCTTTTGGGTGAAGAGAAAAACGGAGATTAATTATCCCATATCTTGCATTAGAACTGGAGGGGCAGTGGCTCTGTGCCTCCGGGGGAATGGGGAAGGCAGCCCCGACCTGTCGGGGCTGCCCCTCCAGTTCTAATGCAAGATATGGGATAAAAAATGGAGGGGCACAGGCTCTGTGCCTCATCGGACGGGGAAAAGGCTCGTAAAACGAGAAGATCTCTCCGCTGGAAGCGGAAATAATTTTGGTAAGGAGGGAATACCATTCGTGAAACGAAAAATAAGAAAACAGGGTCTGATTGTTTGGTGAGGGGGCATAGAGGGGCACAACCAAATCTTCGATTTGTGAAAAAACCAAAAATTCAGAGTTTTTTTCCTGCATTCATGCCTTCCTTAGAGAATTTCTTCTTTGCTTTTTTAGGGTTATTTTCAGAGGAGCAACTTTGCATCCAGAATCTCCTGCGAGATCGGAGTGGTCGCTAAGGGGAGGCTTTTGAGCATTGAGAATCGTTGGTGGATTTCTTGGGTTTGCCCAAAATATCCCTCTCTCCAAGCTCTCGAAAGTCGGCTCCAGAGGGGTTGAAATTCCGGATCAAAGGCGCTGAGGGGGGTCATCTCGACGGGAGGAGACCACTTCGGAAGTATGACTCCGACTGAGATCTCAGGATGAAGTGGATGCTGGGCTTGAGCGAGTCCTGCATAGACGAGGAGTTGAAAATAATCGGCTTTTTGAAGGAGGGCTCCTTTATGAAAAGGGTCACTGCCATTGCCCGTTTTGAGATCGAGAATCCAAATCTTTTTTGATTTCTCCCAAGTAGAATCGTTGATCGCAAGCCAATCCATTCGTCCGATCCATTCTTGATCGGAGGGAAACTCAGGGAGAGGTTGGATCATCGGACGCTGGAGCCGATATTCACAGGCGATGTGGGCATCGGGGAGCTGAGAGAGTGTTTGATAGAGATTTTCAAGTAGTTTTTGAGCGCGCCATTGGAGGGCGGGAAAGTGATGTTTCCACCAAAGGGGAATATGCGGAGCGGTGACCTGTTTTTGATGGGCTTGTTCCAGAATTTTTTGAAGGGCGTTATTCCATTTTTCCCACGAGGGGAGTGGATTGAATTCCTCTGAGTCGACGATCGCTCGAAAGGAGTCGGCGATCCAGCGATGAAGTCGATTGCCTTGGATCAGTCCAAGAACTTCGCGACTCTTCCACGATTCGGGGTGCGGTTGAGCTTGGAGATAGATCTCAAACCATGCAGAGGCAGGATCTTTGAGAATTCGTTCGGCATGGGTGGCCGAAAGAGGGGGGGCTGAGGAACGCTCTTTGCGCTGACAGAAAAGAAATTCGTTGAAGGGGATTTCAGGATCGTAACGTGAGTTAAGGAGTTCGAATCGTTTAGCAAGTTCTTGAGGAACCGCAGGAGCGGGGTTGGGGGGGGACTGTTGCGCAAGTGCCAGCCAAAACGGTTCCTTCCACGGGGTTTGTGTTTGAAATCGATTCCACGCCTGTCGATAAAACTCGGAGGGATAAAGTTCCTCCCCTGAATTTAATTCGGAGCGGGCACTCGCGGTAAAGTCGCATCGAACGCTGACACTCGTTAAGAGGGTCTCAAATTTTGCGCGTTCGATCTGATAACGAGAGGAGAGCGTGATCAACGGATGAAAGTGGGGTTGATGGGCAAGTCGGCGATTGAGTCGAGATCGACCTTCGTCATTGAGAAGGGAGACCCCTGACTCTTGAAGCGAGGGCCAGATCGATTCGTTGAGCTGAGTGAAAATGAGGGAGTGCCATGTGAGAGGGGTTGCCTCTTCCGGTTGCAGAATCCAAACAGAGGCCCAAGGGTCTCCGATCGGTTTTTGTTCCGGGGACTGAAGGAGACGTTGTAAAAGAGTGAGATACTCTTTTTTAGAAAGTCGTTTTTTCCAGACTGAATGCAGATCAAGAAGGGAGTCGTTTAAATACTGCTGAAGGGGAACCGAGGCCTCGAGTCCACAAAGTTTTTCCACATGGGAGACGGTCAGATCAATTCCTTCGATGATCGAAAACTCTTCAGGATAGAGAAGGTTTGCTTTGTAAAATTTTTGGAATTGAACAATCGCCGGGTGAGGGGAGGCCTCCTCAAGATGGGTCGAGAGATTTTTTTGAAAAGAACGATAGAGATGCTCCCGTATTTCACCGATCTGATCGGAAGAGGTTTGAACGATTTCCCAGAGCAACGGTTGATCTCGATGCGTTTCTAGAAAATGAATAAAATCAGGGGATTCTATTTCGTTGATTTGAATTTTGAGTAAAGCGAGTAGGGCGAGATCCGCCTCCTTGGGGGAAATGGATTCGCTCCAGGTGGAGTAATAAGGGAGCTGTCTGTTTTCAAGCTCTAACGGAATCGTATAGCCCAAAGGGGAGCCGGCAGGAATAAGCACTCCGATTTTTTCTCCAGGGGGAAGTGAGCTCAGGGCATTTTCAATCAGGGAGAGGATCAGTTGGGATTCTTTTTGAAGAGAGGGGGCGCAAAAAAAGGAGGCTTTGGGAGTTAACAGTTGCTCTTCCGCGAGTTCAATCGATTCGTTCGGAAGACGCTCTTGTGCGAGAGGGAGCCACTTTTCGACCTGTTGAAGCCACGGTTGTTGGAGGGACTCCTCATCGATTTCCGGAACAAGATGAAGGACTGCCGTTTTTTGAAAAATCAGAGTGGTGGCTTCGAGTAAGGAGGCAAAGGCAAGAGCCTCTCGGTTCAGGCCGAGCCAGAGGCAAGCGGCCGGCTTTTTTTCAGAGAGCGATTGAGCGGTCTGGAGAATGAGTTGATCTTGATTCGCTCGTCCCCATGGACCGAGGGGGATCGACTCCCATTGCTGATACCAATGGGCGAGCTCAGGGATTTCATCGAGATCTTGAATACGAACTCCTGCATTTTCGATTTCATCCAAGGTTCGAAGCAGCGGTCGGGCATCACGTGAGAGGGGCTGAAAAAGGGGAGCCGTCTGAGCCAGCGGCTCACAGGTTTTTTCGAGAATGAAACGCATCCCTTCGCGGTTGAGGGGGAGCGGGAGTGACAGAGAGAGAAGCGGGGGGAGTTTTTGGCGAAGTTGAGAGGGGGTAGCAAAATGAAGATTAAGGGTAGGAATCGAGGCTTCGGAGAGAATTTTTTTCCAGTGAATTTGATGACAAAGATGAGGGAGGATGATCCAAAGAGCGGAGAGCGGCTCCTCTTTGAAGTGACGGACCGCGGCGATAAAACGGCTTTGAAGATCGAAAGCGTTATAGGCCTTCAGATGAAAGGAATCTTCACTTGAGGGGGATGGGGAGGGAGAGGAGAAATTCACTTCTAAAATTCTCTCTGAGGAAAGCAGGAAGGCAAGAAGTTTAGAAGTGGTAGCCCCTCACTTCTTCATAATACTTACTTTGAATTTGTTGGCGTCCTTTGACTTTACATTGGCGGTTAAACCTCTTTTGGTCTGTTAGGTTGACGCTTATGCGCATATGCGGGACGGTCTTCTCTCTCTTGAAGTCGTTAAGGGGCAGACTATCGATGGCACCCGTATCGAGCAGAATATTTTTTACTCAACCCGAAAGAACGACAAAATTGTTTTCCAGGGCCTCAGCTATTATGGAACTACGATCTACCTTCGTGACGCCAAGGCTGATCGCAACCTCTATTGGAATAGGAAGTCCCTCAAGCGCATCTGCAGAAAATATCGAACAGTCTCCTGCAGGCGACATCCCATAGGCCACGCCTCCACTTTGTTAAACCCATTTCTTGCATTAGAACTGGAGGGGCAGTGGCCCACTGCAGTTGTACCCCCTCCTCTGGGCAAGGGTACCCGTTAGAATTCGTCCGTGGAACAATGACCTATTCTCGATCTGTTCCCATCGAGAGAAGTTTTGCTAGTAACGGTGCGATCAGAAATAAAACGACGCTACCTACAAGCATGCCCCCCCAGACCATTCCCATCGATTGTGAAATAGAAGAAATCTTCCCTGCTTGAGAATCTAATTCTGATGAAAGTTGTCTGAATGTAAAATAAACGGTCGTAATGCATACAGATGAATAGATCGCTAGAGCTAGAGAAATAAATCGAACAAGAATAAGGGCGAAAGCGTAGGGTTTCATGATTTATTATCGAATTTCGAGACCAAGAATACAACATATTTTTATGTTCAAAAAACTATCCCTCGATGAGATTGAGAAATTGGTGATTCCATTGAGAAAGGATTCATACTCAGGAAAAAGTGACTACCAAAGATTGGAGCTAGCAGGAAACAACTATCGAACTATTGCGGCTCTCGGAGCTATTCAAATATTTGCATACGGAAATCCTTTTATCGGAGGACATTGGAGAGTCGCAGGAACTATATTCTGCCTGATTGGAATTGTTTGGTTTTGGTTACTTGGACATAAATACCGTCGGGCATGTCAGGTAATGGAAGAAGTCTTCCCTATCTCACTGGATGATGTCAGAAAAAAGAGTGAGCCGACGGTTTAATCGATAGAAGTAACACTGAGGTAACACTTTCTGGGAAAAACAAACCCTCAAGCCCGGTAGGGCTACTTATTTTCTTTCGCTGCGAAAGAAAATAAGGCGGGTGTCGGAATCGAACCGACGCATAGAGCTTTTGCAGAGCTCGGCTTTACCACTTAGCAAACCCGCCATATAAAACTGTCATTCAAGAGGCTGTTGGCTGATAGACAGCGAACACATCCAAGTTGATGAATTCTTCTCCCGAAGAATTCAGTCTGCCTCCTGCAGACCACTCACTTTCGTGAGTGTCGTCTCCTCTCTTCCCAAGAGAGTCGGCAGCAAACCCGCCATATAAAACTGTCATTCAAGAGGCTGTTGGCTGATAGACAGGGAACAGATTCTTGAGATGGTGCGTGATTCTCCCCTCTTGTTCAAGCATTTATTGCTTTCGTTATTAAGCCTCTCCAAGCAGAGGTTATTTTCGACATGGACGTTATTTAGTAGTTAATCTTATGACTACTATTCCAAAATAGACTACTTAGGAGGAAACCGATCGGAAACGGGTGATTTTCTTGCTAATCGGGCTATTTTTTGATGATGTAACAGTTCTGTGAAATTTAAGACTATTCTGATTTTTGGCGCTCCCGGTTCTGGAAAAGGAACTCAGGGCAAGGTTCTCGGATCAATCCCCGGTTTTTATCACTGCGCTTGCGGCGATGTCTTCCGCTCGATCGATCTGCGAACGGATATCGGCAAAGCCTTCCTCGAATACTCCAGCAAGGGGCAATTGGTTCCGGATGATTTAACGATTAGTCTCTGGTCGCACCATATCGAAAATCAGCAAACGCTCGGACGTTATAAACCGGAGATCGATCGTCTGATTCTCGACGGGATTCCTCGTAATGTTTCCCAAGCAGAAAAAATGGATTCTCAGTTGGATGTCCAACATATCTTTCATTTAAATTGTCCTGATCAATCAAAATTGATCGAGCGCCTGAAGCGCCGCGCGCTTAAGGAAAATCGTTTAGATGATGCAAATGAAGAGGTGATCCGTAATCGCTTGAAGATTTACGAAGCGGAATCCCGACCGGTCCTTGATTTTTACGGTCACGATCTGACGACTGAGATCGATGCGATGATGTGGCCCTATGAAGTGCTGCGGACGATTTTAAACAAGATTTAACCCATTTCTTGCATTAGAACTGGAGGGGCAGCCCCGACAGGTCGGGGCTGCCTTCCCCGTCCGATGAGGCACAGAGCCTGTGCCCCTCCATTTTTTATCACCATTTTGGTGATATCGTTTGCGAGGTATATCCATTCCCAATGC
>CAMCSM010000137.1 GCA_945877805.1 Methylacidiphilum caldifontis | reverse complement strand
AAGCGAATTTTGCTCGCCATAACCCAATCCTCGCAGCACTTTAGAGCAATCATGGCGTTCTTTCCCTGTTATCCCCTGAATGAGCCAGCCGAACGTTCACAAAACCGTTCACGGTTTACTTCGGAAGTTACGAAGCATTCTTACGAAGTACCCTCATTTATTGTTTTTGCAACAGAACCCTTTTCTGACGGCCTGTTGGCTGATGTAAATCAATCACGACCGAAAACCTGAATTGAATATGATTGGCAGAATCGATCCCCTAGGTATTTGTTGGGAGTGTATTTCGAACGTTATTTTTTGAAGGGGAAGGATTATCGGTATATTCTATTATCGATTTTTGCAACGCTCATTCCGCTTATCATTTATCCCCATCAAATACTGTTATCAGGAGATCAAATTCCTCAAGTTCAAGCGGCAATATCGATGTTGGAGGGCAAGGGGTTCCTTATTCCGCTTCATTGGACAAAATTACAAGATATTTGGTATGAGATACCGCATAGCCAAACGCAAATGATGACCTGGTATCCTCCTGGGTGACGGATGGATGAGAAGGGAAAGATCATCAAACGGGGACGAGTGAATGGGCATGATCGTGGAGAATTGGCGGGCTTGACAGAAGCATCTCTTTGTCGAGGATATGCGACGCATGCTAAAGGTTCAAAATTTAACTCATCGCTTTGGAGATCGGGTCGCACTTCGTCAACTCTCTTTTGAGGTGAAGTCAGGGGAGATTTTTGGTCTTCTCGGGCCAAACGGAAGCGGAAAGACGACTCTTTTTCGGGTTTTATCGACACTGATGCCAATGGAGGAGGGGGAGGTTTTTCTCGACAATGAAGCCCTCTCGAAATCCCCGGCTCTTTTTCGTCAAAAGATGGGGGTTGTTTTTCAATCAGCCAGTTTAGATAAGAAATTAACCGTTGGCGAAAATTTGATGCATCAAGGGCATCTCTATGGACTTTCCGGGGCGACTTTAAAGCGCCGTTCGGAGCAACTGCTTTCGAAGTTTCGGATTAATGATCGAATTGGGGAGAAAGTGGAGAGGCTTTCGGGAGGGTTGCAGCGTCGGGTGGAGATCGCCAAGGCGATGTTGCATCAGCCGAAGATTTTATTATTGGATGAGCCGAGCACAGGATTAGATCCAGGGGCTCGTCGCGAGCTTTGGAATTTTCTTCATCAAGTGAATCAGGAGGAGGGGGTCACGATTTTGGTGACGACCCATTTAATGGATGAGGCCGAGCGTTGTAATCGACTACTTTTAATCGATCAAGGGAACAAGATCGATTTGGGAACTCCAACGGAATTGAAGGCAAAAGTTTCGGGGACCGTGATTACTTTAGAAAGCGACAAGGCGAATGATTTACATGAGCATTTGAAAGGTCGGTTTGATGTTGGGATTATTGTGATGCAGGATTCGTTGCGACTGGAGTGGAATCATACTTCAGGAACACGGACTCCCTCAGAATTTTTAGGGCAGGTTTTGGAAGGTTTTGGAAGTGAGATTCGCTCGGCCAGTATTGCGCAGCCGAATTTGGAGGATGTCTTTATTCATCTGACCGGACATGCGATTTTTGAAGGGGATACAATGAAGAAGGAGCGCATATGATGCTAGCGATTTATACCTTATGGCGACGTGAAGTGGTGCGATTTTTTCGACAACCGGGACGGGTCGTGGGGGCATTAGCCACTCCGCTTTTTCTTTGGTTCTTTGCGCAGTCGGGGTTTGGCAGTTCTTTTCGTCTGATGACCGTGAATTCCGATATCAGTTATGGACAATATTTTTTCCCCGGAACTTTAATGTTGATGATTTTATTTACGGCGATTTTCTCGAATATTTCGGTGATTCAAGATCGCAATGAGGGATTTCTTCAAGCGGTATTGGTCTCTCCGGTTTCCCGTTATGCGATCGTAATCGGGAAATTGATGGGGGGGATGACTTTGGCGCTGATTCAAGGGGCCTTGATTCTTTTGATTGCCCCTTGGGCAGGAATTCCTCTGACTTGGACGACCTATTTTGAGAGCGTCATGGTTCTGGCTGCCGTGGGCTTTGTCGTGACCGGAATCGGTTTTATGGTGGCGTGGCCCTCGACCTCCGTTCAAGGATTTCATGCGGTGATGAATCTTTTTTTGATGCCGATGTGGCTGATGTCTGGAGCGGCATTTCCTGCGGAGAGCGCTTCGGTTTGGATGCGCTGGATTATGCAAGTGAATCCGATGTATTACGGAAATGTCTTTCTGCAGCGCACGCTTTATCCGGTGAATCACCCGATTTTAGAGAGACTTCCGAGTTCGATGGTCTGTTGGATTCTTTTAGCGGTCTCAGCGGTCGTCCTTTCCGTGGGATGCTCGATTCTTGTAAAGCGTTATCGAGCGATCATTTAATTTGTAATCAACGGGAGTTTTAGATGGAACCAGAGAAGTCGATGAAGCCAAATCAAATGCTCCATAAAGTTTTAATGACTTTATTGGCGCTCTTGATTTTATTTTTAATGTTCATGTATGGCTGGCGGGCCTTAGGGGCGGCAAAACGTAAGCCCGCCGTCTCGTTGCCGGTTTATCATAGCGTGACTCCATTTGAATTAACGGAGCGGACAGGTAAAATTGTGACCTTAGCCGATCTCCGTGGAAAGATTGGGGTTTTTTGTTTTATTTTCACTCGCTGTCCGGGACCGTGTCCGACGTTGACGCTGCGGATGTATGAGATTCAAAATATTGTGAAGAAAGTTCCCGTGCAGTTGGTCTCTGTATCGATCGATCCCTTTGATACGCCAGAGGTTTTAACGAAGTATGCGAACAAGTATGATGCGTGGGGAGATCGTTGGTGGTTTTTAACGGGCCCTGAGCAAGCGATTCATGCTCTTTGTAAGAATACCTTTTTATTGCCTGTTGAAAAGAATCCGCAAGAGGCGATCGCCAAAGAGGGGGAGTATATGCATAGTGGAAAACTGATATTAGTCGATGCTCAAGGAGTGATTCGTGGTTATTATGATGGGCAAGATCCTACCGTCGTTCCCCGAATTAGTGCGGATATTGGAAAATTGATCAAAGAGGCCGGTTTATGATGCAGAATCTTCCGTTCATTAATGCTTGTTTAAATACGGTGACCTTTACCTTGTTGGTTTTGGCCTTTATTTTTATTAAGCGGGGAAATCGTCAAGGCCATGCGGTTTGTATGCGTTGCGCATTTGTTGTCTCTTCGATTTTTTTGGCCTCCTACTTGACCTATCATTTTACGCAACCTTCAACGAAGTTTTTGAAAGAGGGGTGGATTCGGCCGGTTTATTTCACGATTTTGCTCTCTCATACGATCTTGGCGGTGGTGGTATTGCCGTTAATTTTTAAGGCCTTTTATCACGCCTTGAAACAGGATTGGGAAAAGCATAAGCGCGTCGTTCGATGGGCCTGGCCGATTTGGACCTACGTCGCTTTTACTGGGCCTGTGATCTATTTGATGTTGTATAAGATGTGAGTGGGGTCGTTTTTAGAGATTAGATCGGAAGTAGGGGGTTCCACAGTTTTTCAAATCCAAAGACTTTAAAGTCTTTTACATTTGCCGTGGCTAGTTTTGTGACGCCATGATGCTTTAAGGTGAAGGCGAGCCTCGCGTCGATGATTTGACGAAATCCCGCATTTGTTTCACTGGCCCACTGCCAAAGTTTTCCGGAGATTTTAGAGTCGTAATCAATACAACGCCAATCGGGGTTTTGTTTCAATGGCCTCTGCTTCGACTCGAATGATTGAGGGATCGACGAGATGTCCCCCACTTCCTCTTAAGATCGGCATCTTCCATTGATGAGGAGTCGATAACTCTTCGCAGAAGGTCTCAGCATAGAGCTCCATTCCCCGTCGAATGACTTCAGCGACTGAAATATCTCTTCCTTTGGCAATTTTTTTTAGGCGGCCAAAAAGAGGCTCAGGGAGTTGAATCTGGGTTCTTGTCATGACATCAATATAATGTAGGGGTATTATTGTTGTCAAATAAGTTTAATTCAATTCCTTAAGGTCCCCAGATCTGATAAATGATCAGACAGAGGAGATAAGCAAAAGCGGTCATGAAAAAAAGTTGGAATAACGGCCAGCGCCAGCTGTTGGTCTCCCGTTTGACTACGGCAATCGTGCTCATGCACTGCATCGCAAAGACGTAGAAGATCATCAGGCTGAGGCAGACTAAGGGAGTAAAGATTAAGGCTCCATTGTCCCACTTTTCTTGAAGAAGGGCTTGGCGGATTCCGTCGAGGTTTTCCGTTTCTCCTTCAACACCGTAGATAATCGCCATCGTGCTCACAAAGACTTCGCGGGCAGCGAAGGAGCTGAGGAGACTGACTCCGATTTTCCAATCGTAACCGAGGGGCTTGATGCTTGGCTCGATCCAGGAGCCGAGTTGTCCTGCGTAGCTACTTTTGAGTTGTTCGGTTGGGGTGGCATGAACGACGTTTTGCGGATAACTGGTGAGGAACCAAATGAGGATCGAAAGAGCGAGGATGACGGTTCCTGCATTTGTCACAAAGAGTTTGGCCCGATGAAAAATCTCTTGGAGGACACTACGCCAAGCAGGCATCCGATAGGGAGGGAGCTCCATAATAAATGAGGTGCTTTTTCCTTTAAGAATTGTTTTGCGAAAGAGACAAGCGAAGAGAATGGCCATCCCAGTCCCGAGGGCGTAGAGGAAGATCATCGTTCCCGCGCGGATAAGGGAACTCCAAGGGCCTTCGGGGATCAAAAGAGCAACGAGGAGGGTGTAGACAGGGAGGCGAGCGGAGCAACTCATCCAAGGGGCGACGAGAATGGTGTTGAGACGATCTTTAGGATCTTCAATGGTTCGGGTTGCCATAATGCCAGGGATGGCGCAGGCATATGAGCTGAGGAGTGGAATGAAGGCCTTTCCAGGGAGTCCGAATCGATGAAGAATACGATCCATGAGAATCGCGGCGCGGGCAAGATAACCGGTATCTTCAAGGAGACAGATGAAGAGGAAAAGAATGAGGATTTGCGGAAGAAAGACGAGAATCCCGCCGACACCGGCAATAATTCCATTGGTGATTAAAGCACGAAGATTTCCTTCAGGCAAAATCGACTCAACGCTGCTGCTTAAAAAAGCAAATCCGGCTTCGATCCAATCCATCGGATAGGAGGCTAAGCTGAAGAGGGAGTAGAACATTCCGATCATCAATCCAAAAAAGAAAACCCAGCCCCAAACCGGATGAGTGACCCAGTGATCGATTTTTTCAGTGGTTAGAGAGAGAGGGCCACGATGTTTCGTCGATTCCTGAATCAAGGCGTGGACCCAGCGAAATCGGGTCAGGGCCAGTGATTCCGCAGAGATTGGTAATTGTTGAGCCTCAAGAGAGGGGGCGGCGATCTGTGCGTTTGCCGTCGAAGCGGGAGGAAGAATCGATCGCTCCGAAGGGGAAAGATGATGCCAGAGAAGAAGGCGAGGGGAGAGGAGGGGGGGGAGACAGCGATCGGACTCGCAATGGGGTTTGTCACTTTCCTCCCCTTGAGGAAGGGAAAGCTTAGAGACTTCATCCCAGCGGGGGGGAGTGGGAATCCGTGAGCTGAGAGCGATACGAATCTCCCGAACACCTCTTCCGGTGGTCGCCGCAGCGGGGATGACAGGGATTCCGAGGCGGTGATGCAGTTTTTCAATATCGAGATGGAGATGATGAGTCTCCGCTTCATCCATCATATTGAGAACAAGGATGAGGGGGATTTCGAGGAGCAGAAGTCCGTAGAGTAAAGAGAAACTTCGCTCGAGATTGCAGGCATCCGCGACGACTAAAAGGAGATCAGCACGGTTATTTCCACAAGCCCCCTCAAGGATCGTTTGGACGGAGATTCGTTCATCGGGGGAGTGGGGATGAAGGCTGTAAAGGCCTGGGAGATCTTCGATTTCAATTGAATCGCCATGGATCGTCAGACAGAGCCCCGTTTTTCGTTCAACGGTGACCCCAGGGTAATTCGCCACTTTTTGGCGCAGACCGGTAAGGGAGTTAAAAAGAGTCGTTTTTCCGGAATTGGGAACTCCGACGAGGAGGATCCGTTTTGCTGTGGCTATGGGTTCCATCATGATCTCGAATTAAAGTTGAGTGTGGG
>CAMCSM010000136.1 GCA_945877805.1 Methylacidiphilum caldifontis | reverse complement strand
GGTTTATGACTTAGAGGGTAGTGATATATAGTGCGATATGTCCTATAATCCAATAAAGATGAGCCCACCAGCGAGTGGTTCTTTCTTGGACTGCGGTAAGCCCTAAAGCAAACAAGACCGAAACAACACACCACCCCATGATGAATGGGGACCAATCGCCAAAGGCATCCTTAAATCCCACGGTCTTCATCAAGAGTCCTGTTTGAAAAATGATCCAGGAGTTAAAAACAGTCTGACAAACCGAAGGCCAGAGCGAGATTTCACAAAGAAAATCGAGTCGATTCACATGAAAAGGAAAAAGCCCGACACGCATCACTAAAAAAGCGGTGAGCAACCAAGCCTCCCGATTGCCATGATGATGAAAGAGATCCACCGATCGCCAATGGGTGATTTGTGTCCCCCAGAGAAAACCAAGAAACAGGAGCAATCCAATCAACTGGATCCCTAAGGTATGAAAAAAAATCTCCCGTCTTCTCTCCCCCTTACCATTGATCATGGCATAAAGACTCCAGAAAGACTCCAAAACAAGGATCACGACCAACGGCCAGATCGCCGTCGACCAAAAGAGAATAAAAACTCCCCCTAACCAGAGAAAAGAAAAGGTCGCTTCAGGGACCGGCCTCCATTGAAGCTTCCAATCAAAATCTCTTTTCCCACAAAAAGGAAAAATCAGGGAGAGCAATCCAAAAATCAAAAATCGAATAATCACACCAACTCCTTGGATCGCAAAATCGATCCATAAGAGGGTCGCTCCAACCATATCTAAAAATCCTTTCACCAATGACATATCTGAAATCGTAACGGCAGAATTGAATCCACCAACAAAAAAAGAGAGGAAACTGACACTCTTCCAATATCGACTCGGATTTGAGAGGTTGATAGCATGCGAGGGATAGATTTAAAACCGTTCTCACACCAAGTCACAATCCGTCAGCTGACGGACACGAAGAAATTCAATAGGAGATCCCAGTATCAATGACCAATGAAGCCCGATAAAGAGATTCACGCCTTTTTGTACAATGAATTTTGGATCTGAATCAAACTTTGTGTTTTAGTGTCTTGGTGTGAGACGCATTTTTCCCAGGAGTAACCCCCTTACCACTGCTCAACTTAGCCAATCCGCAACGGTTTCAAAATCCCTTTTTGATTCATCGAATGAGTCAAGGCCACCGCAAGGGCATCTGCAGCATCTGGGGGGGGAGTTTGACTCATTTTTAATAGGGCTCGAATCATAAAGCCGACCTGCCCCTTCCCCGCCTGTCCCATTCCTGTCACCGAGGCCTTTATTTTTCGCGGCGCATACTCATAAATCGGAAGCAGACAACTGGCACAAGCGATCAACGCTGCCGCACGCGCCGCCCCCATCGCAATGGCGGTTTGAAAGTTTTGCACGAAAATAATCCCCTCCACCGCCACTTCATCAGGCTCATGTTTGAGGATGATCTCTTTAAACTCCTCAGTAATTTTAAGGAGGCAGGCGGTTTGAGAGACTTTCGGGAGATTTTTAATCACTCCGCACTCGATGAAACGATGCACCTGCCCATTCGACTCAATCAGTCCATAGCCGGTATTTCGCATCGCAGGATCGATTCCCAGAATCTTCATTGAGAATATCCGTAACGATTAACCTCTTCAGAGGAGAGATTCACAATAAAAAGCAGTGATAAAAACAAAATAGCTTTTTTTCTCATAACCTTTACCTTGCCCAACTTAAGAAAACTGAAAAGCAACAAATATGAATACTCATTATCCTGTCGATTACGAACAATACTGGCTCAAACTGGCGCTCCGACATTTTAAAACCGCAGAAGTCAATAAAGCGATCCTCGCCCTTGAGCCGGCTGTTCGCTATCTCAGCGATCAATTTACCACGAAAAGAAGTGAAGATTTTGCTCATTACTCCGAAGATCCAGAACTCCTCCTCGCCTACGGAATGTTCTTTTTTCCGCAGACCTACTCCCGTGTCCGTTTCCCTTTGGAGGAACTGATTCGCTTTACCCCGTGGAGGCCGAAGCCTGAGGCCCCTTTTCAAATCCTCGATATGGGCTGTGGACTCGGTGCCGCAAGTCTCAGTATTGCCGACTTCTTTCCGGGTCAACCGACTAAAATCATCGGCTGGGATCAATCTCCCAGTAGCCTAAAACACTTTGAGTCGATTGCCCGCGATCGCCGGATCGATCTTCATACCTTCAATAAAGATCTCCATCGACTCCCGATTAAAGTCAAACCCCACATTTCAGATCTCGTTTTAATGAGTTTTTCCCTCAATGAACTTTTCCACACCGTAGAGCCGGAAAACTCCTGGCTCGAATCCCTTTGGAGCCTCGTCAATGAGGAGGGATTACTCTTGATTATCGAGCCTTCGCTGCACCAAACCCCGGTACGACTGGAGAAAATTCGTGAGTTTTTCAGAGCTCAATCGAACTCTCAGATTCTCGCTCCCTGTCTCCATTCCGAAACCTGCCCCCTGCTCAAAAACGTTAAAACGCAATGTCATGAAGTGCGTCATTGGTCTCCCCCTGAAACCTTGAAGATTCTCAATAAAGGTCTTTTCCGTGAAATCTCACTTTTAAAATTCAGTTTCCTCGCCATTCAAAAAACGACGAAACCGAAACAACCGTTAAACCCCCAAGTGACTCGAATGATCTCTCCGATGTTAGATGAAAATGGAAAAACCATTTTTCACGGCTGCTCCGGAGATGGGGTCGCCCGTCGACATGAAATCCTGCACCGTCATCTGACAAAACCGGAGCGACAAGAGCTTCTGAAAGTTGAGCGGGGAACCCGACTCCAACTTCCCGACTATGAAATCGTCGGAAAACCAGAGGCCTTCCGAATTAAAAATATTATTCAATCAACGGATAAACAGCGACATCCACTCCCGGAGAGTAAACTTGATGAATCGTCGAACCTGAAAGATTTTTAAATAACGGATGATTACAAAAAGGGGCACGAATTGCCGTGACCTCAACATTCTGGAGCGGATAGGGATGATGGTTTACCTGTCCACGAAATAAGCGTTGGGATTGAAAATCGTAAGCAAAAAGTAAATATCGCTCCAACAGAAAAAACTCCACCGAGTCAACGGAAGGCTCTTTCAGGGAATCTCTCGGAGTAAAGTCGAATTGCGAGACCTCAGGAGCCATAAACCGTTTCGATGTATAAATATGTTTTTCTCCATTTCTTTGAGAACTCATAGTGGCTTTGAAATAAGGGAGCTTGAAAAAGGTTTTTGCAACTTGAACAGCTAAAGCTTGAGATGCATCGAGAGAATAAAACCAGACCCCAGGACGCCCCTCGGAATCGATCACGTATGTTCTCACATTCAATTCAAGGAAATTAGAGATTCCAGGGACTGTAGGCAAAAAACGGGGGCGAATATCTCTCATTAAAAACGGAACAACTCCTAGGTAAGCCTCCTCTTGATAGGTGTCGACAAATAACCCTTTCGGAAGGGTCGATTGAATCAATTGTGGGGAGATTTTCCAATGAAGAAAAAGAAGCTCTCGCCATTTTTGAAACATGACAACCGTCTGATCCTGAGGCTTTTCTCTCACATTTAATCGCATCTCCATAGTCGGAATCATCCATCAAGATTCGCATAAATAATCAGACATAGGAACCGAAATAGGCAAAGAATTTAAATGCATTTAAGCTATCCAGCTAACAGGCTATCCAGCGATCTGTCAGTGGACGGACAGGGGGATAAACGGTTAAAGATTAGAAAGATCGACGGAGGTTGTATTTAAGTTGAATCAGGTAACCGGATACAAACCGAGTCACCAAACCACATCGGCGAAGAAGATTACAATGCAATATTTAGTCAAAATAAAGAAAATACTTAAAAAAATATAAATATTATCGGCTTGAAAATTCAATTTCAGAGAGCATAATGACCTTCTTCAAAAAAAGCATCCATAGCTCAATTGGATAGAGCATCGGTCTTCGGAACCGAGGGTTAGAGGTTCAAATCCTCTTGGGTGCAAATTCTTTAAGTTGTTGATTCACAGTAAATTATATTTTCCTCCCTCGTCCATCCCTCGGACTTCTGGGGGGGCTAAACGTGATAAACTAAAAAATAGGAAGAGGGATTAACCGCCAAGATAAATCAAAGAGAAGGGCAAAGGGAGCGAGTTGTTTTGAAAGATCAAGCCCTCTTCATTCAAATGTGGTTTGACGGGGAATCGAGATTGGAGCAGGAATTAAAGATGCATTGCAATTTAGAGCACAGTGTTATTTAATATAGTACAATTTATTACTGAAAATTAAGTAAATCCGGGACGTCAAAAATGTTACATCTAGTAGGCTTGCCATGAATAAAAATAGTTCTTTTATATGTCTTGTTATACGAACTTTTTTTTTACTCCTAGTAATGATATCTGGAATTAAAAATCACGATCCACTATTTCAAATATTTGATAAAACACTGATCGTTTTGCATATAGCGATATTTTTGGGGTTAATTGTTTTCGCAATATTTTGGTGTGCTGTTTACATCCTTTATTCTCGTTCGAAAAGTGTTAAAAAATGGATTTATCCATCTTTAAGTAATCGATTTTTTGCCCAACCATCTCCGTTACAATATTCTTTTTTAATGGGTATCATTTTTTTGGTTTATGGATTAGGTTGGCTGATTGGAAGAGTTGCTTATAATGAGTTGTCTCTTTACCCAATCGATCATGTATTCTCAGTATTTAATTTTGGAGTAGGAAATCTTGTGGGAGTTCTTATTTGCCAAATATTTTTCAAATCACGATTTCTATCAGATAATATCCAAAAAACCATCTCATCGTGAACCTATGAAACAATTTGATATGATCCGAATAGAATCCAGTGCAGATCCCATTATCGAATGGGATGAAATTTGCTCGTGTTGAAGCCCCTCAAATAGACTGGTCAAGAGCGACCGTTAGAACCACATCCAGAAGTAATACCGCTGTTGATAGGGATCCTTTAATGCAGGAAGGCAAACACGTTCGATTTTCTCTAAAAGTGACGCATACATTCCTGCGGTCCAGGATTTGGGAAAAACCGATCCATCCCCTTTTCAACCTAAATTCGGCAATTCATTTAACCACAAAAGGTTCGTAAAACGAACAACTTAAGCCACCGGAGGTGCTCGTAATTTTGGTGCAGTGGGGGATGGGGGCACAAATAACTCAGATACCACGGATGGAGGAGTTTATGAGAATTAATCTCCGTTTTTCTCTTCACCCAAAAGGTGAACGTGCAATTTTCCCTAAACTATTGGAAATCCGTGTGATCCGTGATATCCGTGGTTCCAACTGCTTTTTTTAGGTTCAAGGACATTCGGAGAGAACTATCGAATTTCCGTGTAAGAAAAAAAATCGTTAAAAGGAAATTTTATCCGGCAATAGCGATAATTACAAAAAAGATATTTATTTCTTAAGTTGTTATCTGTTAGATACTTATGAAATAAAATAAAAGTTGGCACAATCGAAGCTACATTTTATCCATGAACAAAATCTCCATAGATGACCAACAAGGAAGTTATTACCATCGGAAGGTTTTAGAGGATACTCAGGCGATCGAGCTACTCTCAAGAGGACCCTCACGCTCGAAATCGCTCAACTATCGACCGAAAGTACTCGTCGTCGACGATGAACCGGCGATTCGCTCGATCGTCAAGCGCACGCTCGAAATTCAACTTTATGCGGAGGTCATGATCGCTCAGAACGGAGAAGAGGCGAGTAAACTCATCGAACAGAACTCCTTCCATTTGATTATCTCTGATATGCAAATGCCGATCATGACCGGATTAGATCTCTATCGCTGGATTCAGATCAACGCCCCTCACCTCACGGAACATTTCTTTATCGTTTCGGGAGATCTGGGCTCTTCCGCTGCAGCGGATGAACTTCATCGCTATCGGATTCAGGTTCTCAAAAAACCATTTTTAGTCGCCACGCTTGTCGACTATTCCCTCAACTATCTCCCGATTCAACAGACCTTAGAAAGTGTCGCCGCTTAAAGGGACTCCCTACTTACTTCTAATTAGAACCTTATTTAAGCCGCAAAAGAACGCAGAGATCGCAAAAATGAAAAAACAGAAAAGAGATCTCAATGGGCTTTCCTCACTTTTACGGACAGGGGGCATGAAGGTTTTTAATTAGTTCCTACAGTTTGTTTTTGTTCAAAGCTCAGTGGAGATAAATATCCCAATGAACTGTGAAGCCGAGTTCGATTATAGTAGCCTTCAAGATATTCAAACAA
>CAMCSM010000135.1 GCA_945877805.1 Methylacidiphilum caldifontis | reverse complement strand
CTAAATATTTGAGAATCAGATTCCCTCCTAAACTAAAACCGACGAGGGCGATTGTCTGAGCCGGATGGGAGAGAAAGGCCTTTTGGATGACGCGCTCTAAATCATCCGTGGCACCGCCATGATAAAATCGAGGGGTTTGATTCATGACTCCGCCACAACTCCGAAAATTCCAAGCAAGGACATCCCACCCTCTTTTTTGGAGCGCCCCCGCGATTCCGAGGATCGAGATCGATTTCGTATCCCCCTCTAATCCGTGACAGAGAATGGCAAGATGGGAGGAGTCGTTTCTCAACCAGTCGAGATCAAGGAAATCACCATCATCCGTGTTGATTCGTTCTCGTTGATATTGAACGATCTCCGGTTTACGCAGAAGGGCATTAATAAAGATCTGGAGATGTCCACTTTTAAGATAGTGCGGGGGCTTGTAGAACGATTGGTCAATAAGGGGCATGAAAATTATGAGTGCCTCACTCTTAAAGTACTTCGCAAAAGTGTCAACATATTGTGGTTTCTACCTATCGTCGCTAAAGCTCCTCTTGGTTTTTAGGTCACCTCCTGTGACCCACTGCATGAGCAGGGTCATATTTTCCGTTCCGACGAAAAAGGGAAAGCTACTGAACTGTTAGTATGGGGAGAAGAAAGATTAAATATTTCGTTTGAGATCATCGACTCAATGAATTAAGCTCTGGCTTAATGATGAGACAGGTTGTTGTAACAGGATTGGGATTTATTACGAGTATCGGAAATTCTCAGACGGAGGTCTTGAGGAGTTTACAGGAGTGCCGTAGCGGAATTGAGTTGTTTAGTGCTTTTGATAAGCCGGAGATTCCGATTAAGATTGCGGGAACAATCAAGGGGTTTACCTTTCCAACGGCCGATCGCCAGGATTGGACTTTTCCCCCCGAATATAAAATTACACGGGAGCAGTTGCGTTCCATGTCCCCGAACGCTCTTTTTGGCTTTTGTGCGATGACTCAAGCGATTGCCGATGCAAAATTAACTCCAGAGCTCGTTTCGAATCCGCGCACTGCGATCATGTCAGCCTCTGCGGGATCGATCTGGATGTGTTACGAAACCTCCAATACCTTAGTCACTCGCGGAGCGGCACGGATCAATCCGATGGGGATCGTTTCCGGTATTGCCGGGACTTTAAATTTTAATTTGGCGACCTGTTTTAAAATTAAAGGGGGGTCGGTCGGCTATGTCAGCGCCTGCGCCTCTTCCGCTCATGCGATCGGTCATGCGGTCGATGCGATTCGACTCAATCGTCAAGATCGGGTCTTTGCGGTGGGTGCAGAGGATTGTGATGGCCATACCTTTTTACCCTTTGTCCCCGTGCGTGCCTTGAGTCAAGCGACAGATCCAGCGAAATTCCCCTGCGCCTTCGATAAAAATCGGGATGGCTTTGTCGGAACCGGAGGGGCAGCAGTTTTGGTTTTAGAGGAGAAAGAGAGTGCCCTTAAACGTGGGGCGACGATTTATGCCGAAATCTTAGGCTGGGGGGAATCCTCCGATGGATTTAATGTAATGGCTCCTCATCCGGATGGAGAGGGACTTGCGCGCTGTATGCTGAATGCCTTCCAGGATGCGGGGGTCACTGGGGAACAGATCGATTATCTTAACGCTCATGCGACGGCGACCAGTGCAGGGGATATCGCTGAGTTGCGAGCGATCAAGGCCGTTTTTCCAACGAAAAAACCATGGGTGAGTAGTACCAACAGCTTAACCGGACAAGGACTCTCATTAGCAGGGGCGCTCGAAGCGGCGATCTGCTGTCTTGCACTTAAAAATGGCTTTACCCCCGTTTCCGCTAAAATTACTGAGCTCGATCCGGAGTGTGAAGGGGTTCCGATTGTGACCGCCCCAATCGCGGATCGACCGAAGATCGCCATGAGTAACTCCAGCGGCTTTGGCGGCTCCAACGTCAGTTTGATTCTCGGGATCTCATAACCGCTGATGGACACGGATGAACACAGATTTAAAATTTTCTGCCTCTCAGCGACTCAGCGCGAGGCACTCCCCTGTCTTTGAAATACATTTAAGCGATTTAGCTCACCAGCTATTAGGCTATCCAGCTATCCAGCTATTAGCTTATTAACCCTTCCTTAGATGATTTTCTTTCGATTTCTATCCCTCAAACAGAAAGAGACAAAAAAATCGATTGTCTCTCTAAAAAATCTATCTATGGTGTGGTCATATGGCTGACAACACTACCGGTTCGAAGACAGGGGTTGGAGATACCTCTTACGATTCATCTAAACTAGGAAAACTTGAGGGATTAGAGGCAGTCCGCAAGAAACCGGGGATGTACATTGGGGGAACCGATGAGCGCGCGCTTCACCATTGCGTCTCTGAAGTTTTAGATAACTCTGTCGATGAACATTTGGCAGGTCATTGTACTCGTATTGATGTCACAATCCATGTCGACGGCTCACTCTCGGTACGGGATAACGGTCGTGGAATTCCGGTCGATATCCATCCGACTTATAAAATTCCTGGAGTTGAGATGGTGTTGACGACCTTGCACTCCGGTGGAAAGTACGGGCAAGGGGGATATAAATTTTCTGGAGGAACTCACGGGGTTGGAGCGAAATGCGTCAATGCCGTTTCCGAATGGTTTGAGGTTGAGGTTTCACGAGACGGTAAGGTCTATCACATGGAGTTTGAACGTGGAAAGACGATGAAAAAACTTGATGTGATCGGAAAATCGAAATCAACGGGAACGTTGATTACCTTTAAGCCCGATGCCGAGATCTTTCGCGAAACGACTGAATTTAAGGCCGAACGCATTAGCCAACGTCTTCGTGAATTAGCCTTTTTAAATTCTGGGCTAGAAATTATTTTCTTAGATGAACGCTCTCCGGAATCGGTTCCTGAAACCTTTTTTTATAGGAACGGTGTCGAAGAGTTCGTCAAACAGCTGAATAACAGCAAGGAAGTCATTCATCCGAAACCGATTTCAATCACTAAAGAGATCACGATCACCGATAATGATGATAAGCATGTCGAGATTCATACGGAAGTCGTGCTTCAATATAACACCAGCTACAGCGATCAGGTCCTTTGTTATACCAATACAGTTCATAATCCAGATGGGGGAACCCATATGAGTGGATTTCGTACGGCGTTGACCCGATCGATTAACCAACATGCTAAAAACAGCAATTTACTCAAAGATAAAGATCCTCAAATTACCGGAGATGATGTTCGTGAGGGATTGACGGCGGTCATTTCCGTTAAACATAGTGATCCTAAGTTTGAATCGCAAACGAAAGTAAAACTGATTTCACCGGAGGTCGATAGTATCACCTCCTCAGCGGTTTATGAGGGATTAAAAGAGTTTTTTGATGCTAATCCGAATATCGCCAAGAAGATAGTTGAAAAGGGATTAAATGCGGCCCGTGCTCGTGAAGCGGCTAAAAAGGCCCGTGAAGCGGTTCGTAAGACGGCGCTCACCGGAGGGGGTCTTCCAGGGAAATTGGCCGATTGTTCAAGCCGTAATCCACAAGACTCCGAGCTTTATATTGTTGAAGGAGATTCTGCGGGTGGTTCTGCAAAACAAGGTCGGGATCGAATGAACCAAGCGATCCTTCCAATTCGTGGTAAATTAATTAACGTCGAAAAAGCCCGTCTCGATAAAGTGCTCCAAAATGATGAAATCCGAACCTTGATCACGGCCGTCGGAACGGGGATTGGAACTGGGGAGGGGGAGGGGGCCTTTAACTTGGCTCGTCTTCGCTATCATAAAATCATTATCATGACCGATGCGGATGTCGACGGATCCCATATTCGTACCTTGCTTTTGACTTTCTTCTATCGTCAGATGCCAGAACTGGTGAAACAAGGATTTGTCTACATTGCTCAACCCCCTCTCTATCAAGTGAAAAGAAAGAAACGGGAGGAGTACGTTCAAGATGACGCACAGCTCAATAAAATTCTGATTGAACTCGGAGCCGAAGAGGTTCGGATGATCAATCTTCAAGATAAAAAAGAGTTTAATAAGAAACAGCTTCTCGAAATCCTTCATCTGCTCGAGTCACTCAATAAATTTGCAGCCGTCATTCGCCGCCATGGCGGTGATTTTGCCGATTATTTGGAACATCGTGAAAAAGGCTCCGGAGAACTTCCTCGTCACTTAGTGAAGATCCGAGATGGAAACAACGAATCGATTCATTACTTTATTAAAGATGAAGAGATTAAGAAATTTTCTGATTTAAATCCAGACCTCCGCATTTTTGGAATGGATGAACTCGAGGGCGAAAAGCTTGAAGAGGGAGCTCCTGTCAAAAAAGAGGCGAAGTCGGAGAAACCGCGTCGTCGTTGTTTGCACTTTGAACTTCATGAGAGCAAGCCGATTGCGGAGCTCTTAGGGAAAATCAATGATAAAGGATTAAAGATCGATCATTATGCCGCTGCCGATAAGCCACTCTTTGAACTCGTCGAGGGGGAGGGGGATCATGAGAAAAGAACCCCCGTTTTTTCAATTCCTGAGATCTTGACCAAAGTACTCGAAGTCGGAGAACGTGGAGTCACAATCAAACGATTTAAAGGATTGGGTGAGATGAATCCAAAGCAACTCTACGAGACCTCGATGGATCCCGGAAAACGCAAATTCTTAAGAATCGAAGTCACCGATGCAATCGAAGCAGAGGAGATGTTCTCTCGTCTCATGGGAGATGATGTCGAACCGCGTCGTCGATTCATCGAAGATAATGCACTGAATGTGCGTAATCTTGATGTTTAATTGATTTTGAATTTCATCATTTCCTGCCTTCCTTATTGAAAAATGACCTTGTTTTTTTGCCGACAAGATCTGCTTTAAAGGAAATTTATTAATGATGACAACTCTACTTTTGGGGACGATGTCAGGAGAGGGATCTGTGATCCCTCTTTGGAGCCTTATTCCCTTTGTCCTCTTACTTTTGATGATCGCCTCAATGCCGTTCATCCATAAGCATTGGTGGGAGGCCCATTATTCCAAAGTCGCTTGTCTCTTTGCCGCCGTGATTGTCGGTTACTGGGGGTGGGGGAGAGGGGATTGGACTACGGTTCTGCATACCGGACATGAATACGTCAGCTTTATGGCGATCGTTCTCTCCCTGTATATGGTGGCTGGGGGAATTCATATTCGAACGAAAGGGGAGGCGACCCCTTTAGAGAACTCCTTATTCCTCCTTTTTGGAGCGGTGATCGCGAATTTTATCGGAACGACCGGGGCCTCGATGCTTTTGATTCGTCCCTGGATTCGGATGAATAAATATCGGATTACCGAATATCACATCGTTTTCTTTATTTTTGTCGTCAGCAATGTCGGAGGCTGTTTGACCCCGATTGGAGATCCCCCGTTGTTTTTGGGATATCTCAAAGGGATTCCCTTTTTCTGGACCTTAGAAATGTTTTGGCCTGCTTGGTTGACTGCGATCTTAATGCTGATCGTTATTTTTTATTGTATCGATCGTTTGAATTTCTTAAAGGCTCTGAAAAATCTCCGTGAGGAGAAAAAAGCCGATAATCAGTGGAAAGTGGAAGGGAAGCGAAACCTCATTCCTTTGCTTGTGATTCTGGGAGCCGTTTTCATTAAAGAGCCCCTTTTCTTGAGGGAGATCATTATGTTTGCCGCGGCAGGATATTCCTATTGGACAACCCCTAAACCTATTTTTGAAGCGAATCATTTTAATTTCGAGCCGATCAAAGAGGTCGGCTGGCTATTTCTTGGAATCTTTGCGACGATGATCCCTGCCTTAGGCTATTTAGGGGCCAATGCCGCTCAATTAGGACTCGATTCCCCTTTGAAATTCTATTGGTTCACAGGCCTTCTTTCAGGGGCCTTGGATAATGCTCCGACCTACTTGACCTTCTTAAGTGCATTGCTCGGATTGAATGGAAAAAGCATTGAGAATCCGGGTGATATTTTATGGCTTATTTCTGAAAAAGGAATTTGGGTAGAGGCGATCTCCTTAGGGGCCGTTTTCTTTGGGGCCTTGACCTATATCGGCAATGGACCGAATTTAATGGTCAAGACAATCGCAGAACAATCCAAAGTAAATGTCCCTTCATTCTTTGGTTATCTTATTCGCTTTTCCATACCAATATTGCTTCCGGTAGTCACGATCTTGGGGTGGCTCTTTTTCAGAGCCCATTAGCCCATTAGCCCATTAGCCCATTAGCCCATTAGCCCATTAGCCCATTAGCCCATTAGCCCATTAGCCCATTAGCCCATTAGCCCATTAGCCCATTAGCCCATTAGCCCATTAGCCCATTAGCCCATTAGCC
>CAMCSM010000134.1 GCA_945877805.1 Methylacidiphilum caldifontis | reverse complement strand
GCGTCTCAAGAGTTTAAAGGCGGGGGGACCGTACACGCTTTCTATCAAAGGGGAGAATACCCTGCTCTTTCAAGATATTCTTGTCGGCGAGAATTGGCTTTGCAGCGGTCAATCATATATGGATCGGAACCTCGGTCCTGCTGGACATCATCAACCACTCGTGAATTGGGAGCAGGAGGTGGCTTCAGCGAACTACCCTAAGATTCGACATTTTAAGGTCCTCAAAAAAATGTCCGATATCCCGCTTGATGAATTGGAGGGAAAATAGGAGGTCTGCTCTCCGCAGACCGTTGCGAATTTTACAGCAGTTGGTTATTATTTCGGACGAGATCTGCATCGCCAATTACAGATTCCCATCGGATTAATTGTCAGTTCATGGGGGGGGACCATTGCGGAGGCTTGGACCCGTTCTGAGGTTTTGAACGCCTCATTTCCAGAAATCATAGAGGCCCAGAAAAAAATGTTGTCCAGTTATCCCTCCCGCTTGGAAAAATATAAGGCCGAAGAGGGGAAGCGACTTGCCGACTGGAAAAATGCCTTAAACGAAGCCAAGTCCAAAGGAACTCCTTTACCCTGTAAGCCTGCTCCTCCATACAATCCCGCAACGTATTACAACCGTCCCTCGAATCTCTATAATGGGATGATCACACCGATCATTCCCTACGCCATTCGTGGTGTGATCTGGTATCAGGGGGAATCGAACGCAAAAGGAGCGAAGCAATATCAGAGTCTCTTTCCGGCGATGATCGCCGATTGGCGAGCTCAATGGAGCCAGGGAGCTTTTCCTTTTCTCTTCGTTCAGATTGCCCCCCACAACAATATGTGTCCTGAAATACGTGAGGCGCAATTGATGACTTTAAAAAATAGCCCCGCAACAGCGATGGTGGTGACGACAGATGTGGGGGATGCAAACGATATTCATCCGAACCAAAAGGAACCCGTTGGAGCCAGGCTCGCTCTCGCCGCACGGGCAATCGCCTACGGAGAGTCGATTGAGTATTCAGGACCCCTCTTTGAGTCAGTGACCTACAAAGAAGGAAAAGCAATCGTTTCTTTTTCCCATACGGGAAAAGGATTAATGGCAAAAGAGGGGGATCTACAGGGATTTGAAATCGCTGGAGCTGATGCTCAGTTTTATCCTGCTCAAGCGTCGATTGAGGGGAATTCCGTTCTCATTAGTCATCCTCAAGTCTCCTCGCCAACTTCCATTCGTTATGGCTGGGCGAATGTTCCGAAAGTAAATCTCTTCAATCAAGAGGGCTTACCCGCCTCTCCTTTTCGGACAAATCCTAATTGATTATCCATAAACCGGAGTCGGAATGAGTTAATTCGGTCTAAAAACAATTCGTTCAACAAATGAACCTTGGTTCCGGCTTGTCCGGTTTATGAAAAGGAAACAGGAAGGAACAAAATTTGTTTACCGCGATTTTTTCGGGACTCCGCACAAAAAAGAGAGATGGTTTTTTTTCCTTTTTCTCCTTGTCGAATCAGGAACCGATACTAGCTTCAATCCATGGTTCACGGAAAAGAGGAAATCACCTACAATTCTAAAGTCGAGGGGAACGTGGTCATGACCACCGTCGACGCTGCTGTTAACTGGATGCGAAAAAACTCGCTCTGGCCGATGCCCATGGGTCTTGCCTGTTGCGCGATTGAGCTGATGGCCGCCGCCAGTTCTCGCTATGATATCTCCCGCTTCGGCGCCGAGGTGATGCGATTCTCCCCCCGTCAATCCGATCTTCTCATTGTCGCCGGAACGGTCACTTATAAAATGGCTCTCTCGGTCAAACGAATCTACGATCAAATGCCAGAACCCAAATGGGTCATCGCCATGGGGGCTTGCGCCAGTTCAGGGGGGATGTATCGCAGTTACGCTGTTCTGCAGGGAATCGATCAACTTCTTCCGGTCGATGTTTATATTTCCGGTTGCCCTCCCCGTCCCGAGGCACTCCTTGAAGGACTGATGCGACTCCAAGCCAAAATCCAGAACGAGAAATCGATGGAAAATCAATTCGTCACCGAAACGGTGAACTAATCTTAAAAACACCGTTTATGCCTACCTCACAAGAAACTGTTCAAGCGATCGCCACTCGATTCACCGGTCAAACCACCTCCCCTGTCGAATTCCGCGGTGAATGGACGATCACGGTCGATCTTGAGATCATTCAAGAGGTCGCTAAATTATTGAAAAATGAGCTTCATTATAAGTTTCTCCTCGATATCTGTAGCCTCGATCACCAAGATCAAGAACCGCGATTCGAAGTCGTTTACGAATTCTATCATCTCCACGAAAAAAATCATGTTCGCGTCAAAACGAAAGTCGCTGAAGAGATCGAGGTTCCGACATTAAGTTCAGTTTATCGTACCGCCAACTGGCATGAACGAGAAATTTACGATATGATGGGAATCCGCTTTAAAGATCACCCCGATCTTCGGCGTATCCTGATGTGGGAGGGCTATCCATTCTACCCGCTCCGTAAAGAGTTCCCACTCGAAGGGAAACCGAGTGACCTCACCGAAGTCGCCTTTACCCGTGTCGCTCCTCTTGAAGGGGGACCTTATGTCACGACAAACGAGCCGCATAGTGGCGACCGTGAACCCCGTTCGAAAGCCCCTCAACTTTAATCATCCTTTTTATGGCAACCTCCACGATCGCTTTTGAGAAACCAGACAGTGCCTCCACTTTTGCCCAAGCCGCAGAGGATGGCAAACTGATCTTAAATATGGGTCCCTCCCACCCCAGTACTCACGGAGTACTCCGAATTCTTTTGGAGATGGATGGGGAGATCGTCACCAAAGCAGATCCAGATCTCGGCTATCTCCATCGTGGAGATGAAAAAATCGCGGAGAACATGACCTATAATCAGTTCGTTCCGTACACCGATCGTCTCGATTATCTCGCCCCACTCGCCAATAACGTCGCTTACGCTCTTGCCGTCGAAAAATTGATGGGTTGGGATGTCCCTCCTCGTTGTAAAGCGATCCGCGTCATCTGCTGCGAACTCGCTCGGATCTCCGCCCATCTTCTCGGCCTCGGGGCCTTTGCGATGGATTGTGGAGCAATCACGGTGTTCATGTACACCTTCAATGAACGTGAAAAAATCTACAATCTGATCGAAAGACTCACCGGGGCACGTTTCACCACCAGCTATACTCGCGTCGGGGGACTCACTCGAGATCTCCCTCCCGGATTTATCGAAGAGGCCCAAGCCTTTGTTGCTCAATTCTGGGCAAAGATCGATGAACTGGACAACCTGCTCTCTCGTAACCGAATTTTCGTCGATCGAACCAAAGAGGTCGGGATCATCACCCGCGAAGAAGCGATCGATTTCGGTCTCACAGGGCCGAATCTCCGTGGCAGTGGCGTCGACTATGATGTCAGAAAAGCCAATCCCTATTGTGGCTACGAAAACTATCAATTCGATATCCCCATTGGTTCCGCCGGCGACTGTTACGATCGCTACCTCGTCCGGGTCGAAGAGATGCGTCAAAGTTGCCGAATCCTTGAGCAAGTCCTCGCAAAAGTTCCCGAGGGACCGTTCTTCTACAGCGACGGCAAAAGCTATCTGCCGACCAAAGACAAAGTCCTCACCAAGATGGAGGAGCTCATCCATCAATTCATGATTGTCACCGAAGGGATCAATGCCCCGAAGGGGGAGGTCTATTTTGGAGCCGAAAATCCTAAAGGGGAACTCGGCTTCTACATCAACAGCATCGGCGGCGGCGTTCCTTACCGTCTCAAGATCCGCGCCCCTTCCTTCGTGAATCTCTCGATCCTCTCTAAAATTGCTCCGGGACATATGATGAGCGACATCATTGCAATCCTCGGAAGCCTCGACTTCGTCATGGGTGAATGCGACAGGTAATCTATGGGTCTTTCAACTAAAAACAGGGATAAGCAATGAGTTGCGAGTTTAAAATCAGCCAAGAATTTGTGAAAAAAGTAGATGAGACAATCACTCACTACCCCGTCTCTAAAAGAAGCGCTTCGCTTCCTCTTCTCCATTTATGGCAAGAGGAATTCGGTTACGTCTCCAATCAAGGGGTCGAATGGATCGCCTCAAAGCTTGATCTTCAACCGATCAATGTTTTCGAACTCGTCACTTTCTACCCGATGTTCCGTGATAAGCCAGCCGGTAAAATCCAATTTCGGGTCTGTCGTACTCTCTCTTGCGCGCTTGCAGGAGGTTACGAACTTTTCGATCACCTCAAAAAGAACTGCCAAATCGAAGGGGATGGCCATCATGGTCCCGCCGTCAGTCCCGATGGAAAATATTCGATCGAATTCGTCGAATGCCTTGCCTCTTGCGGGAGCGGTCCGGTCTTGATGATCAACGACGACTTCCATGAAAACGTCTCCAACGACAAAGCGAACGAGCTCGTCAAAAAATACGGATAAAGTTTATGGCCATCGCTGAAACACGACTTATTTTTAAACATATCGACTCTCCGGGGTACACCATCGATATCGACTGCTATATCAAAAACGGAGGCTATACCACGCTCCGCAAAGCGATCACGATGAAAACCGCAGAGATCATCTCCGAGGTTAAGACCTCCGGTCTCCGAGGACGTGGCGGCGCCGGATTTCCCACAGGGGTTAAATGGGGATTCATCGATCCGACAAAAAACACAAAGCCCGTTTATCTCATTTGTAATGCCGATGAATCAGAGCCCGGCACATTTAAAGATCGGCAGATCATCCATAAAGATCCGCATCAATTGATCGAAGGAATGATCATCAGCTGCTTTGCGAATAACGTGAAGCTGGCCTACCTTTATATTCGCGGTGAATTCCCCGAAGGGGCCAAAATCCTCGAGCGCGCCTGCGAGGAGGCCCGTCAAAAGAACTTACTGGGTAAAAACATCCTTGACACCGGCTATGATCTTGAGATCTACATCCATCGCGGAGCAGGGGCTTACATCTGTGGTGAAGAGACCGGCCTGATCGAATCCCTTGAAGGGAAACGGGCCTATCCACGAATCAAACCCCCTTACTTTCCGGCCGTTCTCGGACTCTATATGTGTCCAACGATCGTCAACAATGTCGAAACCCTTTGTAACGTCATTCATATCGTAAAAATGGGCGGAGCCAATTTTGCAAAACTCGGAAAGCCGAACAATACGGGAACTCGCCTTCTCTGTGTCAGTGGCGATGTCGTCAAGCCTGGGTACTATGAATTCGAAGTCGGTGCCTTAACCCTTGGTCAATTGATCTACGACGTTTGCGGTGGAATTAAAAACGGCAAAAAGCTCAAAGCGATTATCCCTGGTGGCTCCTCTGCAAAGGTTCTCAAGGCCGGCGAACGCTATAAAATCAAACAGAAGCAGGCCGATGGAACAATGGCCGATGTCGAAATCGCCCTCGAAGATATCCCGATGGATTTTGATACCATGGCCGCAGTCGGTTCAATGGCAGGATCTGGCGGAGTTATCGTCATGGATGAGACTCGCAGTATGCCGGACTGTTTAGCGAATATCTCTGAATTTTACGCCCATGAGTCTTGTGGTCAATGTACCCCTTGTCGCGAAGGTTCCCTCTGGATGAAAAAGATTACGACCCGAATTCGTGACGGCAAAGCGACCGTCGAAGATGTCGGGGTTCTCAAAAATGTTGCGGATAATATTGCAGGCCGAACCATCTGTGCCTTTGGTGAGGCCTGTTCATGGCCGGTCCAAAGTTTTGTGACTAAATTTAAAGAAGAATTTGAAACCGTTGCTGGCAACGGCGCAAAGAAATAAAGAGGTATTCCCATGAGCTGCGCTTGTAAAAATCCTTTCAATCACGATATCGCCACGGAAAACACACCGATGGTCAATGTCCAAATCGACGGCGAATGGGTCCAAGTTCCTAAGGGAATGAATATCGTCGCAGCGGCCGAACGTTTCTCTAAATTTATCCCTCACTACTGCTATCACCCCAAGCTTTCGGTCGTCGGAAATTGCCGGATGTGCCTCGTCGAAATGGGGACTCCGAAGATGGATGCGAACCGTCAACCGATTCTCGCTGCCGACGGAAAACCGGAAATTAGTTGGATGCCCCGACCGCAAATCGGCTGCGCCACTCAGGTCTCTGAAGGAATGGGAATTCGCACGGAATCTCCTCTCGTCCAAGAATGTCGTAAAGGGGTCATGGAATTTCTGCTCATCAATCATCCGCTCGATTGCCCGATCTGCGATCAAGCCGGTGAATGTAAGCTCCAAGAATATTCTTTTGAACACGGTCAATCCAACAGTCGCTTCATCGAAGAAAAGGTTACGAAACCGAAGAATGTCGATATCGGTGA
>CAMCSM010000133.1 GCA_945877805.1 Methylacidiphilum caldifontis | reverse complement strand
TCAGAAATCAAGGTGCAACTCGCCGAAAAAGCGCAAAGTCTCAGTACAAAGCTCTATTCGAATCATGATATCGCTCAATTTCCAATGATCGCCTCTGCCGCTGGCGCCATCGCAGGAAAAACAGAGAATTTTCCTCTTTCAGGGGCCGCCTCCCCTCTTCCTCCGAGTGTTCATTTCAATCGGGCCGCCTTCCGTCTTTCGAAAGAGGACTCCGTCAGCTCTGCTGTTGAACTCGAAGATGGCTTCTACGTCCTTCAACTCATCAGCACCATCCCCGCGACGTTGAAACCACTTCCCCAAGTCACTTCTGTCCTGCAAAAAATGATCGCGGATCGAAAGGCCTCTGAAGTGCTTCGCGCTCAAGGGGAAGCTTTGGCGCTCAAACTTCATCAAGCAGTCAAATCAGGGTCGACCTTCAAATCAGCCGCGAACGCTGAAAAGCTCTCTGTGCAAGAAATTCCAGAATTTAAGCCAGCAGAACCGGCGCAGAAAGATCCCGATATGAATCTCTGGATCTCTCTCTCCCAAGAACTTCAAGTCGGACAAGTGAGTTCCTTCAAACCTTCATCAAACGGGGGGGTCATCGTTTATTACGACGCTCAAAAAGCGGGAAATCCAGAGGAATTTAAGAAAATTCAACCGATGATCGAATCTCGTCTTTCAAACAGCTACCAAAGCAGAGCATTGAATGACTTTATTAAAGGTCTTGCGAAAACCTCTCGCTATCAATTTCCCGACTACGTCTTCGGTTCTGGCACTGCAGAATGATCCGTACGGCAGACTACCACTCCCCGTTGGGACGAATTCAAATTGTCAGCAGTCCTGTAGAGATTCTCTCCGTTCAATTCGTTCTTACGGATCGTCCGATTGAAGCCCCTCCCACGGCGCTTCTTCAAAATGCGATCAACCAATTAGAGGATTATTTTAAAGGAAGGCTCAAACGCTTTGATCTCCCTTTAAATTTCCAGGGGACCCCATTCCAGAATAAGGTTTGGCAAAGGCTTCAAATGATTCCCTACGGAGAGACCCGCAGTTATCGTGAGATTGCTGGCTCAATTCAATCCCCCCAAGCCTCCCGTGCTGTCGGAGGGGCCTGCAACCAAAATCGTTGGATGATCCTCGTCCCCTGCCATCGTGTCCTCGGACAAACGGGGAAGCTTGTCGGTTACGCAGGGGGATTAAAAATAAAAGAGGCCCTCCTTTTACACGAGAAAACAGTTAAAGATAATTTTACTGCAGGGGAGTAACTCGCGCAGAGACGCGGAGAATGAGAGGGTTAACCGCTAAGTTAAACTCAAAATCCGCCAAGGATTTAAATGCATTTAAGCTATCCAGCTATCAGGCATTCCTAAGAGTTATTTATTGTCCTTCAATCGGGAAGGGACCGGAGTTTTTTCCGAAAAAGGCTCGAACTCCAAAAAATAATAAAATAAGGACTAAAGCTCCGACAGAGGCGTATCGCATCGCCAAGAGCATCTGATCGGCCCCTGTTCCGTAGAAGAGCAAAATCGCGGTATAAATGAGCCCACAGGCTCCATAAACTATACATTCGAGAATTCGTCGCGTCGCTAAAACGAAAAAGCCAAGAAGATGTAAAAATCCAACAATCAACATATTTAAAGCAAATTGATCCATCCAAACAGTCGTTTGATACTCCACATGTCCCAATAAGATTCGGCACAGCAAATCACTTTCAAATAGCACAAAGCATACTCCAATGATCAAGGAGCCAAAAAACAGTCCTTTCAAATTCCAGGAATGACGATTCGTTGCGCTGATCTCTGATCGCTGGGTAAAATAAACCGTTAAAAAGGGGAGCGAGCCTAAAATAACCGCACGCCCCAATAATCCTGCGGCCGAATAATTTCCGAGATCAATTCCTGTAAAATAGCGTTGGGCAATAATCTGGTCCGCCTGCAGAAATAAAAAATTTCCGACTCCCACCCCAATCGAAGCCAATAAGAAAGGGAAAAAACCGGGCGGAAAATGAAAGGAGGAAGAGACTTTTTTTCGATCTCGAGGAACGAAAAAAAGAGCACTTCCCATCATTAACGCCCCGAGAAGGGTGGCAAAAAGTCCCGACTCCGCATTTCCCCAATACCAAACAAAGAGCACACCGGTCGCGAGCCGCGTCAAGGCTCCTCCTAAGGTCAAATAGCCGAGAAACTTAAACCGCCCCATCCCTGCGCACCAGGCCCCGGCAACAACACTCCAAAGCTGGGCGGGAAGACAAACTAAAGCGACGAGCGCTAGCTCTTTCCGAGGGAACTTCAAAAACTCCTGTGCCGGCTTCCAAAGAATAAAGGAGATCGCAAGTAAGGCCCAAGTCCCTCTCCATAACCAGATCAAACTTTGCTGCCGAAAAATCTGCAACTCACTTTCATTCCCTTGCGCCTTGAGCCGTGCAAGATAATGGGCAACGGTCTGACTTGCCGCAGTTAAAGGGACACTTGCGAGCAAAACAACCCCTAAGGTACTATTCAAATATCCGAACTCATCTCGAGGGAGCAATCTCCCCATCGAGGCCTGGAAGACATAATGCACGATCGATGAGATTAAGCTCATCACCATCAGGATCATCCCTGATTGCAAAAAAGCCTTTTGCTCTAAATTCGGAACGGTTTTCACTTCTCCCTAATCAACAACGATAAACTGTCCCGCTCTCACAGTCCAAACTTTGAGATTCACCTTTTTTAAATCCCCCTTCTCATCAAACTCAATCGGACCAAATAAGGTGTCAAACGGTTGAGACTTTAAAACCTTAGAAACTTGATCTGCATTCGTTGTCCCTGCCTTCTCCATCGCCGTCAATAAAACATTGACCGCATCATAGCCATAAAGGGAATAAGGCTCAATCGATCCATACTTTGCGATATATTTCTGAATAAAGGGCTGGGCCGCAGGAATCTGATGATGATCGGGCCAAAATGAAATGAAAACGTTCCCGCCATAATTTCCTAAACTCTTCAATAACTCCGAGTTCATCATTCCATCCCCGGAAAAAAGAGGGATCTGAAATCCATCCTGTCTCATTTGAACCACGAGAGGACCTCCTTGATCATACATCCCCCCCCAAAACAGAGCCTGTGCCCCCTTTGCCTTCATCGCTGCGATATTCGCTCGAAAATCTAACTCTTGCTCCGCCACTCCATCAAAAGAAACAATCTCAGCTCCTTGAGAAAGCGCGTACTTCCGAAACTCCTCCGCAACTCCACTGCCATAGGTTGTTTTATTATTTAAAACGGCAAACTTCTTAATCTTCATCGTTCGGATCGCATAATCGGCCGCATGGAGCGCCACTTGATCATCTCGTCCCACTAAACGAAAGAGATTCGAAAAACCTTGCTCCGTCACTTTCGGATTCGTCGATCCAGGAGTCATCTGCAAAATCTGATTTTCATGATAAATCGTCGAAGCAGGGATCGTACATCCGCTATTAAAATGTCCTAAAACAGCGACCACCCCTTGTGCGGCAATCTCTTGTGCCACCGCTACCGCTTTATCCGGTTTTCCCTCATCATCCCGAACGACGACTTCAATCTTCTTCCCCAAAAGCCCCCCTTTTGAATTCCACTCCTCAATCGCCATCTGAGAACCATAAATCATCGCACTCCCGATCTGTCCGTTGGAGCCACTCATGACTCCTGCCAAACCGATTTTAATCGAATCCTCAGACTTCTGGCATCCGATGAGTCCTAATCCTAAAACCAACATTAAAAGAGTCTGTTTCATATCTGTTTTTCCTTCTTCCCTAAGGGAATAGCTCGATTCTTGAACGTTGAAAACGAAAAAAGCGCAGAAGATAATCTTCTGCGCTTTTCTCAAAAGGATAAGCACTCAGCAAAGGACTAAGAAGGGAGAGTCAGTGGACTCTCCGTTTCTCCCATAATGTAGGTACGATAAAGGACTTTTAAACCAAAAATTCGATCTTCCCCCATCTCCGCTAAAGCACGCTTGGCCATTTTCAGCATCGGATCGACCTCGAGGAGCCGCTCCATTGTCTGAACATCAAAATTCTCGTAAGCTTCGTTGATCTTCATGGTAACCTCCCTTTTTTAGTGTTATAAGAGGTAAAGCAAACGCTATGCCAAATTTTACGCTTCATACAAAAAAAGGGAGAACTCAATGGGCAAAAGAGATTTTATCGATTCATTCCGATGATCAATTTGCCATTGCCCTCCACTCTCTTTTTGAATTCCAATCTCAATCGACGCCTGCCATTTGCTCTCTTGCAAAATCAAAAAAAGAGCACACGAACGATTGGAAACAAACCCCCGCCCTTCCGCAAAAAATCTTTAAAACAATCTCTCTCCTCTCCTCCTCAAAAGCCACCATTGAGTTTCAAACCAGCGGGACAACCACCGGCTCACCCGGCATTCATCGTATGCGTGACGATCTTCTCTACCAAACGGCAACTCAACACGGTTTTCCATGGAAAGAGATCTCTCCCTTTTCAATCCTCTCTCTCCATCCCAATTCTCAGACCGCTCCTCACTCCTCCTTAAGCGCGATGATCGATCATTGGTTTAAACTCTATGGTGACTCCTCCTCAATTCATTGTTTCGACAACGGAAAAGTAAACTCCGAAAAACTCTGGAGCTCGCTTCAGAAAAAAAGGGGGCCTCAAGCCCCTCCCCTCCTGATCATCGGAACGGCCTTTAGTTTTGTTCATCTTTTTGAGGATTGGGGAATCCGTCGTCGACTCAAACTTCCCTCCAATACCGTCATCATGGAGACAGGAGGCTACAAAGGGCGAAGTCGTGAACTTCCTAAACAGGAACTCTATCGTTTGATTCAGAATTATTTTGGAGTCCAAGACTCTCAAATCTGGAATGAATACGGAATGTGTGAACTCTCCAGTCAAGCTTACGCGCAAGGGGTCAACGGGGTTCATCAAACTCCTCCTTGGGCACGAGTCATTATGATCGATCCCCGAACCGGTAAAGAGGTTCCGATTGGAAAGCGAGGAATCGTTAAATGGCTCGACCTTGCCAACGTTGATAGTTCTGTCGGCGTCCAGACCCTCGATTTTGCGATCCGTCATCGCAGCGGATTTCAACTTTTAGGGAGAGCCCCTCAAACAGAAAAAAGAGGTTGCTCATTAATCGTAGAGAGAGAGATTGTCGACTCTTCAGATTCAATCTAAATCTCAAATCAACTTAAAATGAAAATCGAAATCATTAACACCGGAACGGAAATCCTTCTCGGCCACGTCACAAACACTCATTTGGCGTACTTAGCAAAAGAACTCTTTTCGATCGGCTATCGAGTTGAACGCCAGATCACGGTCCCTGATGGAGAGGGGATCCGTGAGGCCCTCTCTGAATCTCTGAAGCGTGCCGATCTAATTCTCATAACGGGAGGACTTGGCCCCACTTCCGACGATATTACCCGAGAAATCAGCGCAGAACTTCTCGATAAACCGCTGGAATTTGTTCCAGATATCTGGACTCATATTGTCGAACGATTTCAACGTCGCCAAAAAACACCGGCAGGAAATAATCTCCGACAAGCAATGGTTCCCGAAGGGGCCACGTATCTTCAAAACGAAAATGGAACAGCCCCCGGACTCATTATTCCCTATCGCCATCTTGTCGTTGTCCTCCTTCCGGGTCCCCCTCGTGAGCTGACCTCCATGTGGAAAGATCAAGCCTTCCCTTGGCTTAAGGAAAACCTCTTCAAATCAACAGAGATTGTCCAAAAACAATGGAGAATTCTCGGGATCGGAGAGTCGGATGTCGAGAAAGAGATCGAACCCAAACTCCGCGCCATTGGACTCACTGAAATCGGCTATTGCGCTCGTGCTGGCGAGGTCGATCTTCGCGTCATCTCCTCCAATCTCTCACATCTTGATCAGGCCCATGAAATCGTGAGCCAGACATTTAAAGAGGCGATCTATAGCTTAGGTAACGAAACCATGGAAGAGATCGTCGTGGCCCTTGCCCAAGCGAAAAAAAAGAAGATTACCACCGCAGAGTCCTGTACCGGTGGATTGATCGCCCATCGCCTTACCCTCGTTCAGGGGAGTTCCTCGGTCTTTGAATATGGCTGGGTGACTTACGCTAATGAAGCAAAAATCAAAGAACTTCACCTTCCCTCCTCGACCCTTGATCAATTTGGAGCCGTCAGCCGAGAGACCGTCCTTGCCATGGCCTCAGGAGCCCTTCAAGAAAGCAACGCCGATATCGCTGTCGCCGTCAGCGGCATCGCCGGTCCGTCGGGAGGAACCACCGAGAAACCGGTCGGCACCTGTTGGATCGGCTGGGCGACAAAAGAGCGAGTTTGGGCGGAGAGCTATCTGCTTTCTCAAAACAGAGAAAACTTCAAAATGATGGCCAGTCAACAGGCTCTCGATGGAGTTCGTCGATGGCT
>CAMCSM010000132.1 GCA_945877805.1 Methylacidiphilum caldifontis | reverse complement strand
GATCCTATCCCCGTTCTTCATTCCATCCTCATCAACGGAATCCATCATCCACACTCCAAAATCTTCCAAGAATCAGGCTGATGCCTGAACACTTTTAAGTTTTAAAAAAGAAAAAATCCGCACATTGTGCGGAAGGGCTAAACTATTACTGGATAAGGTCAGAACCTTAATAGTGTCGCCGTCTGAAATGCCGAGACTTTGCCTGTAAAATCGGCTAGTAAAGCGACATTTAGAGCCAAAAAGACAACGATGATCCGCATTTAAGGATCTTGCTTCTAAAACCAAACATGGCAAGAAGAGGATATGAGATTTCTCATTCTATTTGGATTGATGATCGGGACTTCTTTTTCTTCTGATAATATCGAAGAATTTAAAAAAAAGGCAGAGCAAGGGGATGCAGTTGCTCAGTATAATTTAGGAAAGGCTTTCGATAAAGGTGAGGGATTAGAAAAGAATCCTGTGGAAGCGGTTAAGTGGTTTCGAAAGTCGGCAGAGCAAGGATTTGCGATGGCTCAGTATGAATTAGGTATAGCTTATTATAGCGACTTAGGAGTAAAAAGGAATCCTGATGAAGCTCGTATATGGCTTCGTAAATCTGCAGAACAAGGGTATTTGGAAGCTCAGCTACAACTAGGAATAGATTATTTTATCAATACAGGAAGAAACAAACTAGTTAATCCCACAGAAGCTATGAAATGGTTTCGAAAAGCGGCCGAACAAGGAAATACGAACGCTCAATTAGCATTAGGAAATGCTTACGATAATGGATATGGAGTTAAAAAAAATCCAGTAGAATCCTTGGCATGGTATTATGTTGCTGCAGCTTTTGACGATTCCATAGCCAAAACAATGATTAGAAAATCAATTAATGATGATGGAGAAAAAAATGTATCAGAAGCAATAAAAAGATCGAAATTCCTTATATCAGAAATCGAGGCTTTTAAGTCGGCTAAAAAGACTGAACCAATCATCAAGCCAAATTCTTTTTACTTAAATTTATTTCACAAACCCCAAAATCTCCTCAACGTCGTTCTTATTTTTTCTTGGCTTGTGAGGCTGTCTTACTTTGAGTTTCTGGATTTTAATAGAAGTCCAGTAACTAACACTTTTTGTTAGGTGTTGTATTTAGTTTGGCTGTTAATCCTCTTTGACCATTAAATTTTGTATATGTACATTGTAAGTATGGAAGGAATCGTCTTTGAATGGGATGAACAAAAAAGAATCTAAAGCCTACTGGAGATAATAAGATGAGAAAATCATACGACTTTGAAAACATGGAGGGCGTTAAGAATCCCTATATTGGGCGTCTTAAGCAGCCGATTACGATACGACTCGATAAACAGACCGTCTCCTACTTCAAGAATTTGGGAAAGGAGATCGGAATGCCTTACCAGAATCTTATCAATCTCTATTTAAGAGACTGTGCGTTACACGATAAAAAGCTCAATTTAAAATGGGGATAAAAAAAAGAGATTTGGTGTTCGCTTGTAATTGCTTTTTAAGGCCAATTTTACTGATGAAATGGAATGAACAGGAAAAAAGCCTATTTTTAAGTAAAAATTACCTTTACATTTTAAAACCATGAGGGGATAATCGTTTATTGGCTTCGTTGCTCGTGATCGAGAGGACGAAAGTGGGATTTGGTTTAAAACTGAAGGAGTGATTATGGCGAACAGTATTCGAAAAAAAACTGTGAAAAAAAAGACTGTTTCCGGTCCTAAAAAAACCGCGAAAGAGAAAGCTCCTAAATCTACGATTAAAAAATCGGTCGACCCTGTTCTCCGTTCTAAACCGAGCTCCTTTAATTTGGCGGTTCGTCAGTTTGAAAAAAAGAATCCGATTCCCTCGACTCAACCTCCTGCTTATGAAGATTTAGGGGAGCTTCCGGATGCTTATGGGACGAAGAAATTATTTTTAGTTTGCCGTGATCCTCATTGGGCCTTTGCTTATTGGGATCTCACTTGGCAACAGTTTCAAGATGCCTCCCGTGGTTCCGCTGATGGAAAGTTATTTCTCCAAGTCTATTCGGATAAAGGGGATCGTCTTCAACAGATTCAGATTTTTGACGGAACACGGAATTGGTATCTTCATTTGAATCAACCGAATCACCGTTTCTTTGCAGAGATCGGCTTTTATCTTTCCAACGGAAAATTTGAGGTGATTTGTCGCTCGCAAACGGTGAGTGCTCCTCGGGATCAAATTGCGAATGGTGCTCAGGCTCGTTTTGTGACGATTCCGATGAATTTTTCTTTTGGTGCCTTGAGAGATTTAATTAAGAATCATATGATCGAAGGGGAGAGTCTTGCGGAGGCCTTAGCGCGATTGCAAGAGGAGGGATTTGAGTTTCCATTCCCTGTAGGCAAAGGGAAGCGTCTCACCGAGGATCAGATGCAGGTCTTGATGAGTTACTTGGGCGAGGGGGATTTGATTCGCCGTGTTCAATCTGGCTCGGAGGAGATTACCGAGATGTTGAAGAGACGCTTTAAAGAGATGCAAAGCTCTGGGCAATGGAAATCGAGCGAGTGGGTCACGAGTCTCAGTAGTCCCTTTGGCGGCGGGAAATCACGTGACTTTTTCATGCATGTGAATGCGGAGCTGATCATTTACGGAGGAACCGATCCGAAAGCGAAGGTTCGGATTGATGGCACTGAGATTAAGCTTCGAGAGGATGGGACCTTTAGCTATCATTTTGTGCTTCCGGATGGAAAGTTTTTCATTCCGATTGAGGCGACCTCTCCGGATACGGTGGAGACCCGATCGGCGATGCTCTCGTTTGTTCGTTGCTCTGATTATGCTGGGGATGTGAAAAAGACAGGACAGCCTGTTTTGTCTGAGCCGATCGGACGGATTCGCTAGTGTTTTGCGGTAAAGACCTTTCATGAGTTCTCAACCTCAAGGTTATCTGGCACTGGTGCTTCATGCGCATTTGCCCTATGTCCGCCACCCTGAGTACGAGGAGTTTCTTGAGGAGGATTGGCTCTACGAGGCCATTACGGAAACCTATATTCCGTTGTTAACGATGATGGATGATTTGCGTCGAGATCAAGTCTCCTTTCGCTTGACGATGTCGATCACTCCGACGCTCTGTTCCATGTTGATGGATCCTCTCTTGCAGAGTCGATATCTCCGTTATTTAGAGAAACTTTTAGAGTTTTGCCGTAAGGAGATCGATCGGACACGGCTCGATGCGACGCTTCACGAGCTTGCTTGGTTTTATTATCATCGTTTGGAGCATTGTCGCTCGGTTTTTGCCGATCGTTATCAAAGGAATTTACTGACTGGATTTAAGGAATTTCAGGATCATGGGTTTTTAGAGATTATCACCTGTGGGGCGACTCATGGGTACCTTCCGTTGATGTCGGAATATCCGGAGGCGATTCGGGCGCAAATTTTGGTCGCTCGCGATCATTATCGCGAATGTTTTGGTCGAAATCCTCGAGGGATTTGGCTGCCTGAATGCGCTTATATTCCAGGGATTGAGAAATATTTAGAGGAGGCGGAGATTCGCTGGTTTGTCGTCGATAGCCATGGAGTTCTCTTCGCCGAGCCTCGACCCCCCTACGGAATTTATTCGCCGCTGATGACTCCTTCAGGACCGGCTGCTTTTGGTCGGGATATGGAGTCGAGCCAACAGGTTTGGAGTGCGGAGGTCGGCTATCCTGGGGATGTCGATTATCGAGAGTTTTATCGGGATGCTGGTTATGATTTAGAGTATGACTATGTGAAGCCTTATCTGCAATCCAATGGGATGCGCAAGTTTATCGGAATTAAATATCATCGGATCACAGGGAGAGGGGGGGAGAAGGATTGGTATCGCCCTTTGGCGGCTCGGGAGAAAGCAGCGAGTCATGCCGGAAACTTTATGTTTAATCGGGAGAAACAGATTGAACATCTCAGAGGATCGATGGGGGTTCCTCCGATTGTTCTTTCCCCTTATGATGCCGAGCTTTACGGGCATTGGTGGTATGAGGGACCGGAATTTTTGAACTATTTATTTCGCAAGAGCGCCTTTGATCAGAAAACATTTCAGATGATTACTCCCTCGGAATATTTGGAGCGTCATCCGACGCAACCGCTATCGACTCCTTCGGCCTCTTCATGGGGGAGTAAAGGGTATTGGGAGGTTTGGTTAGAGGGATCAAATTCTTGGATTTATCCACATCTTCATCTGGCGACGGGACGAATGATTGAGATGGCGCGAGTTTTTCGCGATTCCTATGGATTGACCGAGCGGGCGATTGCTCAGGCGGCTCGCGAGCTTCTCTTGGCGCAATCGAGTGATTGGGCCTTCATTATGAAGACCGGGACGATGGTTCCCTATGCGGTGAAAAGGACTAAAGATCATCTTTTACGCTTTAATCGTCTTTACGATCAGATTATGAGCAATCAAATCGATCACGATTTTCTCCAGAACTGCGAATGGCGGAGTCCTATTTTTTCAAATATCAATTGGCGGCACTATCTTTAAGATTGAAAGAGTCTCTAATTGTTATAAATTAAATTTTATGAAGCATGAACTGAGTCGAAGCGGTGAGATCACAATAGTCTTTGAAGAAGATGTATTAAGTACTAATGTGGATCGACTTAAAGATCAGATTGATAAGATCATGGAGTTGCCTTTGGTTAAGTCGGCGAATTTGCAGAAACTTGTTTTGGATATGAAATTGGTCAAGATGGTCGATTCGATGGGGTTGAATTTATTAGTGAATTTAGTGAAATCTGAAAAAAATAAAGGCCATCTTGTTGCTGCCTTGGTAACGAGTTTACATTTACATCGGACGCTTTTGTTTACGAGAATGGATAAACAGATGGAAATCACGTTAGTCCCATAAATCGGTCAAAGACCGAAACCAAGGATATCTCCTCAATGAAAGTATTCTCTATCCCATTCAAATCACATTGAATTCCGATTTATGAATTTTAAAAATACAGTTTAATTTTTTGATCAAGGCTCGGGAAACCGGGCCTTTTTCTTTGGTATGAAAATCCCCCTTCCGATCCATGATGTTCAAGAGAGTTTTCTTCGTTCCTTTCAAGAACATCGAAGGCTTCTCGTTAAGGCCCCGACGGGCTCTGGGAAATCGACTCAGATCCCTCAGTGGATTGCCGATCAGGGGTTGAAGATCCATCAGAAAGTTCTCGTTCTTCAACCTCGTCGCCTTCCGACACGAATGCTCGCAAAGCGGGTCGCTCAGGAACGAGGGGGAGAGTTGGGGAAAGAGGTGGGGTATCGGATTCGTTTGGAAAATCGAACGACTGCGCAGACCCGTATTGAGTATTTGACGGAGGGGATTCTGACTCGCCAGATGATGGGAGATCGAGATTTAAAAGGGGTCGGGGCTTTGGTTTTCGATGAGTTTCATGAACGCCATCTTGAGGGGGATGTTGCTTTGGCGATGGCGATGGAGATCCAGGAGAGCCGTCGTCCTGATTTAAAGATCGTCGTCATGTCGGCAACTTTGGAGATGAAGCGTCTTCAGGACTATTTATCGAGATCGGGAGAGGTCGCTCCGGTGATTGAGTCGGAAGGGAGAACTTTTCCCGTTGAAATGCGCTACCATCCTCGATCGTTAGAGGATCGTGAATCGTTATTTGATGAGACGGCGTTCGCTTGTGAGACGTTGATGAAGGAACATCTAGAAGGGGATGTTCTGATCTTTATGCCGGGCTCTTATGAGATTCAAAAGACGATTCGTGCTTTAGAACATCGCGTGCGCGGGGTGCTTATTTTACCGCTGCATGGAGAGCTTCCTCCGGATCAACAAGATGCTGCGATTCAATCTTACTCAACTCGAAAGATTATCGTTTCGACCAACGTGGCTGAGACTTCATTAACGATCGATGGAGTGCGGATTGTGATCGATTCCGGATGGGCACGGGTTGCTGCTTATGATTCGAATCGGGGAATTAATACCCTTGTCGTACAGAAAATCAGTCGAGCCTCCGCCGATCAACGGGCCGGAAGAGCGGGGAGAACGGCTCCAGGGGTTTGCTATCGACTGTGGTCGACGAAGGATCATGAGGGAAGAGCGTTGCAGGAACTTCCGGAGGTGAAGCGATTAGAGTTATCGGAAGTGGCTTTGAATTTAAAATCGCATGGGATTATTGATTTGATCGGTTTTCGATGGATTGATCCCCCTGAGGAGAGGTCGATCATTCGAGCGGAAAATCTTTTAAAATCATTAGGTGCGGTCGATTTCAAGAGTGGAATTTTGACTGATTTAGGACGGCAAATGACCGCCTTTCCGGCCCATCCACGATATGCTCGGATGTTGATGGAGGCGAGTCGTTTAGGATGTGTGAGAGCGGTCTGTTTAATCGCGGTATTGACGCAAAGTCGTTCGATTTTGATGCGTGCCGTCGATCGAAAACAGGAGCAATTGAGGCACGATCTACTTGGGGAGAGTCCTTTATCCGACTTTTTTTTATGGATGCGTGCTTGGCGCTATGCGGAGGGATGTCATTTTGATATGGGGAAATGTCGCGCTTTAGGGATT
>CAMCSM010000131.1 GCA_945877805.1 Methylacidiphilum caldifontis | reverse complement strand
TGCTCGATTTCACAATCCAAGAAAGTACCTTTGCTTGGTCCCTCAAGCTCAATCGCTCCGTCACGCTCCGCTGTGAACCGCTCAATAAATCGCTGATCCTCCACTCTGTTGCCACCCAAGATCATAAATATGGGATGTTCATCGGAATTACCCGACTCGGAGGAGTCAACGAGATGGACTTCACCCTCCCGATGATCTCGGCGATCATCCAACGCGGGGCCTATTCACTCGAACGTCAAAAATTAACAGAAAAAATAAAAATAACGAAAATGGAGGCGATCGGACTCCTCGCAGGAGGGATCGCCCATAACTTCAATAATGTCATTCAGAGTATTCAAGGGAATATCGCTCTCGCTGAACTCGAAATCGGAAATCAACATCCCTCAACCCCTTTTCTCAACAACGCCATCGAAGGGTGTTACCGTGCCGGCCTGCTCTCCAGTCAACTTCTAACCTTCTCGAAGGGTGGGGCACCGATCCGTAAAATATTTTCACTTCGTCAACTTCTCGATTCAATTCTTTCCGATTTACGAATCGAATTTTCGACCCCAACTCATCTTTCCTCCTCCGACCCCGAAATTTTGGTTGAAGCAGACGAATCCCAAATCCGACACGCGCTCTCTCAGCTCATTCAAAATGCTTTTGAGGCCTCCCCATTGGAAAAGACGGTCGATCTCAAGATTACAAAAAAAGTAATTACCAACGAAGAGATTACCTTCCTCACCCCAGGAGACTATTGGCTCCTTAAAATCGACGATCATGGCCCAGGAATTGCCAAAGATAATCTTCCAAAAATCCTTGAACCGTATTTCTCAACCAAGATCGGCCATGCCGGCCTTGGGCTCCCTGCGGCCCTTTCGATAATTAAAAATCATGGTGGGGAACTTCAAATTCAATCAGTCCCTCAAAAGGGAACCTCCGTTCAAGTCCATCTTCCGATCGCACGAGCAGTCGAAAGTTGCCTCTATCCCTCCCCAGAAAAAAAACAGATCGATTCTCAAAAGATACGGGTCCTCCACATGGATGATGAAGAGAGCCTGCGCAATATGATTCGCGCAATTCTCCAAAAGAATAATTTTGAGATCATCAGCACCTGCGATGGGGTCGAGGCGATTCGCGCCTATCAACAATCGATCAGTGAAAATAAGAAATTTGATTGGGTCATCCTCGATCTCATGATTCCCACGGGGATGGGGGGCAAAGAAACGATTGAAAAACTTCGCCTCATCGATCCCCACGTCCGAGCGATGGTCTGTAGCGGCTACTCCAATGATCCTGTCATGGCAAACCCCGCAGAATACGGTTTCCAAGCCGTCCTCAAAAAACCGTTCCAATTTCAAGAATTAATCGAGCTGCTCAATCACTAATCTAAAACTCAGAGTAAATTAAAAATTCAATTTTTAATCTGGCTGTACCGATGACTCGGATTGGGACGTCCCGGACTGAAACAGTTCCAGCTTTGGTTGTTAAATTGTATTTTATCCGACACGGAATACAGAACATCCTTGGCACAGGCCTGCAGTTCCTCGGGCAACATTTGAACACGGAGATTCAAGGTCAACTTCACTGCCCCTCCCTCCTCGACACCCCCCTCCCATTCATGCTCTTGAGAGGTTCCGGTTAAATTCCCACGCAGATAAGAATCCCCTCTTTCCAAAATTAACTTCGCATGCCCCACCCTCGCCTCTTTTAACTTTAGCGCTTTATCGAATTCCTTCAAAAAAAGAGTCGAAAATCGATTCCAATTCACCCCTTCGCCCGTGAGATCGATCGTCGCATTCAACCATCCTAAAACCGCTTCCCCACGAGCGTAAATATCATAATCAATCTCAGCAAGATACCTCCCCCCTTCATTGCTGGCCATCATCGACTCCACCCACCCTTGAATCCCCTCTCCGCTGTGCGCACTCAGAGCAATGACCCCACGATTCAAAAACTTCCGGGCCGTTTGATCGATCAGCGATTCGCATTCAGAAAAAGGGAGCAGGTCCGACTTACTGACCACTATCAAATCGGCCTCCTCTAACTGTTTTTGTATAATGTAAACCGCGTCCTGATGGAGTCCCGTCTCCTGTTTATCCAAAAGATCCTTCAATCGCTTCGGATCGATCAAGACACTGAGAGGGGAAATTTCAATCGTTTCTCGATAGAGCTCTTTAATCGGTTGCAGCAGAGTCGCAGAAAGATCCGTACAACTGCCGACCGGTTCGGCAATGATGACCTCTGGATTTAATTCACGACGCAGCTCTTCAATTGCGTTCATGAAACCCCCAAAATCACAACAAAAACAGCTCCCATGAACTTCTTTCACGACAAAACCCTCATGAAGGAGAAAAGAGGTATCGACCAAAGAAGCCGCCTGATCATTGGTGATCAGCCCGACTCGAAATCCTTTTTTCAATAAACAATGCGCCGCCTCCTTCATCAGGCGAGTCTTTCCTGCCCCTAAAAATCCACCGACCAGAATCAGTTTCATTTTATTCTCTCTTTGTTGACTTCATTTTGAATCCTTCATAAGATCTTCCCGAAAAGAGTCCGTAAATGTTTATTCATCTGAGCTATTATGGTGTGCTAGATTCATCACTTGAGATTGCTTAACCCTTCAAAGAGACCTTTAGTAAGACTTGTTCCTTTAAGACTAATTTCTGAGGAAATGAAATCGTTACCTTCTCTCCTTCATAATTCAGTGAGGCTTGCAATTTCTCTTGTCCCATTTGTACTTTCACCGAGGAGGGCTTCGATTTCATTTGGAGTGTCAGTACATTTAAGCCTACTTGACCTGATTTTAATTCATAAGTCGCCTCAAGTTCGGAGCTTGTTTGCTTTTGAGAATAAGTGCCCCACCCTTCTGCCACCGTAAAGGGAGCTTTAAAGTTTTCGGGGGTCAACTTCGGCGCAAACCCTAAGATTCCTTTCGGCCCATGATATTCATAACCACATGCCGCCAAGAAAACGCCGTAGCTTGCCATGGCTCGAATATAAAAATCACCACATTCGATCTCATTCCATGGATTTCTTTTAATCGCTTCATAACGATCATGAATCGCTCGCTCCACTGCCATTCCCTCCAAGATCATTCCTTCCCAGATCATATGGCTTGCGAGCTGATGCTCAAAGCCGCTCATGCACTCACTAAAATAAGTGAAATCCTCCGAACGCTCCTTGAGTCCTGGCTTTAGGGTCTCATCTCCCCCATGATACCAATTCTTTCGAGGGAAAGTACACATCAATACCCCCGCCTCACCCGCGGCCGCGTACCAACGGCCCTGAGGCTTGAGTTTTCGATACGGTCCGACATCCGGGCTAAAATTATAGCGCCAGATCGACTTCAACGCTGATAAGGTCTCCTTTTTCGGAAAGACCCGTGGCAATCCCACCTGAAAGGCCCAGCTTTGTCCCAGAACTTGATCAATCAAACATCCCGTACCCGTATTATAAGCATCAGGATAGTTCATATCGGTTTTATTATAGAAATACTCTCCATCGAAGAGTTCTTTCACGATCCGTTCCGTCCCCTTTTTAAAAATCTCTCGGCATTCCGTTGCAAATGCCGCATCCCCCATCTCCTCAGCCATTGCCACTGTCGCCTCCAACGCCGTTAAATAGACCCCACTGAGCCAAGATACTTGACCATACCAATCAAAGTCGAGGGTGTTATGTTGCTTCCCTTCTAAAATACCATCGGCATTCTTATCCTCATTGATCATCCAACGCATCGCTTTTTTGACTTGCGGCCAAATCTTTTTGAGAAAAGCCTCATCCTTACTCATCTGATGCTCACGATAGACTCGGATAATGTAGCCGGCCTGTCCATCCACCGCATACTGTGGCGCCTCTCCACGGAATGAGATTGCCCCATCCTCTCGCATCGCCACAGCGAAATCGACCCCTTCTCTCACGTTACGCTCTAAATCCGGGAACAACCGAGCCATGGCTTGCGCATAACTCCAAACATGGCCACAGGTTCCCCCACAGCACCCCGTCCCTTCGTTTGTATAGAATCGTCCATCTTTATATCGGAAACAGGTCCCTGAGGCTAAAATCGATGTGTTCGCAAATGTGCGATCCAAAAACCAATACGGAAGGGTGGAGTCATACCAGGTATCACGCCACATCTTGGTTTTCTGAGTGAGCAAATCTTGGTTCTTCTGAAGATATCTCGAGAGCGAGATTGCGGAATCAAATTGACCCGAATAATATTGTCCCGATGACTTTATTCCGGCAACAAAACCTCCCAAACGGGGAAAGTACCAAACGAGTGCAAAGCGAATCTCAATCGTTTTACCCGATTCAATCTTAAAAGTACGACCAATCTCCCCGACCAGTGATTCCGTCAACTTTGCAGATTGATCCCCGCTACTTGACCAGGGGCGGCGCCGAACAAAACAAGCCCCATCGTCCCTTCATCCAGCTTGCCTTCAAGCATGTCCATCGGCGGGCGAATTTGATCGACAAAGCAGATCTTTCCTACAGATGTGTTCCCCCATCCCCCTTCGACCTCATCAATGATTTCTATATGGGCCTTTTTTCCAAGATAATTTTTGACATCAAATGATTCTTGCGTCATCGCCCCATCGTTTTTTCCGGTAGCAGAAAATGCGATTTTTCCATCGATCAGTAATTGCAGTCCACTTTCTTCCGGATGATTTCCACCCCCAATCCAAAAAGTGATAAAATTTTGTTCGATCGTAAAAGATTTACTAATCAGTTTCCCTGTTTTTTCATCGCTCATTTCTGGAAAGTAGGAATGAACGAGATACTCACCATCGCCCATCGAAACCCCAAAATTTGCCGGAATACTGCTTTTGGCAACAGGCTTCACAAAAGCATTCCCCTGCACCTCCCACCCTTCGAAAGTGGGCTTGGTCCAATCTTCAAAAACAATTTGAGGCTTTTCCTTTGCGACTCCCAAACGAGATCCGGTACACTCTAAAAAGGAGAATCCCTCTTCATGGATGATCCGATTCTTTTGCACTCCTTCATAGTATCCGCGAGCATAGCCACAAACCCCATTTTGAAGAAACCCGGTCAACGTCGCTTCTACTGTATCGGGTGAGCGGTTTGTGACGGTAAATTGCATCATCGTCGCAGGTAAACTAGAATCTTTGGTCTCAAAGGGAATAAAAGGGGAAAAAGCCTCCATTTTAATTTCCAACGGAACCTTTTGATCTTGATACGTGACCGTTCCAATCGGGTATTCCCCACGGAAGGTCACCTGAGAAAATCCAGTTCGATCCAATGGAATCGAACGGTCGTTGAGCTTCAATCGAAACCCTTGCTGTATCGGAATATTCTTGAGATCATAGGGGTCAATCGGCCTCAGGTAATTCGGCCCCGTCGTAGCGGTAAAAGGATTGAGATTAAAAATATTCCATTCCCAAAGTTTTCCATCGCCTCCGAGATTCATCTGCCCGGCACAGACTCCCCCCACAGGCATCCCGATATAACGAAGCTCTTCTCCTTTATAAACGCGCGGAACTCCTCTTTCAAAAAGTGATTTCACCCAACCCGGATCTAATTTCTTATCCGCAGGAACTAACCGATCAAAGTCTTCTCGATTGAAAGGTCCTGCCATCAACGGCATTCCCGAGATCGCCAACAGGGCACTCGATCCTGCCATCCGGATAAAATCCCGCCTTTTAAGCTCCGTACATCCGCAATCGTTTAATGAACAGTCATTCGCTTTATTTTTCATAATCTGCTTTCCTTAATTGAGAGTTGCGAGTTCTCTCCGAATCTCAATCCAATTTATATAACATTCTAAAAAATCTCGTCAACGTTTACGATTAAAAAGAAGATCTATATCAGAGTTGCATTGCGATAAATCTTTTTTTAAGAGCACCGGACAGAGACCGAGTGAGTGCCGGATCAGGGGTTGAGGAAAATGTGGATTCATTTTGGCCGACCATTGAACCTAAATTCGGCAGTTGAAGCCGTATTTACCTCTCTACCACCCTTCACCCAAAGGGTGAGTCCCATTTGGAGGGGCACCTCCGAAAGCTTTCGGAGCTGTGCCTTCAGTTCTAATGCATGAAATGGGTTGAACCACAAAAGGTTCGTAAAATGAACAGCTTAAGCCACCAGAGGTGCTCGTAATTTTAGTGCAGCGGGAATACCATTCGTGAAACGAAAAATAAGAAAATAGAGTCTAACTGTTTGGTGCGGAGGCGTAAGGGGGGCACAATACCATTCGTGAAACGAAAAATAAGAAAACAGAGTCTAACTGTTTGGTGCGGGGGCGGAAGGGGGGCACAACCAAATCGAAGATTTGTACACGGGGCACAAATTTACACTAATTTGGACTGCTGGGCTAATGGAGATTTAAGCTATCCAGCTATCAGGCTACACTATTCAATGGAGTTCTTTTCGACCAGGCCAGTGCGACTAAAAACTGAAATGACTGAACTAAAACAATACAAGAACCGGTCGCTCCGTTGATAAAATAACTGATATAGGTCCCGACAAGGGCGGAGAGGAGCGCCGTAGCCGCAGCAACGACGCACATCCAAACGAAGCGACGTGTGATTAAAC
>CAMCSM010000130.1 GCA_945877805.1 Methylacidiphilum caldifontis | reverse complement strand
AACTCCATTTTCATAACCTCCTCAATCCGTGATATCTGTGTTATTTGTGCCCCCATCCCCCACTGCACCAAAATTACGAGCACCTCCGGTGGCTTAAGTTGTTCGTTTTACGAACCTTTTGTGGTTAAATCATCTGCGGTTTTTAGGATAATACGAACTACCGGAATAACGCCTTCGGCCAGATGATGATAGGGCTAAAAATGCCCGAAAGAATTATTGCTTTATCGAAAGAAGTTTCAAATCTTGCCAATAAGCAAATCACTGAAATCCAATCGGTCAGTCGGCTCACGAAGATTCTTGCGATGAATGCCCTTGTGGAGTCAGCTCATGCAGGAGAATTCGGGAAAGGATTTGCAATTGTTGCTCAAGAGGTCTCTGAGATTTCCGATCGAATGAGTAAGATCTCCAAAGAATTTTCCTCCAATCTTGGGGAAAAGCTAAAAGAGATTGATACTCTCGGAAAAACACTCGTCGAACAGATCCGCGGAGGGCGCCTCGTTGATCTCTCTCACAACATGATTGAAATCATGGATCGCAATCTGTACGAGCGCTCTTGCGACGTTCGTTGGTGGGCAACCGATTCGGCGGTGGTCAATGTCGCTTCAGAGCCTGAGCCGGAGAAAAAAAGTTATGCCTCACAACGGCTCGCGGTTATTTTAGGGGCCTATACCGTTTATTTAGATATCTGGATCCTTGATTGTCAGGGCAAAGTTCTTGCCTCAGGACGGCCTCAAGAATTCCCTGAGGTCGCCAAACAAAACCTCTCAGGAGTCGCTTGGTTTCAAGAGGCTTTAAATTCGAATTCCGGAAACGATTTCTCGGTCGCTGATATCGAAGTTGCTCCCTCTCTGAATAATAAGGCGGTTGCGATCTACGCCTCCTCGATTCGGGCAGGGGGAGAGGCCACAGGAAAGGTGATCGGGGTTCTGGGAATCTTTTTTGATTGGGAGACCCAATCTCAAGCGATTGTGGATAGCGTCCATTTAACAAAAGAGGAGAAAGAGCATTCGACAGCTCTTCTCGTCGATTCAAAATTTAGAATCATCGCTTCAAACAAAAAAATAGGGATTTTAAAAGATCGAATTCCTCTCAAATTAGAGCTCGGCTCTCAAGGGAATTATATCAACGAAATGGGAGAGATCGTCGGCTTCTCTCGAACTCCAGGCTACGAGACCTATCAAGGGCTCGGATGGTATGGAGTGATTGTTCAGGTCCAGAAGAAGTAAAGATTGCTTATTTCCTGCTTCCCTGCGTTCCTAAGAGTCTTCTGATTTATCCCCTAAAGGCGGTGACGAGATCGACAAGATTCTTTGGCATCTCTTGGAGATGAACGACTTTTTCAACGGCACCGCACTCGGCCGCAGCGCGAGGCATTCCGTAAACGACACAGCTCTCTTCTGATTGTCCGAGGGTTCTTGCTCCTGCTTTGCGAAGATTGAGCATCCCCTCCGCCCCATCTTTTCCCATCCCGGTGAGAATCGCTGAGACAACATATTTACCAGCCTCTTTGGCCCCACTATTGAAAAGGACATCGACCGCAGGACGTTGGTGGCAAACCATCGCCTCTTCATTCAAATGGACTTTGTAATGATCTCCGTACCATTTGACCGTCATATGAAATCCTCCTGGGGCGACAAGCGCGAGGCCTGGTTCAACACGATCTCCGTTTTGTGCTTCGCGGACCTTGAATTGACAGAGCTCATCAAGTCGATCTGCAAAAGTTTTCGAAAAATAGGCCGGAATATGTTGAACGATACAAATTCCCGGTAAGCCATTAGGCATCTGAGTCAACACCTCCTTGAGGGCCTCTGTTCCGCCGGTCGAGGCACCGAGAAGGATCAGTTGACGCGGGTGAAATTTGGACCCAATCGGCGTTTGAATACTCGGTTTGCTCGCGGTCATTTTGGCGGCCTCATGGGCAGAGGTTTCTTTAACGGTTTTAAATTTAATTTTAGCCGCCGCCGCCTCTTTGACTCGTGCCGGAAGGATTTCTGCAAGTTGTCCCACCGAGTAAGAACCGCTCGGTTTCGCCAGCACATCGACTGCGCCGCTATTTAAAGCCTCCAAGGCATATTTAGATCCTGCCTGAGTAAGCGAACTCATGATGATGACCGGCATCGGTCGATGTTCCATGATGATCTTGAGGAAGGTCAGTCCATCCATGCGCGGCATTTCGATATCTAAAGTGAGAACATCCGGGGTAAGTTCCAAAATTTTATCACGTGCGACGTAAGGATCGATAGCGGTTCCGACGACTTCGATCTCCGGATCTTTACTCAAGGCATCGGAGACCATTTTTCGGACGATGGCCGAATCATCAACAATTAAAACTCTGATTTTTTTGCTCATAAATTGCCCCATTAAATTTTATGGTAGATTGCCGGTTTCACAGACTTTAAAGGGTGTTTAATTCCGGTGAGACTTTCGGAATGCCCGATCATTAAATAGCCCCCAGGAACCAAAAGCGTGGAGAGATGATTCACGAGCTCCTCCTGAGTCTGGCGATCAAAATAGATCATGACATTGCGGCAGAAAATAACATGAAACGGTTTTTGAAAGGGGTACTGCGGCTGAAGTAAATTCAATCGTGAAAAAGTAACCTTCTTCCGAAGCTCTTCTTTCACCCGAAAAAATCCCTCTTGCGCTCCAAATCCTTTTTGAAAATAGGCACGGAGGAGATCGGGACGAACCTCTTTGAGCCGTTCCTCGGGGAAAACCGCGTTTTGAGCTTTGGCCAAGATTCGGTTCGAAATATCGGTGGCTTGAATATCCCAATTAAAGTTTTTATTTTTAAAATATTCCTGAAGTTGAATCGCTAGGGAGTACGGTTCATCCCCTGAAGAGCTTGCTGCGCACCATAGGCGGAACTCATTCTCCCCTTGATTTTTTGCGTAGTCATGGAGCTCTGGCAATGCATGGGTCTGCATAAACTCGAAATGCTGAATTTCACGAAAAAAGAAGGTGTGATTCGTCGAGATAATATCGATGAGATTTTCCATCTCCCCTTCATTGGCATTCAGGTACTCGATGTAATCGGGGATTGTTAAAATTTTGGTTTCCCGCAGACGTTTATTGAGTCTTGCAGAAACGAGATCAAGCTTATCATCACCGAGGTTGATGCGGCTATGTTCATAGACCATTTTACGAATGTAATCGTACGATTTGGCGTCAACGACTTGAGCTTTGTATTCGTAATTAGACATAGGACCTTTTTTTATTCGGTTGCTTTTGAAAGCGGTTTATCGAGACAGGCATCAATCAATTTGAGGAGCAAGGGGACAGAGCCAGCTCGCGTAGCGGCGATTTTAAGGTTTTTTAATCCTGAGGGGACATGTTGAAGGAAATGTGTTTTTCCTTTGTGACGGGAGAGAAAGCCGTATGCGCCAAGAGCCTGCATCAAGCGATTGATCGAGGCCTCATAAAAGGAGGTAAGGAAAGAGTCCCAATCCCCGCTTTCTCCTAATGAATCGTAAAAATGTAAAAGTTCCAATTGTTGAGACTCCTCAAAGCCAACATAGGGATCAAAAAGAAGGGAGCCGAGATCGTAGAAGCGGTTTCCGATGCGCATCCCCTGAAAATCAATCAAGAAGGCCTTATCGTCACGGATCATAATATTTTGCGATTGAAAATCGCGATGAACGAGGCACGGGGTCTCTTCACAGAGTCGAACGGCAAGAGATTGCAGCTCATCTTCAAGTCCGATGAGATGTTCCGAGGTTGGATGAACCCCTGCAAGCCCCTCGACGAATTGAATCAGAAAATAGTTTCGTTCCCAGGCATAAAGCGTTTCATCAAAGCCTGGCATCAGGCGAACCGAGCGATCTTGAATCGCGGAGAGTCCTTGATCGTGCAGATGGCGGGCGGCCTTTAACGCGAGTTGATATCCTTTTTTGCGCTCCTCCCAGGGCCATTCCCGCATCGAATAGAGATCGACGGCACCAAGATCTTCGAGCCATACGAGTCGTCGTTCAGGATCATGATCGATAATCTCGGGGACCGGGATTCCGAGATCTTTGAGAAAAGAACCGATTTCGACATAGTAGTGATTCTCCTCTTTCTCCTTCGAGTAATGCATTACGATACAGGAGAGATTTTCGGCATTTTGCGCACGATGAAAACTACGGTCGGAGCCCCCTTTGAGGATTGCCGTGAGCTGAGGAGGATGACTATGAAACGGCTTCACCCGTTGTTGGGTTGCTTGCGAGAGCCATTCTTCGTTTTGAATCATGAAATGAACCTGTGGTAAGGAAGCAGATAGTAAACAAATCTAAGTAAAATCGCAATAGAAAGGTGAAAGAAAATACAGGAATCTCTCTAATGAAGGCATGAATGCATGAAAAAATACAATTTAATTTTATATTTTAAGTCTTCGCATCCCGATTTTTATCGGGACTGCTTTCATGCTGAGTTGTACCCCTTTACAAATCTTCGATTTGGTTGTGCCCCGCAATGCCCCCGCACCAAACAATCAGACTCTGTCTTCTTATTTTTCGTTTCACGAATGGTATTCCCTCTGTACCAAAACTATTTCCGCTTCCAGCGGCTTTACCTTATCGTTTCACGATCCTTTTCATTAGAGGCATTGATTTATCTTCATTCAATAATTTGCGCTTTCTCATCAAATTCAATGGCATCCAGAGTGGTTGCAGGAGAGGCTCGCCAGGCCCAATTTTTATCAACGTCGTAAACGGAAAGACAACGTTTAATTAAATGACTTTAAAATAATTGTGGACAATTTGTACAATTTGTGTATTTTATAATATGTGCGGGTAATTTCAAAATCAAGAATCATTGAATTTTCTGAAAAATACCCGAAAGCTAAAAGCCCACTGACAAATTGGTACAAAATCGTGAAAGGGGCTCTCTGGAGTAATTACACTGATGTTAAAAAAACATTTAATTCAGTGGATTCGGCAAAAGTTGATAGCGGTCATATCGTAGAGATCTTTGATATCGGAGGAAACAAATTTAGGTTAATCACATCAATCCACTACAATAAGGCGAGATGCTTCATTTTGAAGATTTTAACGCATACCGAGTATTCAGAGAACCAATGGAAAAAAGACTTATGAATAAAATATTTTCAAATGAAACTCTTCCAAAAACTTATCGTGAGTTGTGTGCTGTATTTTTGCCAAGAACAATTCACGATATCATTGATCTCAGAAATGCTAGGGAGGTTATTGACTTGCTTGTGGGGCGTTCACTCAATAAAGATCAAGATGATTATCTTGAAACCATCTCCGAGTTGATCGAAGTCTACGAAAACGATCATTATTCTATTGAAGAGCCCAATGGATTAAGCTCCTTAAAATTTCTTCTTTCTGAAAATAAATTGAATGGAGCCGACTTAGCCTCGATTTTAAAAATCAGCAAGAGTCTTGCTTACAAGATTCTTGATAAAAAAAGGTCTATTACTCCAAAGCAAATGAAAGATTTGGGGAAATATTTTTTGGTTCATCCTGGTATTTTTCTCTGAAGTACTTGGGAAGGCTCTTTTAAACCTCTTTTTGTTGCATCCCTAACAAAACTCCGTTTTGGTGATCTCTTCTTAGATTGAACCCAAATTTTGCAATAGACATCTTCTCTTCCAAAATTTGCCTCATAAAAACCTGCTCTTGTAGAGCTGGTTTTTTGAGGCCGATTTCTCCTTCATTTTCATTCACCAAAATGGTGAATGAAAATTTGGCGGGCTTTTAACCCCGAAAGCATTCGGTCTTGGCATCCGCCAAGACAGATTTTGCATTTTCTAATGCAAAATCTGGGTTGAATCGTTATTGATTCTCAATCGCTTTCCCTGCCTCAATAATTTGCGCTTTCTCATCAAATTCAATGGCGTCCAGAGTGGTTGCAGGAGAGGCCCGCCAAGCCCAATTTTTATCAACGCCGTAAACGAAAAGGCAACGTTTAATTAAACTAAAATCGACTGATTCAGGAATTAAAAAATGAAGGTTATAGACCTCCCCATTTTTAAAGTCGAAAGGGGTTTTAAATAAAGAATCCCAGCCCCTTTGGGGAGTGATCCGGTGTCCACTCGTGATGCTATCGAGTTTATGAATGACTGAATTATTTTCATTATAAAAATAGGCGACCATTTTGAAATCTGGGAAAGGAATATCTTTTTTAACTTCAGTATTCACCCAGAAAACAGGTTGACCAGACTTCCATTCACGCACCTTTTGAACATAAACAGAACGAGGGGCTTATTCAAAAAGCTCGATTGCGGTGACTCTCATTGCAAGTGACATTTTTTCCGAAAAAAGAGAGGCTACGCTGAGAATAAAAAACGGGATCCAATAAAAATTTTTAAAAGTAAACATATAGTTTTTTTATCCTTCGATTGCTTTAAGGTAAGCTATTATCTTTACCCTAGATCCTTCCATAAAAACATATTGTGAGTAAATCAGCAGCCGAAATGGAATAATTGAATATCGACACCCTATCGTAGATAGATTCCATTATCCTAGATTCGGCAGTTGAAATAAGGTTTTTAGCCGCAAAAGAACGCAGAGAACACAAAATAAAATAAGGTCTCAAAAGAACACTTAGGGCCAATTCTTCAGTTGTTGTAA
>CAMCSM010000129.1 GCA_945877805.1 Methylacidiphilum caldifontis | reverse complement strand
GGTCACGAAGATTCCCCGTTTTGCTTTTGAAAAATTCCCTGGAGCCGATACCACCTTGACGACTCAAATGAAGAGCGTTGGCGAAGTCATGGCGATCGGACGAACCTTCAAGGAGTCGATGCAAAAGGCTCTCCGCGGCCTCGAAACAGGGGCCTGGGGTTTTGGAGCCGGTGGAAAATATGGAAGTCTGACCCCTCCAAGTCTTGAGGAGATTACTCAAAAAATCGTGACTCCGAATCCAGAACGAATTCACTATTTACGCTACGCCTTTAATGTCGGAATGACCCTCGAACAAGTTCATCAAAAAACAAAGATCGATCCTTGGTTTCTCGAACAACTGCAAGAAATTGTCGTTGAGGAAAAAGCCCTTCTTCTAGACTCCTCTGATCAAGCTCTTGAAAAAGCGAAGAGCTACGGATTTTCCGACCGACAACTGGCCTTTCTCTGGAAGAAAACAGAAAATGAAATCCGCGCCCGTCGTCAGCAACTCGGACTGATCCCCTCCTATCGCCTTGTCGATACCTGCGCCGCTGAGTTTGAGGCCTATACCCCTTATTATTACTCCACTTACGATCGTGGCGATGATGAAGTCCGTAAGAATGATCGCAAAAAAGTCATGATTCTTGGAGGAGGGCCGAATCGAATCGGTCAAGGGATCGAATTTGATTATTGCTGCGTCCATGCCGCCTTTGCCCTCAAAGCGATGGGAATTGAATCGATCATGGTGAACTCCAATCCGGAGACTGTTTCCACCGATTACGACACTTCCGATAAACTCTACTTCGAGCCACTGACTCTTGAAGATGTTCTGAATATCTACGAGCGTGAGAATGTTTGGGGAGTCATTGTTCAATTCGGGGGACAAACCCCTCTCAACCTCGCAGCTGGGCTGAAAGCCCATGGGGTTAATATCATCGGTACCTCTGTTGAATCGATCGATCGTGCCGAGGATCGCAAGCTTTTCCAAGAGATGCTCCATAAACTCGGACTACTTCAACCGCCCAATGGAACGGCGACTAACGAAGAGGAGGCGATTCTCGCCGCTCATAAAGTCGGATACCCCGTAATTGTTCGTCCCTCCTTTGTTCTTGGGGGACGTGCGATGCAGATCGTTTATAACGATGAAGATCTCCGCCATTATATGCGTACCGCTGTCGAAGCCTCTCCGGAACGTCCTGTTTTAGTCGATCGTTTTCTCGATGATGCCACGGAAGTCGATGTCGATTGTATCTCCGATGGAGAGACCGTTGTCATTGGCGCGATCATGCAACACATCGAACAGGCAGGGGTTCACTCCGGAGATAGCGCTTGCGTCATCCCTCCTCCGAACTTGAATAAAAAAGTTCAAGATGAGATTCGCTCAGCGACCATTGCGATGGCCAAGGAACTTCAAGTCAAAGGATTGATGAATGTTCAGTTCGCGGTCAAAGGGGAAACTGTTTACGTCCTTGAGGTCAATCCACGAGCCTCACGTACCGTTCCCTTTGTCAGTAAGGCGATCGGAACCTCCCTTCCGAAATTAGCGACCAAAGTCATGGCAGGAGAGAAACTCAAAGATCTCGGCTTTACTGAGGAAATTATTCCGAAGCATTACTCCGTCAAAGAGGCCGTCCTTCCGTTTTCAAAATTCCAAGGGGTCGATATTCTTCTCGGACCGGAGATGAAATCAACCGGTGAAGTCATGGGAATCGATGACGATTTCGGAATGGCTTATGCGAAATCGCAAATGGCCGCCTCCCCTCCCCTTCCGCTAAAAGGCAACGTCTTTATCAGCGTCCGTGATGAGGATAAATTAAATCTCGTTCCAGCAGCGAAAAAACTGGTTGAACTCGGATTTAAAATCTACGCAACGACAGGAACCTCTGAGGCCTTTAAAGCCTATGGAATCCCCTGTGAAAGCCTCCTCAAGGTTCAGGAGGGGCGTCCCAACATTCTCGACATGCTCAAAAATGGAGAGATCGCTTTGGTGATCAATACCCCTTCCGGAAAAAGCGCTCGAGCCGATGAAATTAAAATCCGAACGACCGCTCTCTATCAAAAGGTTCCGGTGATGACGACCGCAGCGGCAGGATTAACAACCGTTGAAGGAATCTCCTCGCTTCTCAATAAGAAGCTTCAGGTTAAATGCCTTCAAGAGTTTCATCCACAAGGATAGGTTGAAAAGATAGGCCTCAACCTAAGAAATATTCGAAGACAATTTCTCACACAAAGCCGCAAAGTTGCCCAAGGCTCCACCCGAAAGACAAATGAGTTTTTTTAAGGTTCTTTTATGATATACCAATTTCCTACGGGGAGAATCTTGGGAAGCTCTGCTCTTAGTGAAGTAAACTTCCTTAAATTTTATAAACATCTGCCGTCCAAGAGATTATGAAAAAATTAAATTTAATAAGGGAAGCAGGAAAGCAGGAATGTTTTTTTCCCTTTTTTTCAAGTCTTCGCATCCCGAAGTATATCGGGACTGAGTTCCCTATTGAATGTTTTAAAAATCCGCTTCACAACTGTGCCCCGACCTGTCGGGGCTGTGCCATTCCCCATTCCATGGGGACAGTTGCTTCGCATGAAAATGTTTTAAATTGTATTTCCTTAAGTTGACGTCCATGGACTACTCCCCGATTGTTCAAGAACTGATTCAAGCCCTGCGACAACTCCCCTCCGTCGGAACTCGGAGCGCTGAACGTTTTGCCCTCTTTCTTTTAGCCTCCCCCACCCCCGTCAGTGAACGTCTGGCTCATGCGCTTCTCGAGGTCAAGGCCAAGATTCAACCGTGTGAACAATGCGGCTTCTTTTCCGAGACCCCGATTTGTCCGATCTGCTCCGATTCGACGCGGGATTCCAAAATTTGGTGTCTTGTTGAAAAGCCACACGATGTTTTAAAAATTGAAAAAACGAAGGCCTTTAAAGGTCTTTATCATGTTCTTGGAGGTCGACTCTCCCCCATTGAAGGCGTGACTCCGGAAGATTTGACGATCGATCTCCTCCAACGACGAATCACTGAAAATCCCCCCGAGGAGATTGTCATCGCACTGAGCGCCGATGTTGAGGGAGAAACCACCGCTCTTTACATCGCTCAACTGCTCAAAGGCAAGCCGATTAAAATTTCCCGCCCCGCTACAGGACTCCCGGCGGGAGGGGGTCTTGAATTTGCCGATAGTGTCACCCTCGGATTTGCGCTCAATGGACGGCGCCAAATCTCCTGACTTCCCAGTTGCCTAACTTTCTTTATGCTGGAGATCATCTTATGACCTCTCCCTCAGCTCCCCTTTTCTCCATCGTGATCCCTCTTCACAATAAAGAGGCCTACATCCGTGAAACATGGGACTCCTTAGTCGCTCAATCCTACTCAAACTGGGAATGTATCATTGTTGAAAATCGATCGACCGATCAGAGTCTTCAGATTGTTCAACAAATCAGCGACCCACGACTTCAACTCCTGATCTCAGAAGCGGCAGGGCCCTGTAGCGCGCGCAATCAGGGAGTTCAACTCGCTCGTGGAAAATGGATTCTATTCTTAGATGCCGACGATCTTCTTCCCCCCAACTATCTTGAAGCGAAGCGAAAAGTGATCGAGCAACAACCGGGACGCGATCTCTATACCTGTCCGTGGGTGGAAAAAGACCCTCAAGGCAAGAGTGAACGACATGATCCCCTCGGAGCACGGGTCTCCCAAGAGGAGATGATCGCCTCCGCTTTTGTCTATCCCCCCTTTGCGATTCATACGACGATCATTCGACGTCAACTCCTCACCCCTGAGATGCAATGGCCGGAGTCCCTCGATCAAGGACTTTGTGAAGATGCGATCTTTTGGTTTAAACTGCTCCATCAAGGAGGTATTGCCTTCCATGATGATACCCAAGCGATCTATCGAACTCAGACAGAGAACTTCCGCAATCAGGTTAAAAATCTAGCAAACCTCTCTCAGTCCTACGAAAAAATCATTAAGGCGAATCTTCAATTCCTCCAGGACCGCAATCTCAAACCAACAGCCCGTCAGGCCTATTTTCTTTATACCTTCTATCAAAAAATGGAACGAGAGGCAGGAACTGAAAAACTGGAATCAATCCAAAAAAACGCTCAACTAAATCTCGCTAAAATCTTTCCTAAATTAAGTCCCTGGGATCAATTGAAAATTAAGATTAAACAGCTCATAACGCCAAAGTAAGGCATTTTATCCGCTCACTGATTAACGCTCATGGATAAAGCGACTGATTCGATCTTGACGACTACGATAGCAGTCTCCCATCGATCAGAAATGACACCACACTTAACTCCTTCTTGCCCTGAAAGCACAATTCGTCGCATTCGCGGACATCCGGTCGTCCTCGATTCCGATCTTGCAGTTCTTTACGGAGTCACCCCAAAGCGACTTAACGAACAAGTCAAACGCAATATCTCCCGTTTTCCTGATGATTTTATGTTTCAACTCTCTTTCTCCGAATGGGATTCTTTAAGGTCGCAATTTGCGACCTTAAAGCGGGGAGAACACCGTAAATACCTCCCTTATGCCTTTACAGAACATGGCTCCATCATGGCTGCTACAGTCCTCAATAGCCCTCAAGCAATCTCTATGAGCCTTTCCCTAGTTCGTGCCTTTGTTAAACTCCGACGAATGACACTTTCCGTTGAAACTCTCACCCGAAAAGTCTCAGCTCTTGAAAACGGATTCTCTCACCACGGGAAAAAATTCCAAATAGTCTTCGATGCCCTCCGTAAAATGATGGAGACCCCTCAATCCTCGAAACGAAAAATCGGTTTCAGTACCGAATAAAAGATTCAGCTCAACTTCATCGAGTCATTCCCACTAGTGTAGTCCGCCTTACAGATTGCCTATTATTAATAGGTTACGCTCCCTCTCGTTTAAAGAGAAATAAGAACTCTCTGAGGAAAGCAAGAAGGCATGAATTTAAATTTAGATCTTCAAATTCTTCCTGCATTCGTGCCTTCCTAAGAGGAGAGGCATTTGCTTTATGGGGTACCTGATGGAACTCATTTTATAATATGCGATCTGCTTGACGGACTACACTAGCAGCAACCAGACTTTGGCGAGCAACAAGAGGAACTTTCGGTATTGCTCTCTACTTTACATTTTTCCTTAGCCAAACAATCGGTCTGTTTTGCCTCTAGCTGAAATACTAATGTATCCGAAGTGGTCTCACTAGTCGCAATCGGAAACTGAGAGATAAAAGGAGCTTCAAACTCAACTTCGACAGGAAGTTCCTCGGATGGCAAAATCTGATGAGCCAGTTTCAAAATAGAGGCCAGCTTTCCAGCTTTCAACGCATGGTCATCATCGTTTGCGATCCAAGCTTGTAACACACAAGTAGAGGAGGAGCGAAAAGTTCCGCCACAATCGATGAAGTTTTTCTGCACATGCCCCACTTCGGTGATGTGATAGTGAGAGGGAATCGCCTCTTCATTGGGGAGAACAAAACGAATGAGATGTTCGGGATTGTCGTTTAAAAGCTTATTAAATTGAAAAAGTGTCATACCAATATCCTTTATTGTGTTGAACCGATCTCCTGAACGGAACTCTGAAGTTTGAGTCTTTCCATCTTTTCTAGCGGAAGGGAGAGCAGAAGTTCAATCCGACGTTTGATTTGTAGAGCAACTTGAAAAGTTGCATTTAACTTTTCTTCCTCCGTTCCCTCAAACTCTGCGGGATCGGGCGAACTCCAATGAGCGATGATCGGTTGACCCGGCCAGATAGGACAGCTTTCCTTGGCGTTGTCACAGACGGTGATGACGAAGTCGAAAGGGGTCTCTTTGAACTCTTCCCACGATTTGCTTCGAGCGTCAGAAGCCTCGGTTTGAAATTTTTCCTTTAGGCATCGGACGACAATCGGGTTAATTTTTCCAGTCGGTCTTGCTCCGGCACTGTAAGACTCGAAGCGATTCCCCGCAACGAGGCGAATAAGATACTCGCCCAAGATACTTCGAGCGGAGTTTCCCGTGCAGAGGAAGAGGATTTTATACGGCTTTGGATTCATAGAGTGTCTTTCGTTATATTTTTTTAGCTTTCAGGAAAAACTGGGAGAGTACGTCGAGCGTATTTTCAGCGACCCAACATTCGACAGTTTGACCACATTTATGGGTCGAAATCAGACCCGCTCTGTTTAATTCTTTGAGATGATGAGAAATTGTAGAAGGACTGATGCCGAGTCCTTTGCCGAGTTCGCCAACGCAGAGCCGAGAACAAGTTTCCTCACTGCATCCCTGTTTCTCACAGCACTTTGCCAATCTTAAAAAGATCGCCAGACGGTGAGGATGAGAGAGAGCCTTAAACGCTTCGGCTAGTTTCTGTAATTTCATATTTCGATAGTTATCGAAATATAATAATAAGTCAATGAAGTTTTGATTGGAGAAATTTAAGTTAAGAAGCCTATCTTTACTTTCAAAAGACCACTCAGCGGGAACGCAACTATTAACCCCGCCCCCTTGAGTAAGAATATCCGTTTTAAGACGAATGCCAAAATCCCATTAAATATATGAAGCTTCGACGTTTTGAGTGGGTCATAGAGTGGGAAGGTTGAGTTGGAGTTTTGAACATCGCAGATACGAGATTGCTCTGAGGTATTCGAAGTTACGAAAGCCTCTAGCGTTCCGTTTTGCGAGTTGGATGATGCCATTGATGGCTT
>CAMCSM010000128.1 GCA_945877805.1 Methylacidiphilum caldifontis | reverse complement strand
AGTTCAGCCCCTCAGCCCCTCAGCCCCTCAGCGCCTCAGCCCCTCAGCCCCTCAGCCCCTCAGCCCCTCAGCCCCTCAGCCCCTCAGCCCCTCAGCCCCTCAGCCCATTAGCCCATTAGCCCATTAGCAAATAGCTAACAGCCACCCGCTATGAAAAAGAGATTTTTCCTTGCTCTGCGGTAGTAGCGATTACTTTAAAATTTAACTCGTCACTTTTCTCTCTCTCTTTTAGCATTCCTCGTCATGAAACCTCGTCTTTTATTTCTCCTGCGTCTGCTGATCTCGGGGGGAGTTTTAGCACTTATTTTTTCGAAGCTTGATCTACAAAAGCTCGCTCAGGTCGCGGAGCGAATGAGCCTGCCTTGGTTTGCTCTCGCCCTCTTGATTTGGGGCGGGGTTCCCCTCCTCGCAAGTGTTCGCTGGCGAATGCTCCTCGCCTCCCAGTCGATCTTTCTCTCCTATCGAAAGGTTCTCGACCTCTTTTTTGTCGGCCATTTTTTTAACGCTTTTCTGCTCGGAACGACCGGCGGGGATCTGATCAAAATCCTTTATGCGAGTAAAGCGGCTCCGGAGAAAAAGAGTGAAGCGACTCTCACGATTATCATCGATCGAATCATTGGACTCATCGCGATTCTGATCATGGCCTTAATCCTGATCCCCCTTCAATGGAGTTTCCTCACTCAAACTCCTGAAACTCAAGCCGCTGCTCTCGCGGTCATGGGGGTCATTCTCGGTGGAATTTGCGGAGTCATCGGACTCCTCTTGTTGCCTCAACTCGAAAAAATTCAGTTCTTGAAGAAAACCGTACAACAACTTCCCTTTGCCGAGCAACGGATTCGACTATTTCAAGCCTATCTCGTTTTTACTCAATCATGGAAAACCAATTTCAAAACCTTGCTGATCTCTTTTATGATCCACTCTCTCCTCTTTGGATCTGCGATTGCAGTTCTCCGCTCTTTAGGAATTCAAGTCGAATGGCTTCCTTTTATTAGTACCCTTCCGATTATCGGGGTCTTGATGGCGGTTCCGATATCCATTTCTGGCTTTGGGATTCGAGAGGGACTTTTCGTAATCTATCTCGGACTTGCTCCGCTCGGGATCGATCAAGAACATGCGATCACCTTCTCCTTACTCTATTTTTGCGTAAACCTTTTCTGGAGCTTAATCGGAGGACTTTTTTACATCGGCTATCGTCATCCGGAGCTGAAGTCATGAATGATCCCGCCGCACGTCGGATCGTCGAACGACTCAAGAGTCACGGCCATACTGCGCTTTATGCCGGAGGCTGTGTTCGCGATCATCTCCTCAATCTCCCCTGTAAAGATATCGATATCGCGACAAGTGCAACGCCGGACGAAGTTCAATCGATCTTCCCCCGTGTCACGGGCCTCGAAGGAAAATGTTATGGAGTGGTCCGAGTCATGGAGGGCAACCAAACCTTCGAGGTGGCGATGTTTCGAACCGATGGAATCTATCTCGATGGTCGACGCCCGGAGTCGGTTCAAAAATCGACCCCGGAAGAGGATGCCAAACGCCGCGATTTTACAGTGAATGGAATGTTTTACGATCCGATGACCGATCAGATTATCGACTATGTCGGGGGTCAAGAGGATCTTCGGAAAAAAGTGATTCGCACGATCGGAAAAGCGGAAGAGCGTTTTAAAGAAGATAAACTCAGACTCCTCAGAGCGATTCGATTTGCCACACGACTCAATTTTGAAATTGACCCTGAGACCTTTCAAGAGATTCAGCGGTTTTCTCAGGAGATCAATAACGTCGCAGTCGAACGGATTCGTGATGAACTTGATAAAATCTGGATCTCCCCCGCCCCCGACCGGGGATTAACCCTCCTCGATGAAAGTGGGTTACTCAAACAGATCCTTCCGGAGATCGATGCCCTTCATGGAGTCGAACAACCGCCGCAGTTTCACCCTGAGGGAGATGTCTTTATTCATACACGGATCATGCTCTCCCTTTTAAAAGAGGCCCCGCTTCCCGTGGCTCTCGCCGTTTTATTTCATGATGTCGGCAAGAAGCCGACCTATAAAGTCGATGAGACAGGACGAATTCGATTTAACGGTCATGAAAGTGTCGGCGCCCGCATGACGCTTCAGATTTTAGAGAGGCTTCGTTACAGCAATGAGATCATCGATGAAGTCGTGATTGCGGTTCAAAATCATATGGCCTTTAAAGATGTTCCGAAAATGCGGATTAGTAAACTGAAACGATTCTTAGCAAGAGGGACCTTAGAAAATGAGATGGAGCTGCATCGGGTCGATTGCCTTTCCAGCCATGCCGATCTTTCGATCTATCAATTCATTCGTCAAAAACAGGCGGAGATACCAGCAGAGGAGATCAAACCACCTCGGCTCGTGAATGGAAATGATCTGATTGCCATCGGCTCAAAGCCAGGGAAGATTTTAGGGGAACTCCTGAGGCTCATCGAAGATGCTCAACTCGAGGGACAACTCAAAACCAAAGAGGAGGCCCTCGCCTTTGCAGAAGAAGCGTTAAAGATTGGAAAAACCATATAAAATTCAGAGGAGTGCCTCGCGCGGAGTTGCTGAGACGCAGAGAATTTTTTAATGCATTTAAATCTGTGTCCATCCGTGGTTTAAAGCCTTTTCCTTAGAGCAACTGTCCCCATGTTTTCATTTTTAAGTTCTTTGCGTTCTCTTGCGGCTCAAATTAACTCCTTTATTCCCCTTCATCTGTTCCTATTTTAGTCGGTAGCAGTGAAAATTCACCCTCGCCGAGTTTCGATTTCATGATAATTTTCTCCTCATGAAAGGCTTTGAATTTCTCCTCCAATCCCGAAAATTCGGGATGAAACTCGGATTGGAAAATATGGAACGCCTTGCCGCCGCATTTGAAAATCCGGAGAAAAAACTCAAATTCATTCATCTTGCCGGAACCAATGGCAAAGGCTCTACCGCCGCTTTTTGCGCGCAAGCCCTCCAAGAGTCCGGATATCGAACGGGCCTCTTTACCTCCCCTCACCTCATTTCGATTACCGAACGAATTCAAATCGATGGAAGTTCAATTCCGGAGGAGCGACTCACCACGCTCCTCGACGAAATCGCCGAGATCACGCGCCTCTGGGAGCAACCGCCGACCTTTTTTGAGATCATGACCGCGGCGGCTCTCCGCTATTTCGAAGAGGAAAAAGTAGAGTGGGTGGTCTGGGAGACCGGAATGGGGGGGCGTCTCGACTCTACCAATATTGTCACTCCCGCAGTCACGATCCTTACTCAGGTCGGATTTGACCATCAAGAGTACCTCGGCGAATCACTCGCTAAAATCGCCGCCGAAAAGGGAGGGATAATCAAAAAAAATATTCCGACTGTCTGTGGTGTGCGAGAGCCAGAGGCTCTGGCGGTGATCCGTAAAATCGCCGAAAAACAGGATTCAACACTGATTGAAACCGAGGATCTTCAGGTGATCGATCATGGGATCAAAGGGAAAAAGCAGCATATCGAAATCGAGGGAATTCCCTTTCAACTCTCCCTTCTCGGAGATCATCAGATTCAAAATGCGTTAACCGCCTTTACCGCTCTTTTTGCGGTTTTAAAGATCCCCGTGAAATCGATTCAACGCGGATTTTCAAAGACTCAATGGAACGGCCGATTCCAAATCTTACGTGAAAATCCGCCGTTGGTCGTTGATGGGGCACATAATCCCTCCTCGATGAGCACCCTCATCGAAACGTGGAAAAAAGTTTATGCAGAGACAAAACCGACGGTTGTTTTTGCTGTTTTAGCCGATAAATCTTACTGCGAGATGATTCCCTCAATCGAGTCGATTGCCGATCGAGTCATTCTCGTTAAAGTAAATAATCCCAGAGCGGTTGATCCCTTCGCAATCCAAGATCTCTTTACGTATGCTCCGATCGAAACAGCACCGAACCTCACAACAATTTGGAGTTCCTTAATCGATTCGAAAAATCCGATCTTAATCACCGGCTCCCTCTTTCTCGTCGGAGAGGCCCTCCATCTTTATCACCCCACAGCGGCTCCTCCCTATACTCAGCTTAATGAGATTCTAAAACCGTGATCGAGACGAGTTTCCGCATCCTGATTTCTTTCGCTTAAAGGGATCTTTCCATTATCCCGAGAAGCCGATCGATCTGTATGGGGGTATGTTTGGCACTTAAAGAAATTCGCAATCGCGCCTTTTGACGAGGAACTGTCGGATAACGAATTGCAACGGTCAGAGCCCCCTGTTGTAAAATCCGCTGTGACAACTCCAAGGCCTTATTTTCATCGCCCACCATCCAGGGAAAGATCGGACTTTGATCGCCTGTAAAAAGGGAGTTCTGTGAAAGTTGATTTAATTTCTGTGAAAAACTGAGAATATAATTTTGTAACAATTCCCGCCGCTGATTTCCCGCTTTGCTTTGAATCCACTGAATCGCCGCCAGACTCACAGCTGAGGAGGCAGGCGATGGGGCGGTCGAAAATATAAAGGAGCGCGCGCGGTTGATGAAAAGATCGATCAATTGACGAGATCCCGCGACATAACCTCCCGAGCTTCCGAGAGCTTTGCTAAAGGTCCCCATCTGTATCTCCACCTGAGAACGGCACCCCAGCGACTCCATAAGCCCAGCTCCATTCTCTCCCAAGACCCCCGTGGCATGCGCCTCATCGACCATAAGCCAAGCCCCATATTTTTCTTTCAACGCAATAATCTCACGCAGAGGCGCAAGATCTCCATCCATTGAAAAGATCGATTCGGTAACAATCAGTTTTTTACCGGAAGATTCCTTTAATATCTTTTCTAAATAGCGAAGGTTTTGATGGGGAAAAACACGGATTTTTGCCCCGCTGAGTTTTGCTCCATCAATCAAACAGGCATGACTCAATTTATCGAGAATGACGGTATCCCCTTTACCGACCAAGGCCGGAATAATCCCGAGAGGAACGGCAAAGCCGCTGGAAAAAGTGAGCGCCGCTTCGGTTCCTTTAAAGTGCGCCGTCGCCTCCTCTAACGCTTCATGAATTTTTAAATTGCCGCAAACTAAACGAGCCGCACCACTTCCTGTTCCCCATTTTTCAATGGCTTGAATGGCGACCTCTTTTAAAAACGGTTCCGATGCCAAGCCGAGATAATCGTTTGAGGAAAAATTGAGAACTGTTTTTCCTAAATAGTCAATCTCAGCTCCTGTAGCGGTTTGCGTTTGCCGTAAGCCACGCTTTAAATGATTCCTTTCTAAATCATTCAGGATTTGATCGATCTCTTGCTCAAATCGATTCATAAAACCCCGCGAATCCTCTCTGCCGCAGCTTCCGGAAGAATCGAGCTCATCCACATCCCGGTCCCGGTTTCAAAACCGGCAACTCCCCCGACTCGAGGATAGATCTCTAAAGACCAACGAAACCAATCGGAGCTCCCGTTCCCCACAGGAGGTTGTTGAATAAATAAATTATAAGGAAAGTCGCGCCGAGCCGCTTTTCCGATTCCAGCAAAGACCGTTCGCACCGCCCCTGAAAGTTCCCGTAAACAGTTTTGAGGATTCTGAGTAAAATCAGCGATCGGTTGCCGTGGATAGAAAATCACTTCGTACGGGAAGCGACTGACATAGGGACAAAAAGCGACCACCCACTCCGACTCCCAAACGACTCTTGATTTCAATCGAAGCTCCTCCTCAATTAAGACCTCAAAATAGGACCGCTTATTATCTTTATAATATTCTTGAGCGAACTGATTCATTTTTTCAAATCGAGGAGGGACAATCGGAAGCGCCACCAGTTGAGAATGGGGGTGCGGAAGTGAGGCTCCGGCGACAGCCCCAGAATTTTTAAAAAGATAAACAGAACGAACTCCGCTTTGATTTTGCCAATAGTGAAGACGATTCTGCAACGCTTCAAAATAATGAACCAGCTGCTCAGAAGAGAGCTGCTCAAACGGGGTTTGAGGGTTGGCAGTTTCAATCAACACCTCATGCCCTCCAATTCCTGCGATTGCCGAATAAAGAGGATGCGCCGGCCCCAAAAGGAGTGATTGCGATTCGAAAGCCGGATAGAGATTCGGGATCACACGAACCTCCCATCCTGGAGTATCCGAATGAGTTCCCTCCGCTCTTTGAGCATAGACCTCGCCGGGAGTAGAGCCCTCATTGCCTGGGGCAAAAGGATTAAAGAGATTGTCTGGCAACTTAGAGATCCCTTGATAGGCATGAGGCCGATTCAGACGATCGGGAGCAAAGACTACATACTGCTCGGAGTGTGGATCAAATCGAAGTTCTGACATACGCCCCCCTTTGTATCTATTTTTCCAGATTTTGCATTAGGAATATAATGGGGCCACGAGGTGTCGCATTGGCATTCATAGAAGAAAAGAGTTAAAGACATTATCTCACGCAATGGCGCAAAGCTTCCCAAGGTTCCCCCCGTAGGAATTTCGAAAAGAAAAAATCATTTGCATTTTCGGGAGGGGCCTTGGGCAACTTCGCAGCTCTTAGTGAAGTAAACTTCCTAAGATATATAAACATCTATCAATCAAGAGATTATGAAAATGGAGTTTCATTTTTTTATTCACCCAGAGGGTGAAGTTCTTCTTTTATGTAAATCCCTGAAAATCCGTGTGATCCGCGTTATCCGTGGTTCCAACTGCTTTTTATCGCGGTAGGGAATCTGATGCCGCTGGCATCAGATCCCCCCGCACAGATCCCTGC
>CAMCSM010000127.1 GCA_945877805.1 Methylacidiphilum caldifontis | reverse complement strand
CAGGGATAAAGGCAATTTTCACACGAAGCCGCAAAGCTTCCCAAGGTTCTCCCCGTAGGAATTTGGAAAAGAAAAAATCAAAAAAATCATTTGTGTTTCGGGAGGAGCCTTGGGCAACTTTACGGCTTCGTGTGAAAAACTGTATTTGGGTATTTTTCATAATCTCTTGGACGATAGATATTTATAAACTTCAGGAAGTTTACTTCACTAAGAGACTGATAAGAGGGGGGCTTTATGAAATCCTAAAAAAGAGGAGAGAACAGAAGCAGGAAAAGGTTCTTGGGCTCGATTATACGGAGAGATCGATTGATGATACGATTCAATCGTGGTGCGGATCTGATCTTGAGAGTTTTTCTCTGCTTGTAACAACTCGATTAATTTAGGCTGAGTGAGGAGTTTCTCTTGAGTGGAGAGGAGATTTAAAAATAGAGTAAGAACTTTTTGAAATTCCTTCTCCTTCAAACAAAGTGAGCTCATGATTTCTTGATCGAAAGGGTTAACTGTTGCGATTTGAAGAGCGGCGGAGGCTTCATTGCGTTTATGAACGAGGGATTCAAGAAGCGGGCGTTCTTGAGCGAGGGCTTTTTTTGAAATTTCAATGAACTCCGGGATTCTTGAATTCCTTTTTTGGAGTTCAAGATCGACTTGAATAAATGCGGCTCGGATTTGAACCTGAGCTTTTTTAAGCGATCGAGAAAGATTCCATAAATAAAATCCGAGGATAGCGATCAGGAGTAAAATAGGGATAAGGATCATAAAAAAAGAGAGAAAGTAAGGGAAGGAACACTCGGAATCCACAGCAGGCACTTAAACCAAGGTCCATGCTCATTCCTAAGAGTCCGTCCATAGTCATCTAATGTTTAGTCTTTAGCAGGAACGATTTCAATCGATTCAATCTCGATGCGGGCCGTCGGCTTGCTTTTTTCGCCACGGGAACTAATCGTTGGAGTTGTTGCAATTTTTTCAAGGACATCAAGTCCTTTAACGACTTTTCCAAAGGCGGTATATTGTTTATTGAGAAAAGCGGCATCGCCATGACAAATAAAGAACTGACAGCCCGCGGAATCAGGACTTGCTGAGCGGGCCATGGAGAGAACTCCGAGGACATGAGGACGATCATTAAATTCGGCTTTGATTTTATAGCCTGGATCTCCTGTTCCGACTCCAGGATTATCAAGATCTTTACTCAAAGGGCAACCACCTTGAATCATAAACCCTTTAATAATACGGTGAAAGGCAGTTCCTTTGTAAAAACCCTCTTTGGAAAGTTTTTTAAAGTTCTCAACGGTTTTCGGAGCCACATCGGACCAGAATTCAATCTCCATGGTTCCGAGGGTTGTTTTCATGATCGCAATTTCGCTATCGGCTTTTGACATCTGATTCCTTGATTAAATTTCCGAGCACTATGCGTTCATGATAAAAACAGTCAACAGGAATGAGATCATTTTTTTTCCCTGAAAGTAAACGACCTTCCTCCGTCCTACCTCGTACAGCGGTCGCATTGACGTCAACTTAATGGAAAAATGCCGGATTCACCGCAGGGAAAACAAAGGGGGATGCTTCAGTTTGTAGCCTATCCCACTAACTGGTCAGTAAGGAAATATAGGGCTCTGGAGCCGGTTCACCGTTTTGTGTGTGGATTGAAGAATTATCGTAATCGGCAGCCATTTTTGAAGGAGTTTTTATCTCAGGTATAGACCTTATAGGCATTTCATGCCTTCGCACTAAGCTCATAGTTGTAAGGCGCCATTTCACAAAACTCCATCTGAGGAGAAGGGGGATGAAATGGATGTCAGAAAAATCAAGATCTAAACAAAAAATGGTCTATCAATAAAAAAGGAAAAATGTATGTCAAAAAAAGAAGAAAAATTATGATCGCACTTATATTAACACCCATGTTTGGCGCTGTTGGCTACTCTTTTATCTATTTCCTAGGCGGCGGCGGTCTTTTGGGAGCTTTCGTCATTTTTGTCATAGCAAAAATGTTAGGTAAATGAAAAATTCTAAATCAAATAAATCAAATAAATGGAAGTAAACAATATGAACAAAGATACAGTGACAACCTTGAATGATATGCGCACTCTCGTCGAGAATGCGAGCACCCTGATGACGGCAAGCGCCGAAGTCGCAGGAGAAAACGTAGCAGAAGCCCGAAAGCGTCTGGACGCTACAATAGAAAATGTTAAGAAAATTGCGTATCGATCCCGAGAAAAAGCAATAGAAGCCGCTAAAGCGACCGACAAAGCCGTACGGGAAAATCCTTATCAAGCCGTTGGTATTGCCCTCAGCGTGGGAGCCCTTCTCGGTTTTTTTATTTACAGTCGATGTTCTAACAAAACAGATTAAGAATTTTAACCGAAGATTGGCCAAAATGAAACGGAGACGCAATGACGGACTAAAAGTTGCTTGTTCGCTTCTGAAAATTAAAGGCATGGTTTTCCCGCAGCGTCGCAGCGGGAGATTCTCCCCTGTCTTTGAAATGAATTTAAGCTATCCTGCTTTCAGGCTATCGAGCGATTCAGCTATTAAGCTATTCTAAATCTTTCAATGACACACAATTTAGAAGTCGGCACAGAGTTGAAAAGAGGGATTTGTTGATAACGAATAGCATCATGACAAGGAGATTTCTGCTATGGACTCAAAATATTGCATTGACTTTTCTTATACTTAAAGTATAAATATATAATGATTAAAAGCTTTTCCTGTAAAGAAACGGAAAAGATTTTTGAGGGGGTGAGAAGTAAAAAGCTCCCTTTGGACATTCAGAAAATTGCCAGAAGAAAGCTCGTATTTATGAATGAAGCGCTGAGCTTGTCCGATATTTCCTCTGTTCCTGCCAATAGACTTGAGAAGCTGAAAGGGGATCGAAAAGGTCAATATTCAATCCGAATCAATAACCAATGGAGAATTTGTTTTGATTGGGATAAAAATGAACTCAATCACGTAGAAATAATCGATTACCACTAAGGAGAAAAAATGAACGATAAACTGCCCCCTGTTCACCCCGGAGAAGTCCTGATGGAAGATTTTATGGAGCCCTTGAATTTATCCATCAGCGATGTGGCTCGGGCTCTTGGAGTCCAGCCGATTACCATCAGTCTTATCACTCGTGGAAAACGTGCAGTCAGCGCTGAGATGGCAATCCGATTGGCTCGGTGGACAAAAGTGGATGCCCAAGTATGGCTCGGTATTCAGGCAAAACATGATAAAGAAGTAGCTGAAAAGAAATTCGGCAAAATGATCGAAAAATTAGTCATTCCTTTGGCTCAAGCGACTTAAGGAAATAGAGGGCGATGGAGCCGGTTCACCGTTTTGTGTGGGGATTGAAGAATCATCAGATCGGTGATTCGAGGAGGCAAAGGAGGGGGTTGCACGACATCTACTTTATCTTTTCATTCATTACGCACACCATGGTACGGAGCCCTTGCTCCTATAGTTTACTTTACGTATTTTTGAGGTGCATGCGAAGAAGTGTCACCAGCGTCCTTGCCGAAACCAAGGCAACCGTGAACGAAAGCATAAATCCTGGGAATTTGTCTTCGAAATCCAGCGTCTTGAGGTGCATGGCCGGGAGGCGCATCAATAACATTCCGCAAAAAAAACCAATGACCAGCATCCCCGTAACATGAGCCCCTTTCCATTTTTCAAGAAATAGTCCACTGATCGTGGCAATCAATCCTACCATCGAGGTCAGAATCATCGCACTTTTTGCTGGAGCGACAATTTGAAAAGCAAAGGTTGCCAGTAGCATAAAAGCGCCGTAAATAAAAAATGTTTTTTTAGCATCCATGTATCCAATAATGTCCACAAAATGGCCGATGTCGATTCATATTTCTTTTTTGGTTCTGTTGCAAAAACCTGACAATGACCCAAAACCCTTCTATACTGGGGTCAGTCCAACACCTAACACAAAACTTAACATTGCAGGGAGAAAGTTTAGAAACGGTGGATGGCAAGAAAGCGATAAAAGATCATGAGTGTTAGGTGTTGGACTGACCCTAGTTTGATGAACTGATCGCCCTCGATGAAAGAGAGCGAGAAATCTATTTTGAATACTGCGATGCCGTCGGTTGCGACTATACGACGATAGAGGAAGCTCAGGACCAATTTGCCTTTGAGGTTAAAAGCTCCCATGACTACGAGGGAATCGCTGAATATTACGTCGAAAACGGCTGTTTGGAGATCCCCGAGCATCTCCTGAATTACTTCAACTATGAGCAATATGGGAAAGACCTCGCTCAAGACCTCTCGATTTCCTCCAACGGGTTTTGTTTCTACTCATGAAAACGATCATTTACACCCGAGTTTCAACGGATCATCAAAGCCATGAATCCCAGCGGGAGAGCCTTCTCCAATACTGTCAGCAAAGAGGCTGGGGAAGCGTGGAGGAAATAACCGACACCATCTCCGGTTCCAAGTTCACCAGAACGGGCTTAGATCGACTTATGGCGGGCGTTCGCTCGGGAAAGATTAAAGTAATCGTCTGTTTTAAACTCGATCGTCTGGGGCGATCCTTGGCTCATCTTGCCCAGATGATTTCGGAGCTGAAGGCTCACCAAGTGGCTTTGGTGGTTCCGAGTCAGGGGATAGACACTTCAAACTCGAATCCCGCTGCCCAGCTTCAACTCAATATTCTCTCGTGGCTGAGTTTGAACGGGAAATCATCAAGGAGCGTGTGAATGCAGGGCTGGAAGCGGCCAAGAGAAGGGGGGTCAAGTTAGGGAGACCCTCGACGCTCGATGCTCATGAGGAGGGTGTCTCCGAGCTGTTAAAGCAAGGAATCGGGGTATGCGGGATTTCTCGGGAATTGAAGATCCCCCTGTCATCGGCCTCCAAGCTGGTGAAAAGACTGAGGGGCGATCAGTTTTCTTCGTCGAAGTCAGGATCCGAGAGTGAACTCATGTTAAAGACAAATTGAGGCGCCTGATCTCGCTCCAATCCGTAGATCGTCTTGGCGATGTCATTGACCGTCTTGAGGGTGACGGCCTGCCCGGCCATCGCTTTGGGGTCGCTGGTCTCTTGGGTGGCGAGGTTTCCCGTAATACGAAGGATCGTTTGGGAGGCATTGCGTTTGTACTGATTGGTCGGGTCTTCTGCCACCTCAACGGCCTTTGTGACTCTTTCGAGATTGGTTTGTGCGCTCTTGTGACGAGCTTCTTTAAGTCGTTTGCCGATCCCACTTCTGCTAAACACAGAACGGAGACGGTCGCTTTCCACCCCGAGAACTTTGGCGACCTGGGCAAAGGTCATCCCCGAGGCTTTTAATAGAGAAGCTTGCTCTAAATCGATAGGGGGTAAGTGTTCCTTGCTCATAGGAACTGATTTTAAAACAGAATGGAAAATGGGTCAAGGAGACGACTGAAAAAGAAATCTAGGGATAAAGAGACTCGATTTTAATTTGAAGTGCTCTTGCTAAAACTCTCAACTCTGAATCAGAAACACAGCGAAGTTGAGCCTCGATTTTGGAAAGTGTCCCCCGACTGATATCCCAGCCCAGAACTCCACATCGAGCAGCAAAGCATTCTTGGGTCATCTCATGTTGATAACGAAGCTTTCTAAGCTGTGGTCCAATGATGTTTTTGATCTTCTTTTTGTTTTTCATTTGCTCCGATATCGGAGCTTGACTTTGCCAAATCAAAAAACAGCATTTGCTCTAATTATGGAGCAATATAAAATCCCAACGTAAACAGTAAAAAGTGGGAGTTCTAGTGTAAAAATATGAAAAAACTGAAAATAGCTTTATTGTTTTCTCTAGTTGTTTGCCTGCAAGGGTGTGGTTTTATAATTGCAGATGCACTTATGAAGCAACGGGACGCCAAAATTGCACGAGGAGAATATATTGCTCCCATTCAACCCTTTAATTCTCCCTACGTAGGCCCCGTGGATTATGTGGCAGAACAAGAGAAACAAAGAGAGGCAGTAGCAAATACAGCAATTGCAAATCTTAATCGACGACAAACTGGCTCCATTCCGTCAACTTCAATAAATCAATTTGATCCAAATTCACTTTCTAATCCTTACGGGGCAGGAAGTCCGTACAAAACGGATGGACTGATGAATCCTTACAGTGAGTACGGTTCTCCTTATTCAAATAAATCATGGAAAAATCCACATGCAACTGATACGCCGAAGTTGTATGACAGTGACGGAAACTACAGAGGTAAATTGAGTTCCAATCCCTACGATTCTGACTCAACGTCAAATCCTTATGGAAAATATGGGAGTCCTTATTCTCCAGACAGTATTAATAACCCTTACGGGGCAGGAAGCCCATACTCAAATAAACCCATATACGTGGTTCCTCAGAAATGAAATCCCCTGCGATTGACTCATATCGAATAGCTCTTGAAACTTATTGCGCTGATGGTGTTGAATCCCATTTATCCACTGATTTATACTATTCATCTCCTTGGGTGAATGAAATTCACGGAAAAACACAATTTCTCACACATCTAAAATCCGCTCTTCAAAAAATGAAAGTGCGTCAAATTTTTCCCATTATGGAGATTCAAGGGAATCGATTATCCATAAAATATGAAGGGTTTGATCATTTAAAATCCTTCATATCTTTTGAAATAGATGAAGATAAAAAAATAAAACGAATTTCCCTGTCTCACTGTTAAATGCTGGGCTTTAGATCCCAATACTCCCTTGCATCCTCCGAATTCACCAACGATCGATAATGTTTAAACAGGGTATCAGCACAGGCATGCCCAAGTTCACTGCTTGTTAATGCCGTATTGGTCAACGACAATTATTCTTGAGTTAAAACGACAATTAGAAATGAGTTATTCATTTGTTTAAAGGATGAGTCAAAGAAGAAGCTTAAAAGGGGTTGCGAAGGGAGCGAGTCATCGAGCTCCCGAAGCAAGCCCTTTTAAGCTTCTTC
>CAMCSM010000126.1 GCA_945877805.1 Methylacidiphilum caldifontis | reverse complement strand
TAATGGAGATTGAATTTTCGGGAAAAGGAATCGTTCGCATCGAGCGGGAGTGTCCCGAAAACTGGGTGAAGGAAGTCCTGGAGAGACTTTCATGAGTCCCTCGGTCTCGACGAAAGTTTTCATCGCCTGTGGGGCGACTGATATGAGAAGTAAGCCCCCGCTCAGAGCCGTTGTATTCAAACCCCGAAAAATTTATTAAACTGCAGCGGTGGCCTGATTCTTGAGCCACTCGCGTGGAGTCAGCCGGTCGAGTTCCTGAAGACCTTTGACTTTGAGTCCGCAGAGTTCTTTGACAACCGCAGGGATGTATTCGTGGGGATTGATGCCGAGTCTTCGGCAAGATCCGATGAGGGTATAAATGGCAGCATGCCTTTGTCCGACTCCTGGAGCCCCCACGAATAACCAGTTTTTCTTTTAATGCTGAGCTCAGCATTAAAAAAATTATGTGCAGTGATTATTAATGTGCAGTTTAGGGCACAAAAGACTGTGAGAATCCTTCCACTTACTCTACATAAATCAGAGATCATCCAGAAATTTTAAAAGTGGGTCCTGTGATTTTTTTGATGGTCGTTTATTTTTTGGGGGAGCAATCTGATCAAGAATATTTCGTTTCATTTCAATATCTGCTTCCACATAGCGATGGGTGGTTGCAGGATTTTCATGCCCAAGCCACAGAGCAATGACCTCGATGGCGACTCCGGATTGGAGAAGATGCATGGCAGTGGTGTGCCGAAAGGTATGGGGAGAAATTTTCCGGTTTTTTAACGAGGGCAGCACAGCTCGAGTTTTTTTTAACAAGAGCTTAAGTTGCCATGTGACTCCTGAACGCGAGAGTGGTTGTCCGAAGCGATTTTGAAGCAGAGGGGAATCGTTATGAAGGTTGTTTTCTTTGATCCAGCGCCGAATTTCTTTTTGAGTAGGTTTCCAAAGGGGAACAGATCGTTTCTTTCGGCCCTTTCCGTGAAGTAAAATTTGGCGAAAACCTGATGAAGAGACATCATCCACGCGAGCCCCAATCACTTCGGATACGCGGGCACCCGTATTGTAGAGAAGTAGAAATAACAAGTGATCTCGCCGACCGGTCCATGACGAGCCGGTTGATTTAAGAATCGATTCCATTTCAGAACGTGTGAGGAATCCGAGCATTGGACGATGATGTTGCTTCCAAGGAATCGATAGAATTCGTCGTGTTGTTTCCGGAAGCTCTGCTCCGATAAAGTCGGCGCAGTAATGGATAAATGAGCGTATGGAGGCCAGACGAACATTTCGACTTTGAGCACTATTGCCTCGTTTTTCCTCCAGATGAGACAAAAAGGAGAGAATGATCTCCGCAGAGAGGGATTCGATTAAAATCTCTGTAGTGGATGCACCTCGTTTATTTTGATTGAGAAATCGAAGGAGAATTCGAAAAGTATCTCGATAAGACTCAATCGTGCGAGGACTAACATTGCGTTGTTGAGCGAGGTAATGGGTGAAAAATCGGGGAAGTAGGACATGAAGTTTTGGTTGGTTCATAAGGATGGGGGGTTGAATTTTTTGGCAGCGGAGGTAAGAAGTTTCGGAATGGCAGTGAGATACCAGTAAGTGTCGGTAACACTGAGATGACCCAGATAGCGGGAAAGAATGGGAATACGTCCCTGTGCCCCTTTTTTGCTCTGCTGCCAACGAAGCAGAACCCGACAGGCAAATGTGTGGCGCAGGTCATGAAGCCGGACATAGCGACGACCCGAGTTGGAGGTAAAATCCTTTGTCAACTGGCGGAATGTCGTTCGAACGGTGGAATAGGCAAAACGAGATCCTCGATCTGAAACAAAGAAAAACTCCGCAGCTGGAAAAAGAAGCTGTCGCTGACAGGCATAACGTTTTAATGGGGATATTGCCGAGGGATGCAGAGGGACAAACCTTGATTGATGATATTTGCTTTTTGAAATCGTAATTACTCCGTTTTGGAGATCCACCTCATGAACTCTAATATTAAGGGTCTCTGAAATCCTGAGACCGCAGCAAGCCAGTAGTCCAAAGAGTGTTTGATAAGTCAGAGGACGAAGATCTCCGGATAAAAAAGCAGCACTTTTTAATAATTGGTGAATTTGCTTTGCCGTGTAGATGTGTGGAGTATTGCGGCGGTGAGCCGGCCCTAAAATATGGCGATGAGGAATCTGGGTTTTGGGTTCCCAAGAGATTTGATATTTTGCAAATCCTCGTATGACCTCCAGTCGTCGTGCATGGTAAAGTCGGTCGGCATTGGAGGGTAAAGTGGACCATCGTAAAGCAATTTCATGATTTAAAGGACCGCGATGACCTGAGTCGTCCGCATAATTAGCGAAGTTAAGCAACATCTGCCCTTCTGTTTTCAGCTTGTATCCAAGTGATCGTCGGTGAGATAAATATTTTTCAACTCGAGAAAGCATTTTCATGGCTTTTCCTCAGGCCAAGGCAAAGAAGCGGTGCGCAGCTCTTGAATGTTGACTCTGGCGTAGCCGGCAGTTGTATTGAGGCTTTGATGTCCAAGAAAGTCGGCAATAGACTTGAGGTCAATCCCTCGACGATGTAGTCGTGTCGCAAAGGTATGGCGCAGGAGATGAATTTTACTGGATGGAATGCCCGCTCGAGTGAAAGCTCGCCGCATGGCGCTTCGAACATGATGGACATCAACGGAAGAACCAAATGGAGCCCGATGGCGGACAAATAATGTAGGAGCTTTAGTGACTGGACGACCTCGCGTCACATAATCCAGAAGAGCGCTGCTGACTTGGTTCGGAAGAGGGATCAGGCGTTCCTTACGTTGTTTTGAGGTGGCTACCCGTAAAAGATTATTGTTCCAATCGATATCTTCGATTCGTATTGCGGCGACCTCGCTTGTTCTCAATCCCAAATGATAAAAACATTGAGCCATAGCAAAATCTCTTCGACCAGTAGGGGTGGTGCGAATAAAGCTCTTTAAAAATGCTCTAAGCTGATCTTCATTTAGAATTTCAGGCGGCAAACTTCGAGGCCATGGAGCAGGTGTTGGGACTGCTGAAATAATATGATGACAGATGTAGTCTTTGAGGTTTAAAAAACGCAGGAAACTGCGAAGCGCTCTGGCCATTACTCGTAAAGAAGCAGGTTTCAATCCTGGAGCGCGACTTTGAATGTACCCCATTATGTCCTTGGGTGTTAATCGTCTTAAATCCTTCCGTCCCCTGTTCTTTAAGAACTCACGAGCGTAACGTCGTAAATAGAGTCGAGTGTTAGGAGCAAGTCCTCCAGACACTCTGAGATGCTGGTCATAATCATTCACTATTTGATCGATATGAGAAACCTTCGCAATAGGGCTGGGTTGAATGAGTGATTTTTGACGCATAAATATCATCAAACTCCTCAATGCTGCGCGACAGGTTTTTAGGTTAGTTGTTGCTGGTCGAGGACAGTGACAGCGGGGGAGATGAAACCGAAGAAATCGATCAACTGTTGAGTCGCTAATACTTGCGATTTCAACTTTTTGAGATTCAAGCCATCGAGAAAAGTGTTCAACTGCTTGCTCATACGCCTGAATACAGGTCAGCACATGGCCTTGTGAATGCAGATGAAGAACAAAATCCTGAATAATTATGCCGAGATGAGAGACTATCATTCGACGCCGAACGAGAGCACTTCGAAAAAGCGATTCGATCATAGTAACCTCCTTGAGCCAGAGGGGCTAATAGGAACTTACCACACTTTTTTCATACTATATCGAAAATTATTTACTTAAGCGTCCCCGCTAACTGCACATTAATAATCACTGCACATAATTCTTTCCTACTGCGCTGGGTCGAATGGCGTTTTCGACACCATTGTTATCGATCTCATAAATTCCGTCGGTGACGTAAACTTCCAGTTTGTTCCAAAGTTTATGGGCATAGAGGACCGCTTTTCCAATATGGCTTTTGGAAAGTGAAATACTCCCCGTTTTTAGGACCACCTGCTAAGCTTATAAAATGAGGTTAAAATAATGTCAAAAGTAGCAAGTAAGCGGCGGAAACTGGGTGGTGAATTTAAGGCAAAAGTGGCAATAGAAGCGATCAAGGAGCAGAGGACACTTTCGGAACTTGGGGTGCATTTCAAAGTACATCCGATGCAGATTACAACATGGAAGAAACGGCTTTCGAGCGAGGCTCATACGCTCTTTGATCATGGGAAAGCAACTAAAAGTGAGGGATCGGAAAAAGAGCTTTTTGAGAAGATAGGAAGGCTTGAGGTTGAAAATGATTTTCTCCAAAAAAAATTGGGGACCATCCGCTAGAGATGCGTAGAGGATGGGTTGATGTAAAGAGCGAGCTATCGTGTCGTCGTCAATGTGAGTTATTGGGATTGAATCGCAGCGGGCTTTATTATGAGCCCAGAGAGGTCAGTGCCGAGGATTTAGAGATTATGGCATGGATGGATCGGGAGCATCTTGAGAAGCCTTTTTTTGGGGTATTGCGAATGCAGGAAGGGTTGAGTCGTATCGGCTGCCAGGTGAACGTTAAAAGGATACGACGTTTGATGAAAGTGATGGGAATTGAAGCTCAATATCCGAAACGAAACCTGAGCTATCCTGGACAAGATCCGTGGGTTTTTCCGTATCTTTTGGAGGGGATGCAAATTGATCGTCCTCATATGGTGTGGGCGATCGATATCACGTACATACCAATGCCTTCAGGATCGGCATATCTTGTGGCAATTATTGATTGGTATTCGAGGTATGTTTTAGCATGGCAACTTTCGAATAGTTTGGAGGCAAGTTTTTGTATGGATTGCCTAGAAAAAGCGATTGAATGGGCGGAACTGGTTCCGTTTATTTTCAACAGCGATCAAGGGAGCCAGTTCACGAGCAAGCGATGGATCGAGACCTTGGAGCTGCTGGGGGCTCAAGTGAGTCACGATGGGGTAAAAAGAGCGATTCATAACATCATGATCGAAAGGCTTTGGAGAAGTTTAAAATATGAGGACGTCTATCTCAAGAGGTACTCGAACATGAGAGAAGCGAATCAAGGAATTGAGTCATATTTTGAATTTTACAATAAAAGACGGTGGCACCAATCCTTTGATTATAAGACTCCCGAGGAGATGTTGCTGGGAAAGTAAATGGGTGGGGCGTTGGGGGCGATTCCGATTTCGTTTCGGCTGAGGCGACCCTTCGGGTCGTCCACAGCCTTCACTGCATCGGAATCGTGAAACGCTCGTCAAAGAATCAAAGATTGAAGAAAGAGAAAAACAAGAGTAGGATATGAAAAGTTCGATTCCTTACGGAATCGAAGAACAAGAAAAACAAACTAACAAAGCTTAGTTTGTGGTCCGAAGAATGGGGAGTACCTCAAAGAACCTTCGGCTGTAGCTCATCGAGTTTGACTTTGATTTCTTGTAAAATTGGAATCGCCTCTTTTTCTCGAAGTGATTTTCTCTCTTCGAGAGAGGCGTTTGCCTCTCGAAGTCGTGATTCAATATCGTAGAGTTTCCCGATTTTCTCGACGAACCAAGCCGCTTGGGGATCTTTCTGATCAAAGGCGGCGAAAAACTTTCGCCGCACATGAGCCCAACAGGCCAAATAGATTAAATCTGGACGGATTTTGGCGATCGCCTCATAAACCGAGTACCCATCGGATTGAACGCTTCCCGAAAAATCCTTAAGGATTTCCTTCACGCTCTCGTGTCCCCGATTCATCTGCCAGTCAAAAAAGAGCTCTTTTCCGGGAGCCGAATAAACAAAAAACTGTCCTGTTGCCGTCGTTCCCTTGACTTCGGGGTGTAGGACATCAATCGGAGTTTCATCAATTTGAAGATATTTCGCAGCTAAAACCTGTAATTTAACTCTCTCAGCTAAGGGAACCAATAAATCCAAAGTTAAATTCCCCCAAGACTCGAAAGTCGATTCATGGATCCAAATACCAAAGGCCTCTTTCCAGTATTTGCGCTGACGATAGTAGGGAAGATGAAGATCAAACTTTTGCAAAATCACATAAGCTCCCACCTCAGGAGAAGCTAAGCATTTATCGCCAATCGTCGGAGGAACGGGAGATTGAATGAGAAGATTTTTCTCGGCTCTGCTTTTATACTTCCCGACAACAAGCTCCTCGCAAAAAACATTCGCAGGATCAATGCCGATTCTCTCCGTCACCTGCTCCCCGATCTTTTCCCAGGCGTGGGGATTATTTAAAACAGCTTCGGGAGCAGGAATCTCGATGCGACGACGTTCGATATGGGCAGGGATTTCGCCACGAAGAGGGGCCGCTTTCTCTAAAGATTGTTTTTTTCGATCAATCGTGATCTTCTGAGTCTCAGGCTCCGAGTAAATATCTCCTTGAACATCGAGATTAGGAAAAAACTGCCTTAAATCCTCTTGAGTCACTCGCTCGCTCGAAGAACCATAAACTTTCTTCTCCAACGCATCGTACTTTGCGTTGGCCCATTTCAAAGCCTCTTGAAGCGAGGCCACTAACTCCTCGAACTTAAGGACTCCCTGTGTCAGGGTATTCACTTGAGCTTTGAGGAGCAAGTTTTCTTGTTGAAGGAGTTCTAAATTCATATTTAAAATCGAATAAATAAGATATAGAGTATTTATATAAAAATGCAATCAAATTCTTCTCCAATTCTTGAAGTTTTTTTCATTAATTTCAATCCCCGAAAGCAAACAGCCGAGTTCTCCGTGTGTCATGGTTTCCTTTCCTTCTTTTGGAAACGAAAAACAGCCCCGCTCCAATCGCTTGGCGCAGACCCAAAAACCGGAACCATCCCAGTAAAGGATCTTCAATGTTGTTTTGCGCTCATTGCAAAAAATAAACCAATGCCCTGAAATCGAGTCCTGCTTTAAGACTCCCTCAACCAATGCCTGCAAACCTCCAAATCCCTTTCTCATATCAGTCGCCCCACAGGCGATGAAAACTTTCGTCGAGACCGAGGGACTCATGAAAGTCTCTCCAGGACTTCCTTCACCCAGTTTTCGGGACACTCCCGCTCGATGCGAACGATTCCTTTTCCCGAAAATTCAATCTCCATTA
>CAMCSM010000125.1 GCA_945877805.1 Methylacidiphilum caldifontis | reverse complement strand
AGCGAAACCAGCCCCTCTTTTTGAGCAATATCCGGATAAAGAAAGACATCGTGATCTTGAACATTCATCACCGTCAACGGTTTTCCCCGTTTTAAAACAAATCCCATCAGCGATTCGTCGACAGGAATATGCGGTTTATTTTGATAAGCCTCCCCCGCCCCCGACGAGGAGCGAAGCATCAGTTCCTGCCCATTTTCTGAAAGCATCATCAATGAACAGATCTTACTCTTCATCAATCGTCCGATCAGGCGCGAGGTCTGATCTAATGCCTCCTCCATGCTTTGTGTCGAAAAAAGGGTCTGTCCAATCTCAATGACCGAGGAAAGTTGCTGCTCTGAAGTTTTGAGTCTATTGATCTCCCATCCCACCTCTAAAAAGCCGCTGATCTCTTTCACGATTCCAGCTAAATAACGCTCCGACTTTTGATCAAAAGCGCTCGATTGATCCGACTCAATATTCAGAACACCGACCACCACAGAATCGATTTCAATCGGAACCGCAAGTTCAGAACGAGTCTTCGAATTGAGATCGACATAGCGACGATCTTGATGCACATCATCAATACGGAGTAACTTCCCTGTTCCAGCCACATAACCGGTGACCCCTTCCCCAATCTTTAAAATCGCTTTGCGAGATTTTACCGATAAGCCCAGAGAGGCCTCCACATCAAGTGTTCCTGTATTGGGATTCGTCAACCGAATCGACCCTCGCTCTCCACCTAATGTTTGAATCGCCTCTTCCAAAAATAATTGAAGCATCTTTGTCGGATTGAGAAGGGATCTTAAATCCTTTGCTTTCCACATCGGAATATCATAGCTCCCCGTGCTGTTTTTTTTAACAGCTTTTCGAGTCCCTTTTGATTTTTGAGATTTTTGTGACATGCAAATAAGTGAGATTCAACCGTTTTAAGCCAAAAAAATGAATTCGCCCACGAAAATTTTTTTTGATCAAAAAATCCTTTAGCATGGAAAAAGCCGCTACACCATGATAGCCGAATAGCTTAATAGCTTAAGTACCCAATTCCAAAACAGGCTAAATTCCATTCGTCAGCAGACGGATCGGAATTCCCCTGTTTTTAATGCCTTTAAATTCGTGCCGATTCGTGTCCGTTCGTGGTTAAAAATGGTTTTGAAGGTATTTAAATTCAATGCCTTCTGTGGTTCCAACCACCGGATTAAGAGTAGTTTGACTATAAATAGTCATTATGTAAATAAATTTACATAAAATAGTATTAAATAGCTATTTTTATTCAATTAGTTGTTGAATAAAAAGAAGAGCGCATTAACGTTATCGGTATGGAGATGGAGAACTTAAGTTCTAATTTTAAAAATTTTTCATTTAAAGGGAATAACCCTCCCCTTGCCTATAGCTATCCCAAAAAGTTCCCTTCTCCCAATCCCTCCGATTTTTCATTTGATAAAGTCAATGAAACCGAGGCCAATGCCGCTCAGTTAGGACTGTACTCGATTGACCAAATCAAACAAAAAGGGCTCAAAGCCCTTTCACTCCAAGACTTTCTCCCTATCTCTCAAGGAAGCTACGCCAATGGCCAATACTCCTCCCGAGTTGTCTACCTAGAAAATGGAAATGTCGCGCAAGAACTTGGAAGCTCTCTGCTTGGCCGATTTTTAGTCAACCAAGAATATCGAGTTCAAGGCCAGCCCTCCCTCTCCAACCAAAACTCCTCACTCGGGCAATTTCCTGTGAATGGAGAATATTATTTCCAAGGTTCCTATCAAAACCAAGTCCCCCTGACTTCCAGTCGCGTTCTGAATGGTCAATACTCGACCTCGACCAAAGATATCGTGAATCAACAGTTCTCCACCTCAGGAATTCTCAATGCCAAAGGAGCTATTTTAGAAGGGGGTCCTTTTTTAATTTCTAAATCAGAACTTCTCAACGGGGGCTATCAAATTCAGGTTCAAAGTCGCCAAGGATCAACGCTTCAAATCGGGGGACAAAACATCCAAATCGGCTCTACGAACGCAGAGCAAGGGCAACTCCTCGTCAATGGAATCAACTCCGTCCAAGGACGCATTCGTCCCTTAAATCAATTCACTCAAGAGGCCACTCTCCTCATCGATGGGGGTTATGATTCCAACGGCACCTACGTGATTAACGGAGTGACTCTGGAAAATGGATCCAATCTGATCACCACGCGGTACAGCGCCGGAAAGACTCAAGGAACTTCAAACGCCATCCTCCAAGGCCGTTATACCTCGGGAGGACAATACGTCGTCACTCATTCCGACCAAACGATCACCAATAACGAAAATAACTCCTCAACCCTCTCCCATTTTGATCTCATTCAAAAACGGCTCCAAGAGACCTTCAACGCCTATTCCAAACCACTCCCCGGAAAGATCTTGAAACTCAATGGCTAATCCCAGGTTCCTCATAAGAAAGAGAGGCTCATCGGCTGATGGACTGTAGGGCTGATGGGGGGGGAGGAAGAAATTAACCACCAAGGAGAGCTGAATAGTCGTATAGCTTAAATCCAGAGGAGTGTTTCCCGCAGGGACGCGGAGAGTTTTAAATCCCAAATCGCAAAAGGGTCAAAACTTTTCGGTTTTCGTCAAACCCCGAAAACAAAAAACAAATGAAACTGTATTTTTAAAATTCATAAATCGGAATTCAATGCGATTTCAATGGGATAGAGACTATTTTCATTGAGGAGATATCCTTAGTTTTGCTCTTTGACCGATTTATGCTTAAGTAAAATATTCACTTTATCACCGAATTTTTTTGACATTTCAGCAATATCTCAAATCCTGTGCTCATGAAAAAAGGGTCTATCCGTAAATTCGTTGAACATCACTACCGCCACTTCAATGCCGCAGCACTAGTAGATGCCGCAAAAGGCTATGAAACCCATCTCGACAACGGAGGGAAGATGCTCGTCAGTCTCGCCGGCGCTATGAGTACCGCCGAACTCGGACTCTCGCTCGCAGAAATGATTCGGAAAGATAAAGTCCATATGATCTCCTGCACAGGAGCGAATCTCGAAGAGGATATCTTTAATCTGGTCGCTCACGATTTCTACGAGCGCGTCCCCCACTATCGCGATCTCACGCCCCAAGATGAACAAAAACTTTTGAAACGCCACATGAACCGGGTCACCGACACCTGTATTCCGGAAATGGAAGCGATGCGCCGACTCGAAAAAGTAGTTCTCGAAGAATGGGTCGAAGCCGATCAAAAGGGGGAAAGCTACTTTCCACATGAATTTTTCTTCCGAGTTCTCAAAAAAGGGAAACTCAAAAAATATTATCAAATCGATCCCAAAAATAGTTGGATGATTGCCGCAATGGAAAAGAATATCCCGATTATTGTTCCGGGCTGGGAAGACTCCACTCTAGGGAATATGTTCGCCGGTCACGTCATCTCGGGAGATATCAAAAATGTTCACACCGTTCGTACCGGAATCGAATACATGATGTACTTGGCCGATCTCTACGTTAAAATATCCAAGAAGCATTCGATCGGATTTTTCCAAATTGGCGGTGGAATCGCGGGCGACTTCCCTATCTGCGTCGTTCCGATGCTGCACCAAGATCTACAAATGCCCCAAGTGCCTCTCTGGGGCTACTTCTGTCAGATCAGTGACTCGACCACCAGCTACGGCTCTTACTCCGGCGCGGTTCCGAATGAAAAAATTACCTGGGGAAAATTAGGAGTGAAAACTCCTAAATATATCATCGAATCCGATGCGACCATCGTGACCCCGTTGATCTTCTCCTATTTACTCGGCTGGTAAAAAAAATTAAATCGGGAACTTAGTCACGAAATACTCTTAGTGAAGTAAACTTCCTGAAGTTTATAAATATCTATCGTCCAAGAGATTATGAAAAATACAGTTTCTTTTGTTTTCTGCGAAGCCCCGACAACATCGGGGTAAACAAATTTCATAAACCGGAGTCGGAATGAGTTGAATCGATATAAAAACAACTCGCCCTACAAATGAACCTTGGTTCCGGCTCGTCCGGTTTATGAGAGTATCATCCGCGAATCGCCCAGCGTAACTTTGCGGGGATCGATCGTGGGTTGGCTCGTCGCTCTTCAGCTCCGGCTCGAATGACCTCCTCTGCCACTTCTTGATAAATTCCGTCACGAAATCCAGCTTGAAACGATTTTTTAACGCGACGATCCTCTCCCGAATGAAAAGAGAGAATCGCAACTCTCCCCCCCTTTTTTAAGACCTGAGGAAGATGTCTTAATAAGGTCTCCAACGCATTCCACTCTTCGTTGACCTCAATCCGAAGCGCTTGAAATACTCGACGAATCGTCAAGCTCTGCTCCTCCTCTTCCATTTGAGGGAAAAAGTGGCGAATCGTCGTTGCCAGTTCTAAGGTCGTATTCAATTTCTTTCCGGCCAAAAATTCTCCAAGTCGATCGGCATTCGGCTCATCGGCATTCTCCTCTAAAAGAGAACTCAGTCGATCGGCTTTGACCTTCTCTAAAAAAACAGAGGCCGGCTCTCCTTTATTCGGATTCATTCGCATATCCAAAGGCCCCTCATTTTTCACGGAAAAACCACGCTCCGGATTGTCGATCTGCATCGAAGAGATCCCTAAGTCGGCTAAAATCGCATCGACCCCCTCTATTTTTTCATCACTCAGAACCTTTAAAATTCCGGCGAAATTACTTCGTCGGATCTGAAACAGATCCGAGCTAAATCCGAGCCCCCGAAGGCGGGCCTCCGTTTTCGGTTGTTCAACAGGATCGACATCCAATCCAATGAGTCGTCCTCCAGGAATAATTCGAGGAAGAATTGATTCCGTGTGTCCTCCATATCCTAAAGTACAATCGACCACCACCGATCCGGGGGTGAGCGCCAAAGCCTCCAAAATTTCTGGAACGAGGATCGGCAAATGAGTTCCCGCGGGAGTTTTTCCTGAGGCCACCACTTTGGAAACGGTCTCTGGATATTGATCAGGACGATGTTCCTTATATTTTTCAGAGAACTTTTTCGGATACTTGCCGGAGTAGCGCGGGCGACGACGATGCGGCGTGACAGAATCAGAGGAGGAGGGATTCACAATTCGTTATACTTCTTATTCGATCCTTTGGATTTCTCCACCGGATATTTTTCGGCATTCCGTGTCAATTTTGCTCTTACGGCCTCCGCGAGATTTACCTCACAAATTTCCGCCAATTCAAATAAAAGAATCGCAACATCAGCCATCTCTTCGGAGATCTCTTTTTTACGGTCGATTAATCGTTGATCGGATTGAGCCGGATTTTGCCAAACAAAATGCTGGAGGAGCTCCCCGACCTCTGCGGTTAATGCCACCACCATCTCCTTGGGATGATGAAATTGCTTCCAATCTCGTTCGTCGCGAAATTGACAGATTTCTTGAGTCAGCTTTTGAATCGAATCGGACATAACGCTCATCCTAAAAGTTTTTCTTTTTATTTTCGAGATAATTAACAAAAGGAAGTTTAATCGCTCTATTTTTCCCAGAGACGATAAGCTCCCCGAAAGGCATTGGAGTTATCCCCTAGTCTGGTTTGAGGAGGGAGCTCCTTCAAGAGGCGCGCGTTTCCTCCTCCCAATACCGTATAGTCGAGGAGGAAAGCGGCTTGGAGTTGGCTGACGATCTGAGCGACATGCTCTCTCCACTTCTTTCTGCCGAACCGTTTCAGTCCCTCTTTTCCGATGTAATCCTCGTAAGTAAGCCCCTTCCGATAAGGGAGATGGGCCAACTCCAAGGGGAGCAGGAGCCCGTCGACAACCATTGCCGACCCTAATCCGGTTCCAAGCCCAAGAAAGAGCATTCGCTTTCCCTCATAACTCCCTAAGGCCTGCATCGCCGCATCATTCACAATTTTGACCGGAAGACCGAATCCTTTTTTGAAATCAAAACCGACCCATCCTTTCGCAAGATTATGGGGTTCTGTCGTAATTTGATTATCCTTCACCACTCCGGGATAACCGATGGAGACCAAATCGCATTTCCAATCTGAGGTCACTTTACGAATTTCGAAGATCATTTTTTGAGGGGTCATCTCAACTCCTGAAGGGATCTTGATGATTTCCTCTTTTGAAGAGCGCTGGACCTTAATATTGGTTCCCCCGATATCGATGCCGAGAATCATCTTACTCATAGAATCTCCTTCTTGGATTTATTTTACACCCCACTTTGCCAAAATTAAATTCCTGGTTTATCATTTTTATAAGCTATAATTCATCCCCTTTGTCAGGGGGTATGGAGGGAACGGACTCTAAAGCTTTCAGAAATTTATTTTTCGATCCACGTTCTGCTCTTTTTTTGAAATAATCTTCAGTCAACAATGCCGAAATTTTTTCAGCAAGAGCGGTCGCAATCACCTGATTGATCGATGCATTTTCTCGATGAGCCAAATCTTTCGCTGCTCGATGAAGTGAATCCGGCAACCTTAAACTAAGAACACTCATAGAATCCCCTTTTTTTGTAAAAGATAGCGGGGAGTCACTGCCTTGACGCCAAAGCAACCAATCCCCTGAAAATCTTTTAGATTGTAGGTCACAATAAATTCAGAACCACTTGCGACAGCCAACTCCAACACCATATCGTCTTTGGGATCACTTAGAAATGGTCGCCACAAGTAATGAATTTCGTGAGGAACTGACACGATACAAAGATAATCCAAGACATCCCTCACTTCTTCCACACTTAAAGGACACCCTGCATCCGCTCGACAAAGGGCGCTCTCATACTCAAAGACAAGAGGAACAGAAAGATTTACGATAAATTTTCCTTTCCCCAACTCTTTAAGCAATAGATACGAAGCTCCCAAATTTGAACGCAATCCCGATAAGATAACGTTCGTATCGATCACAATCTTAGACACATATTTAATACTATATGTGGTATCAAATAAATCAACTATTATTTTATCCCCTAGATCCTTCCATAAAAAAATATTATGAGTAAATCAGCAGCCGAAATGGAATGATTGAATATCGACACCCCATCGTAGATAGATTCCATTATCCTAGATTCGGCAGTTGAAATAAGGTTTTTAGCCGCAAAAGAACGCAGAGAACACAAAATAAAATAAGGTCTCAAAAGAACA
>CAMCSM010000124.1 GCA_945877805.1 Methylacidiphilum caldifontis | reverse complement strand
GAATCAAAAGAAAGAGATTTATAGAGTACGGAGGGAATACCATTCGTGAAACGAAAAATAAGAAAACAGGGTCTGATTGTTTGGTGCGGGGGCACAGCGGGGCACAACCAAATCGAAGATTTGTACGGGGGTACAACTGCAGCCCCGACAGGTCGGGGCTGCCCCTCCAGTTCTAATGCAAGAATAGTGATTATGGGGTTGGAGAAGAGAGGAAAGCACGAAAAAAGCCACCCTCATCTGAAGGTGGCTTTTCTTAAAACCAAAAAAACGGTTTTCTGCGGAGCAGTCGCATAAAGGAGCGTGATCGATTTTCTCTCTTCGACAATTCAAGGAATCATCGAATCAAGAGCTCTCGACGGGGGCTCCTTTATTTTATTAGGCTTTTGCTTCGTTCAAGATCGCTGTGAAAATCGCAGGATCGTTGATGCACAACTCTGAGAGGAGTTTGCGATCGATTTCGATCTTCGCTTTTTGCAACGCTTCTTGGAATCGGCTGTAAGTAATCCCTTGCGCACGGCAAGCGGCATTAATACGAGTGATCCAAAGAACACGGAAAGTACGTTTACGAACTTTACGGTCACGATAGGACCAGTATTGGCCCTTCATCGTAGCATCTTTAGCGTAACGGAATAACTTACTGCGGAATCCGCGGTAACCTTTTGCTTTATCTAGCACTCGTTTGCGACGTTCGCGTGAGGCTGCAGCATTAGTGGCTCTTGGCATAAAATCTCCTTAAATCTCTGTCGGTCGTTTAGTTAAATGGCAAGTTGGATTTGATACGATACTCATCGCTCACGTCCAAGACCTTCGACTTGCCCAAGCGACGCATGCGCTTGCGGTTTTTGCTCTTCGCCAAATGGCGGCGCCCCGCGTGCGAAGCCACTACTTTTCCCGTGCCAGTCAGCTTAAAACGCTTACTCACGGCCTTCTTTGTTTTGCGTCGTGCAATTGATTTCGGCATAACTTTCTCCTAGGCTTTTCTTTCTTCTGAGGTCTCGGTCTCTACGTCGTCGGTGTCGATCTCATCCTCGATATCTTCTTCAGTGAATTTCCGCACTCTTTTTTGAGCGGGCAACGGTGATAGCATCATTGAAATGTTTTTGCCAAGCAATTTTGGCTCGGCGTCAGGATTTCCGACCTGACTCATCTCTGCTTTCACCTTCTGCATCAACTTTAATCCCAGTTCTTTATGAATCATTTCACGACCCCGCAGAACCAAAATAAATTTTACTCTCATCCCCTTGAACATGAACTCTTCCGCATGACGCATCTTGGTTTCATAGTCATGACCATCGATGTTCAAGTGGAATTTCAGCTCTTTGACTTTTTGAGCAAAATTGGGCTTTTTATTCTCTCGCTCTTTCTTAGCGAGTTCATAACGAAACTTTCCATAATCTGTGATCTTACAGACTGGGGGGGTGGCATTGGGAGAGATCTCTACCAAGTCGACACCGTACTGTTTCGCCTTCAGGATGGCATCTGGAGTCTGCATGACTCCATAGGATTTACCATCCGGTCCAATGACCAATACCTCCCGGACTCGGATCCGGTCATTAATACGATGTGGCGCTTCTTCTCGACGGAAAAACGGTTTACGAAATGGCTTCAAGATTCAGATTCTCCCTTACAGACTGCGTTGATTTATTTCTTCCATGAGTCGACTTAAAAAAAGATCCCAAGGCATTGCCCCTTCATCACCTTTCTTACGGCTTCGCACAGATACTTGATTTTGTGTGATTTCACGATCACCAAGGATGAGCGTATAAGGAATTTTCCACGTCTGCGCAAGCCGAATCTTTGATCCGATCTTATCGCCGCGAATATCGAGCTCGGCGCGAACCCCTTTTTCTCGAAGGATTTGAGCGATTTTTTGTGCGTATTCCTCCTGCTTTTCACTCACGGTCGCAATGCGTACTTGCTCGGGGGCAAGCCACACAGGAAAGTCTCCACCAAAGTGCTCAATTAAAAAACCAATAAATCGTTCATGGGTTCCGAGGGGAGCACGATGAATACAAATCGGAGTCTCTTTGGAATTTTGAGAAGTTGTATAAACAAGATCAAATCTCTTCGGTACAGCGAAATCTACCTGATTCGTTGCAATCGTAAACTCACGACCAATCGCACTCCAAACTTGGACATCAATCTTCGGTCCGTAAAAAGCCCCTTCATCCGGAACCTCAACATAGTCGATTCCACTCTTGATCAACACATCACGCACCATCGACTCGGTCTTCAACCAAAGCTCCGGCTCATTGACATACTTCTCTCCCAATTTTGAGGGAGCATGAGTCGAAAAACGCATCCGATACTTCTCAAATCCAAAAATTTTAAAATACTTAAGATAGAGCTGATTCACGGCATGAAATTCCGCTTCAAACTGTTCTTCGGTACAATAAATATGGGCATCGTTCATCTGCATCGAACGGACTCGCATTAACCCAAAAAGTTCTCCCGATTGCTCGTAACGATAACAGGTTCCATATTCCGCAAGTCGAATCGGAAGATCGCGGTAACTCCTAGGGACAGCACCAAATATTTTGTGGTGATGAGGGCAGTTCATCGCCTTTAAATAATATTTCTGCGACTCCCCCCCTTTTTCTTCACAAAGCTCCATCGGCGGAAACATGCTCTCTTTATAATAAGGAAGATGGCCGCTGGTCAGATACATCGATTCGCGTGCCAAATGCGGCGTGCGAACCCGTTGATAGCCCGCCTGAAACTCCGTCTCTTTGGCTAAACGCTCCAGCTCCTCAATCAAAACCGTTCCTCGTGGCATCCAAAGCGGAAGCCCAGGGCCTACCTGATCATCAAAGGTAAAAAGTTCGAGCTCTTTACCGAGCTTACGGTGATCTCGCTTCTTCGCCTCTTCAATCATCGCAAAGTGAGCCTCCATCTCCTGAGTCGTTGCAAAGGCCGTTCCGTAAATTCGCTGGAGCTGAGGGTTCTTTTCATCCCCTTTGTAGTACGCGCTTGCGACATGGGTCAATTTAAAGGCTACCAATTTTCCCGTATGCTCAATATGAGGACCGGCACAAAGATCGATGAAATCCCCATTTTGATAAAGAGTGATGATTTCGTTCTCAGGAATATTTTGAATGATATCGAGTTTAAAAACACTTTCCTTCTCTCGATCCCCAAGGGCCGCAATCCGCCCCTTTTGCGCCATCGCCATCGCCTCGGTACGAGAAACCTCTTTGCGTTCAAAGAGCTGTTTTTCTTGAGCGACCTTGCGCATCTCTTTTTCAATCCGGGGAAAATCTTCAGGAGAGATTCGATGCGTCAGATCCATATCATAATAAAAACCGACCTCAACCGGAGGGCCGGCAGCGAACTGAACCTCGGGCCAAATACGTGCCACCGCCGTCGCAAGAACGTGGGCACAAGAATGACGCAACCGTTCGAGATCGGTCATTTTCGGCTCGGCATTCACTAGTTTTTGAGGGTCATTCGACATGGGAGGGCGAGGCTAGCCAAGAGATCTCCCCTTCGCCAAGAGAAATCGGTTCAGCGATATACTTCTTTTCTGTGCCCAACGACGACAACAAGGATAACCAGGCGATTTTCTTGAATTTCATAAATGACACGATAATCGCCGACACGAATCCTCCAAGCTTCTCGTCCAGTGAGTTTTTTGCAGTTTGGAGGTCTTGAAACCGATGAAAGATTTAGAATCGCCTTTGATATCTTTTCACGCATCAGAAAAGGCAGACGATCCAAAGACTTTTGAGCTGATTTTGAAATAAAAACAGGATATGTCATTTTTTTCGAAGCACCCGGCTTTTGGTACTGGCTCCATTAAATGGCACGAAAGTTTGTTTCTTTTTTTTAGCAGAATCATAAACACGGATATCATCCAATTCCTCGAGTGCCTCTATAATTTTTTGCCACTCCTTCAAAGAAACTAAGACGGACTTTCTCTTCGCATTTTCGTCAACGATATACTCTGGGTGTAAAGCAACCATATGATTTCCTTTTTATAATAACTCTTTATTATGTTCAATTTGAATCGTTGCCACATCTCTTATATGAGCACCAAGAAAATTAAAATAACAATATTGATATAAAACAAAAATCACGATCTTAACCCCGCTCGGAAGATGACCCAGATATGAATGTCCAAATAAATGAGGAATCATAGCGACGAGAAAAAAACCAATAAAAACGAGTGCCAATCGACAATAAACGATCCACCCCAACACAATAAACTTTAGAATAAATTATTGCCAGCAGCTCCTGAATTTTCTTTATAAACGAACCAAGGACCGACGATACTTGCAAATATTCCTAGAAACGCCAACAGCAAGTCATCGTCTTTCTCGTAATTTAACTTTACACCCCAAGATATTGGATTGAAAATAATCCATCCCATCAAATAGGGGAAAGCCTCTCGGTCTGTAAAAACACCATCTCTCAGCTTTTGCTTCAAAGGCTCTATTTTAAAAAAATTCACAATCCAATTTCTAAAGTTTATCCAACATTTAACAAGTCTATTTCCTCAATATTCGAGGTCGAGCCATGATCGAGAACTCAAAACAAAAAGCCCTGAGCAGGAGTTCCGTAGAAACCGAAAAATGTTGACCATTTTGAGAAAAACTTGAAGAGTGAGGCACTATCAAGCGATATCGTTCAATCTTTTGGGGGGAATTCATCGGAACTTTTCTCCTAGTGTTCTTTGGGTGTGGATCGGTGAGTGCCGCGGTTCTCACTGGAGCACAGGTCGGAATTTTTCAAATTGCGATTGTTTGGGGAATCGGGATCGCTTTAGCGATTTACCTGACAGCCTCACTGAGTGGGGCTCATCTCAATCCCGCGGTGACCTTGGCTTTGGCCACTTGGAAAAAACATCCGTGGAAAGAGGTCCCTCTTTATCTTGTAAGCCAATTACTCGGCGCCTTTTGCGCCGCAGCGGTTCTCTTTTGGATCTACTCCGCCCCTCTCCTTGCTTATGAAACGAAAACGGGAATTCAAAGAGGGACCCCCGAAAGCGTTGCCACCGCCATGCTCTTTGGGGAGTACTATCCGAATCCCTCTGGAAAACCAATGGATCAGGCTCCCTTTCCGATTTCGACCCCTCAGGCCTTTGGAATTGAACTGATCGGAACCTTCCTTTTGGTCCTCTCCATCTTTGGGCTAACCGACGATAAAAACGGGGCCCGTCCTCGAGAGGGAACGGCCATTTTCATTGGACTGACGGTGACGATTCTGATCTCCTTACTCGGTCCCTTGACGATGGCCTCTTTTAATCCTGCAAGGGACTTAGGGCCTCGCATTTTCTCCCTCTTCGCAGGTTGGGGAACGGTTCCCTTTACTGCGAATGGAATCGGGTGGTGGTTTGTCTACCTCTTAGGGCCGATGATAGGGGCCTTGATCGGTGGGGGATTCTACCAAAAAATCATTCATCCGATTCGTTGAGGAACTCTTTAAAACTGTGATCGATAAAGTCCTCTGAAAATTTTAAAATCTCCTTAGCGGAGGCCGCTATTTTCGAAAGATCTTTTTGAATCACCTCCGCTGAAATGAGGAGTTGAAGGGCCTCCACCGTCTTGAGGATCGATCGCATCTCCTGATCAATTTCAATCCAAAAAGGTTTTTTCCATTCCTGTCGTTGTAGGATCTCCTCAGAGGAAAAAACACGATCAATAAATTTTTGAACTTGGTCCACCCTCTCAATCATAAATACAAAATGAGATGAGATCGCCGATTCAACAGGAAGCGCTTCAAGATGAATCTCTGAAAACCCGCGAATAATTCCGAGATAGTTTCGAAAATGATGCCTTGCAGAGCCAACACTGTAAGGATCAGAATGAATCACCATTACAGTTTATTGTATCCCTTGAACAAGATCAAGAAACTATCACTTTTAATAATAAAATGAAAAAATTATTCATTTGGTGATATTGATAATTTTGATTATAATCGACCTCATTATGAAATATCGCTCGCTCCCGAATACTCCTGTTAAAGTTTCTGAAATCGGCTTTGGAATGTGGACCGTTTCAACTGGTTGGTGGGGAAAATATACCGAAAGTGAGGCAATCCTTCTGATGGAAGAGGGACTCAATCTTGGAATCACCACTTTTGATGCCGCCGACACCTATGGAAACGGATACAGTGAGGAACTGATTGGAAAAGCTTTCGCCAAAAAACGGGATCAAATCCAAATCGCGACGAAAGTCGGGTACGATTTTTATAGTCACGGTGAGGAACGACGTGGACAAAGCGAGATCCCTCACAACTTTTCAATCCCCTTTATTCGTGAAGCGGTCGAAAAAGCCCTTCAGCGCCTGAAAACCGATCGCATTGATGTGCTTCAACTCCATAATATTCGCATGGAGCAGGTGGAGGATGATGCCCTCTGGACGTTAATGGAGGATTTAAAAACTGAGGGAAAGATTCTCGCTCACGGAGCCGCTCTGGGGCCTGCGATTGGTTGGCTCTATGAGGGGGCAGACTGTGTCTCTAAGCGTAAACCGAATGTCCTTCAGCATATTTATAATATGCTCGAACAACACCCTGGTCGCGCGATCATCGAAACTGAGCCTGAGGCTCAAACCCGATACTTTATTCGAGTCACTCACTCCAGTGGAATGCTAGAAGGAAAATATACCAAGGATACCGTTTTCCCTCCAGGAGATCACCGTCTCCACCGTCCTAAATCATGGCTCACGAATGGACTCCAAAAAATAGAGACCCTCAATCCGCTTATTTTAGGAAATCGGACCTTGAGCCAAACAGCGCTCCAATGGCTTTTAGCCGATCAACGAGTCGTCACCTGTTTGCCAAATATTTACGACGCTGCGCAACTCAAAGAATTTGCTTTGGCAACGGAGACCCCTGCCCTTCAAGAGGAGGAACTCAAGCTTGCCCATGATCTATGGAAAAATAACTTTGGGGTCCAAGAAGAGCAAGGGAAATACAAAGGAACGATGACTCGGGAACCCCAACCAGAAATGGTTTAGTAGAGTAGGAAGGGTAGGTCGATAGACCTCCCTTCCCCTCATCAAACCGAACGTGCGGTTTTCCCGCATTCGGCTTTCGGAGGTGATTTTATCTTTAGGCATTTTGATTCTTCCATGGGGCGTTCATTGGAAAGCGAATCAGACCGTGGCGTTCATGGAGTTCTTCATCTGAGTAACGTGTTCCGTA
>CAMCSM010000123.1 GCA_945877805.1 Methylacidiphilum caldifontis | reverse complement strand
GAACACGATTCGTTAGATTACCCCTCCATTGACTCCCCCCGATCCCCAGCGCATTTCGAATCCTAAAGGATTCGATGCGCTCCCCTATGCATTCAATCCATCCCTCTAGGGATGGGGACTTCCGAAAACTTTAGTTTTCGGAATTGCTGTCTTGGCTCCCTTTGCCTTTACCTTAGCGGTAATTTCTCTTATTCTCTCCATCTTCCATGTTTACCTATCCTAAAATTTACGATGTCATCGTCATCGGTGCCGGTCACGCCGGGGTCGAGGCCGCCCTCGCGGCTGCCCGCATGGGAGCTCAAACGCTCCTGCTCACGATGAACTGTGACACCATCGGTCAAATGTCCTGCAACCCTGCCATCGGTGGTCTTGCCAAGGGACATCTCGTTCGTGAGATCGATGCCCTCGGCGGTGAGATGGCGATGAATACCGATGCCACCGGAATCCAATTTCGAATGCTTAACGCCTCCAAAGGCCCTAGCGTCCGCGGGCCTCGCGCCCAATGCGATAAGAAGGCTTACCAATTTCGCGTTAAATATACCTGTGAGCGTCAGCCAAACCTCGATGTCAAACAGGGACAGATCGCCGACCTAATTACACAAAATGATGTCATTCAAGGGGTTACAACAAATTTAGGCGTTCATTACCGAGCAAAGTCGGTTGTCGTTACCACCGGAACCTTCTTGCGTGGACTCCTCCACGTTGGCCTGCAAAACCAGGCTGGGGGACGAATGGGAGATAGCGCCAGCGGATTCTCCGAATGTCTGAAACGTCTTGGATTCGAAGTCGAACGCCTCAAAACAGGAACCCCGCCACGACTGCTCAAGCAAAGCATTAACTTTAGTACCCTCGCCCTTCAGCCGGGAGACTTCCCTCCCCCCGCCTTTTCCTACATGGTTCATACCTTAAAGAAAGGCCCTGAGGACCTCTTTACCTTAAATGAGTATCGAGAGGGAAAGTTCCACGTGGAACAAATGCCTTGTTGGGTGACCTACACTTCCGCCAAGACTCATGAGATTATTCGAGCGAATCTCGATAAATCGCCGATGTTCTGTGGGATCATTGAAGGGGTTGGCCCCCGCTATTGTCCCTCGATTGAGGACAAGGTGGTTAAGTTTGCGGATAAAGATCGCCACCAACTTTTCCTTGAACCGGAAGGAAGGCACACCGATGAGATCTATCTGCAAGGGTGCTCGACGTCCCTCCCCTTTGAGGTTCAATACGATTTCATCCGTTCCATCGAAGGGCTGGAAAATGCGGAGATCATGCGTCCCGGTTATGCCGTCGAATACGATTTTTGTCCCCCAACGCAGCTTTTCCCAACACTCCAAACAAAGAAGGTTCAAGGACTCTACTTTGCCGGTCAGATTAACGGAACCTCCGGATATGAAGAGGCAGCTGGGCAAGGACTCATGGCGGGGATCAATGCAGCGCTTCAGGTTCAAGGGAAACCGGCCTTTATCCTCGGCCGTCATGAGGCCTACATCGGGGTTTTGATCGATGACCTCGTCACAAAGGGAACTCAAGAGCCGTACCGGATGTTCACCTCGCGTGCCGAATACCGACTCCTCCTTCGTCAAGACAACGCCGACCAACGATTAACCGAACGAGGTAAAGAGATCGGACTGGTGACCGAAGAGCGTTATGCCCATTTCAAGCAGAAGCTGGCAACCATCGACTCCTTCCGCACAGAGATGCAATCGGTAAAGATCGGTCCCGACCGACTCTCGGAACTTCTCAAGCGTCCGACTTTTTTCTGGAAGGATCTCCCCGAAGCGTACCAGCAGGTCGATCCCGAAGTCGCCGTTCAACTTGAGACCGAGTTCAAGTACTCCGGTTATATTGCCCGCGAGATGGCGCAGATCGAGAAGATGAAATCCTCGGAGGAGAAGGGAATCCCCGACTGGTTGGATTATGATACAATTCCCGGCCTCAAAAAAGAGGCACGCCTCAAGCTCAAACAGATCCGTCCCCGCACCTTCGGTCAGGCGGGGCGCATCAGTGGAGTGAACCCGAGCGATCTTAGTTTAGTCATGGTCTGGACGCAAAGGGGACCGCAGACTGCAAAAACCGATCTCGCGCAGAGTCGCGGAGACGCAGTGTAGGAGGGAGAGATGATTCACTATCACGTCTTTTTGAGTTTAAAAACGACGAAATATTTAATTCAACTCTCACCGAGATCAGGGCCAAAGGCCTTGAAAAAGGCCCACATAGTATTCTCATGAAATCGGTCTCCGAATTTCGTGTAGAGATATTTCGAGAAATTTAACCCCAAAAGGTTCGTAAAACGAACAAGCTAGATCACCAGAGGTGCTCGTAATTTTAGTGCAGTGGGAGATGGGGGCACAAATCTACGCTTATTTGCACTCATAAAATTTAAAACCTGCTTTTATAAGCGCAGATCAGTGAAAATAAGTGGTAAATCTCCCCGCCAATCACTATCATAATCAAGCCCTGGCGGAACTATTCTCTTCCTCGAGTAGTTCTCAAACGCAAAATAGTTCACAAATCCGGCTTGATTATTTGACGACTAAACACCCTTCGACTACAATTCTCGTATGCACGAAAAGCACACTTCCTTCGAAAAAAATTCTTTTAGTAAGAGAGAGCTGATGGCTTTAGAGGAGTCCCTTGCACAAAGCACTCCCACAAGTGCAATTCCGTACGATCAATTTAAAAAAGAAATGTTCGAGTTCATTGCTACGGGAAAACGGAAATATCAAAATCCCGTGCAGGGTGATAAAAAGCATAAATCGTGATTTTCTTTGATTCTATTTGCACCCGATAAATCGTTCTCCATTGTTTAACAAGCAAACAGCGATATTTAATTCCCTTATGGAATCCCTTCCCCTTCCCTAGTTTAGGGAAATCTCTTAAGATTTGGACTCTCCTCACTAAATCCTCCACAAACCGGGTAGCAGCGGGCTCAAATTGAGCGTAATCCAAAAATTCTTGAAGCTGTTTTGCGGCCGTAGGTTCAATAATCAGTTCATACTTCATAATATTCTAATAGTAGATGCCTGATCATGGGACAAGAGGACCGAGCCGAAAAAACACAAAACCGATCCCCATCATAATCAAGCCCTGACGGAACTATTCTCTTCCTCGAGTATTTCCCAAACGCAAAATAGTTCACAAATCCGGCTTGATTATTTGAACTCTTGAAACTTCCTCAAACCTTCCACGACGATTCCGCCGATCGGATGATCACAGCGACAGCACTCGATCATCAAGTTCCGCTCATTACGGCAGATCGTAGAATCATCGAAAGTGGAATTGCATCACTGGCGGTTATGGAGTTGTAAATCGAAATCGATCGATTAAACTTAAAAAATAACTCTCCCCGTGCGACAGCACTTCATCCCCAAGCGTTCAAGGGATCCCGCTTCCCTGAAGATTCTTCGTCCATAGATGAACTTTTCCAAAATCCCGCTTGGGGATTTGACGACTTCGATCACTTCGACTACAGTTCTTGTATGTCGAAGATTGCTTCCACAAAAACGGTTGAAATTTCCCCTGCTGCATTAGCCGCTTTAGATGAAGCGATTCAGGGAATCGGTTTGACCCAAGACATTCCAGAACATGTGGCACGACAAAGAATTGCCAATCTTTTCAAAAAATCCGTCTCTCTAAAACTACTCCCAAAGGTCCCTTGCTGAGTGCCAAACACGCATGACTCTCACCGTTTGTGTGGTTTCATCGATTTCATAAAAAACTTGGAATGACCTGTAGAGCATCCGACGATAACCAGATCTATTTGAAACTGAACGATAGCGATAGGGATTCCATTGAAGCGATACAATTTGATCCATCATCGCATTGGTAAATTTTTGCGAAGCATCGGATCTTTCACAATAAACCACGAAATTTTCAATATCGACCAGTGCTTCTATGCGGTAAACCACTTTCCATTGTTTCATTCATTTGAAATAGTCGATCCCCTCCTCACTCGACTAGAGAACAAAGAAATTGCTACAAAAATCCCAACCACAAATGAACACAAATCGACACGAAAATTTAAAACTCGTCCCCGTGCGATAGCACCGTATCCCCAAGCGTTCAACGAATATCTATTCTCAGGGAAATCTATCATCGATTCATCAGGCATTCACCAAATCCGCTTGGGGATTTGACGACTTCGATTCCGACTACCACTGAAACCTCATGAATATACCAGACCTCCGCTTGATTTTAAATCAAACACATGTATGCTCATACTTATGCGTACAACTCTCATCATTGATGACCCTATCTTTATGCAAGCGAAGAAATTTGCCTTAGAAAAAGGGCTTACATTGGGATCGTTGACCTCTCAAGCGCTTCAAGAACACATGCAAAGAGACCTCGAACCTCGCAGAACGGAAAGATTTATGATGCCTCTTTTTGGGGGATCAACCCCAGTCACTTATTCCCTGGAAGAGATCGCAAAACTTCGGGACGAAGGACGTTGATGATCATCCCTGATGTTAATCTCTGGATCTATGCCCATCGCCAGGAGGATCCCACTCACTCCTTTTATCGTCACTGGATTGAAACCGTCGTGAATGGAAAGGAATCTGTCGGTCTCTCTCTCCTCACCGCCACCGCATTTGTTCGCATCGTCACCCATCCTACTTTTCCTCCCCAACCAACACCCCTTCGTCAAGCGATCGGTGTCATTGATGATCTCAAAAATTTTCATAACTGCCGCTGGCTTCTTCCGGGACAAGAGCATTGGAAAATCACCAAGATGCTTTGCGAAAAAACCGGTGCGACAGGCAAACACGTTGCCGATGCTCAGCATGCAGCGATCGCGATCGAACACCGCGGAACCTTCGTCACGCGCGATCGAGATTTTCTGAAGTTCAAAGCTCATGGACTACATGTGGAGATTCTCGAGCCCATTTGATAACTCTATGTTAAAACTACTGACACTTTACTTCCTAAGTGTTTTGCTCCTCGTAAAAGCGGACGAGGTTCGTAAACCCGATGCCTCAACGATCCAAAGAGATTTTCCAGATCAATACCTAGTCCTTTCTTCATCTTTTGGGAACGAAAACCAGCTTCGAGAAATCGTTCACAAAGAAATCTCAGGGCCCAAATCTCAAGCTCCTGCCAAAATCGCCGCCTATTTGCGTCAGTACACTTTCGACAACAAAGTCTGCTATCAATACCGAAATCTCGACGATATTCTACAAACGAAAAAAATCGGTTCCTGCGCGGACTATGCCATCGCATGGGTTTCCCTTGCCCGGGCAAAAGGGATTCCTTCAATCTTTGTTAAAACGCTCGATCTCGATTGGATGATGAAATGGGTCCGCAAAGAACCGTGGACTTCTTGGGATGGGCACGTCTATGTGGAGTTCTTCTTGAATGGGAAATGGTGGATCATCGATCCGGGGGCGGATCGCTGGACCGAGGCCCTCCCTTTTGGAGAATCTCTTTTGAAAAAAGATCGCCGTTGGATTTATGATCGTGGTTCTGATCCCAAAGAGATGACACTTTCGTTGGACTGGGAAAACTGGAAGAAACAAACGACCAATTATCTGGAGCAATTTGACTTTCAAAAAATTCAATAAGGCTTAGGAAAAATCTTCGCAACCCCTGATTTACGCCCATCGCCATTCATGAATAAGAACGTTTCATATTTCTGCCCATCCCCAAGCAGAGACGCGGCATCGTTCTCATTCTAAAATGTTTCATCCAGGATAATTTCCAAAACAAAACCCGCTTGGGGATTTGACGACTTTGATCCTTTCGACTACAATACTTTTATGCATGAAAAAAATAGTTCTTTAAGAAAGAGCTCGTTCACAGAAGGAGAAATTCGTGCAATCCGTTCAGCAGAAGCCCAACGAACGGCGACGAGCGGGATTCCCTATGATCAATTTAAAAAAGAAATGATCGAGTTCATCACTCAAGGTAAACTGAAATATCGAAAAGCTGCGACGGGTGTAAAAAAATCCTGATGCTAATGCTCCTCATTTCATCATCAACCACATAAATAGCTCTCCATTTTTGAATGAGGAGAAAACGATATTGTACGCCATCGATCTTATCTCCCAACCGACCAAGCTTCGGAAAATCTCTTAAAATGTGTACTCTTTTTACCAAAACCTCGACAAACCGAGCAGCTGCAGGTTCAAACTGAGCGTATTCCAAAAATGATTGTAGGTGTTTCTTTGCAGTAGCCTCAATAGTCAGCTCATATCTCATCACTTTGCCGTTAGTCGATCCCCTTGCACTCGACTAGTGAGAAAAAACCAAAACCCGCTTGGAGATTTCGCGATTATTAGTCCTCAGAATAACACCGATTATAAATCGATGGTGCTCAACGCAATCCCAGGAGATTTTCGAATGATCTCCTGATCACGTGTATAAAGGGAAAGCCCACGACTTTTTGCCAACCAGACAAATGAGGCATCATAAAACGTCAATGATAGATCCGTCGCCATTTTTAAGACTGCGAGAGAATCAATACTCTCAACCGATTCATAAACAAGAGGCTGTGACTGTTCAATTAAAAGCGCTGCAATCTCCGGAGAAAGTTTTTTAAAGGAGATCATTTTCCATAAGGTATTTCCTAATTCGTAAGACCAGAGCGAGGGCAATACCCAATAGGGATCAATTTCCATCAACGATTTCGCTGGAGATTGAAATTTCTCTTCACCAATTAAAAAATCGATCAATACAGACGAGTCGACAACAATCACTAAGCCCTCCCCTCATGCTTCGCTTGATCAATCTCCTCAGGTGAAGCAAAAGCAGGCATCATCTTCCTAATTTTATCAATACGTTCTGTTACCTGAAGAAGCTCTTCACGACGTTTGTGAATTCGATCCTCCTCCGTTTCTTGAGTGGAAAAGGCGACCAAAAGAGAGACAATCTCCTGATTTAAGCTGCGCCGATTCATTTTTGCCCTCTCACGTAGATTTTGATGAGTTTCCAAAGGAATATCGCGAATTAAAAGATTCATTAATACTATTATGATATCGCTTTGATACTTTATCAAGACCGTTTTTGATTGTTTCATCTCATTCCAGTAGTCGATCCCGCCTCACTCGACTAGAGAGCGAAAAAGTGGATCCAAAAAATCCCAACCACGAATGGACACGAATGGACACGAAAATAAAAACCTCCATCTCCATGTGTCAGCACCTCATCCCCAAGCATTCAAGGGCACATTCTTATCAGGGAAATCTATCATCGATTCATCAGGCATTCACTAAACCCGCTTGGGGATACCGGCTTGGGGATTTAGATGAAAGTCGTCGGATCGATTGCAA
>CAMCSM010000122.1 GCA_945877805.1 Methylacidiphilum caldifontis | reverse complement strand
GCGATAGCTCAACGGATAACGCAGATACCATCTCACGCACAAAATAATAATTTCGGGTAAATAGTGGCGCCACTTGAACGGATTCTTCATTTTTAAACCCTATCCAACTCCTTCTCTTTGTTATAGTTATTGTTTTTGCAACAGAACCGTATATTTCATCCCATTGATCTACTCCCATTGCACGCATTGCTGAAATGACACGATTTCGTAATATTAAGATTGAGCTCATAATTGGGTATTCCAGTATAAATGTACCTAAAGTTAATCAGGAATTGATATAAGTCTTAGATTATCAACGCTAAACTTGAGACGATCCGTGGGGCTGGCATGCCCCTTCGCTTCCAGGATTTTATTTTCGTTTTAAATGTATTATATTTCATGTAGACTACTTGTTGACATGTGCTATAATATATTACAATGATTTGTCAAGTATCTTTAGATACCAGCGGTTCCTAAAAGTCACGGATGTTTAGATATTTCACTTGCTATTTTAGTAGGAATGGATTAAGCTTTCATAAGAAACTAGAGAACATCCCCTTGTCTTGTAGGCGCTTATTGTATGATACATGCTTAAACTGGATGACGACCTTAAACTGAACAAGAAGGACCCAACATATCTTACTGAATGAAAACTTTTCCCGGCCTATGATATCTCCTGGCGATAATGCTCCTCCTCCTCGTGCCAAACTCAGTGTTAACGATCAAGTGATCAAGGAAATCAATATCCCGACCTCGGGCAACATTGCCATTTGTGGCGATCTCACCGAATGGACTGGCCAGAGGTGAGGATTCCCCATATTTTAGAGGATGAAGTTTAAAGGGTTTTTAAATGGAACAGAAATGAAGAGACTGCGCCGCAACGCTAGCAGGGGCTTTTCCCTGATTGAAGTCGCCATTGCCTTGGGCTTTCTCTCCTGCGCCTTGCTTATGGTGGCTGGATTGTTTCCTGTGGGGTTATCGACCCTTAAAGCCGCAATGGATGAAACAACAGAATCCCAGATCGTTCAGCGGATCTCGATGAATGCCTCTCTATCCAACTTTCATGACCTCTCCTCTCATTTTCAGGGGGGTGTTTTTTACTTTGATCAGGAAGGAGAGGAATTCATCTCCTCCAAACATCCGACCGAAAAAATTTATCGGGTGGAGACTCGTTATACCGCCCCATTATTGACCCCTTTTTCTTCCGCAGATTTGAGCGAGAGTTTGGCGCGAATCGAAATCAAAATCTCCCGTAATTATTCGACCGCAAAGACGGCTGGAAAAACGTATTTTATCTATGTCGCGACCAACGGACGATAAACGCATGATCCCTCCTTTCTTTCGGCCAAATAAAAAGGCATTTAGCCTGCTGGAGGTGCTTGTCTCCATGTTTATCCTGACGATCATCATATGGATATCATTCACTTTTATTCGAGCCTTCAGTCTGGGGTGGAGCAAGGCCCGTTCATCGACGGAAATGTTCCGTGAGGCACGAACCGCCTTTGAAATAGTGACGCGGAAGTTGAGTCAGGCGACCTTGAACACCTATTGGGACTATCAATTGGATGAAAGAGGAAAACCGAGTCGCTACGTCCGCGCCTCTGATCTGCATTTTTTATGTGGAGGAAGCCTTGTTCCGGGATCGAGTGGACACGCGATTTTTTTTCAAGCTCCAGAAAGTTTTACAATGGAAACCGCGCATCAGGGAATGAATGGCCTTTTGAATGCTGTTGGATTTTATGTCGTCTATGGCCGGAAAGATGCCAATGCCCCCTCGCTCATCACGACGCGGAAGGGATACAAACATCAATGGAGATACCTCCTCGAGGAGGTTGTCCAACCGACGGAAAACCTTTTGATTTATAATACCAAAAACACTCAGCTCTGGTACACCATGGCTCAGGAAAACGGATTCGTTCGCCCGATTGCAGAAAATATTATTGTACTGGTAATATGGCCCCGTCTTTCAAGTACCGCCGATCCAGACGGTCTTACCTTAGCTCCGAACTACCAGTATGATTCAAGAAAAGAAGCGGATAAAATTCCTCAACCCCCGCAGGCGAATCAGCTTCCACCAACAGTTCAAGTAACGATGTTAGCAGTGGACGAGGATTCCATGATCCGACTGATGGGAAATCAAGAACCTTCAACTCCACCCCCACTTATTCATAATCTCTTAGAGGGTCGATTTACGCGTGCGTCCATGTATCATAATGATCTCCAAGCGATTGAAGATGGGCTTAAAAAATTAAAAATCCCCTACCATCTTTTCTCTGCGGTCGTCCCTCTAAGAGGATCCAAATGGAGTAATTGAATGACCGTTAATTTTTACCGAATTAAACCCTGTGCGGCCTTCTCCCTTATTGAGATTTTGGGAGTGATTGCCATCGTGTCCCTCATGTCTATTTTGACCCTTCCTGCGATCCTTTCGACTGTTCAAAGATCCCAATTGCCCCAGGGAGGCCAACTTCTGAGCGATTCAATGAGAATCGCCCGGTCGGAGGCGATTACTCGAAATAGCGAGGTCGAAATCCGTTTCTTTAACATCAAAGGGGCTTATCGGGCTTTTCAAATTTTTGACTTTTACAAGGACAAGGAGGAGGGCTTGCCCATTACTCCCTTGAAGTGGTTGCCGACGGGAATTGTGATCGCGGACGCAAAAATTTCTCCTCTATTGGATGAGACTTACGGAACTTCAGGAACCACTGATCTTGCGGGATTTTTGGAAGTTGCCTATTGTTCCATTCGCTTTAGATCGAACGGAAGCCTCAAAAAAACCCCGGGAAATTTTCCCTATCTCACGGTTTTGTCTGAAAGCGATCTCTCCCATCCCTCAAAGGCCAACCTGTTTATCCTCCAACTCGACCCGGTTACGGGGAGACAAACGATTTACCGACCATGATCTTATTTCACTTTTTCCGAAACCCAAGAGATCGAGCAAAAAGAGGGGCGGCCCTTCTGATCGTTCTCTCTGTGCTGATGCTGATCATGGTTTTGGCGGTTGGATTTATCATCACAGCAGGAAATGAGCGTTTATTGGCCCACCACTACAAAACAGATATTAACACGCTCCAATTGGCGGAAACCGCACTCAATTTGGTTCAAGCCCAGATTCATCAGGCGACGAGCGGTCTCGGTTCCGAGAATACCTGGGCATCACAGCCCGGAATGATCCGAACTTTTAAGGGGTCTGCCGAAGCCACGGGTTTTTATAAACTCTATTCTTCTCCCCAGATGATTGCCAAAAAATTTAATCTCTCGGACATCAACACTGAAATTCCCAATGATTGGAAAGATCGCCCCAGAGAGTTCACCGATTTGAATGAGCCGGTCGAGACGATGGATGGAGCCAAACGTTATCCGATTTTGGATCCACAAGCGCAGGGAGTAGTGGAGGGATTCTCCGTTGGAACTGTTCCTGGGGGATCCAGTGCCAACTCTCTCCCCATGCCTGTGCAGTGGTTATACGTTCAGGCGGATGGGCAGATCCGGTCTTTTTCCGAAGCCACATTTACGACAGATAACCCGGTCGTGGGCCGTATCGCTTTTTGGACGGACGATGAAACGTCGAAAATTAATATTAATACGGCATCTGTTGGAACCTATTGGGACACCCCACGAGCCTTTACGACCGAAGAGATGAATCTCGGAAGTTTTCAGCCCATTCAGAACGAATTTCAACGTTATCCCGGGCATCCGGCGATGACCTCCTTGATGCCTGTTTTTGGATCCGTCCTTAAAAAACCTTCCTCCTACTATGCGATATCGCCTCGGGTTGCCGACGGTGGATCACAGGGAGGAACCGTGGCAGGCTCCATGAACCAGGGAGGCCTTCCCCTCAAAAAGGATCGGCTTTATTCGACGGTGGAGGAAATTCTTTTTGATCCCTCCCGTAAGATCCAGGGTCTTAGCCGTGAGGATGTAGAGAGAGCCAAATTTTTTATTACCACCTCGAGTCGTGCTCCCGACGTCAATCTTTATAATCGTCCACGGGTTTCACTTTGGCCCATTCATCAACACAATACCTCCACGTACCGAACCCCTTTGGATAATTTAATAGCTTTTTGTTCAACCGTAGGAGAGCGTTCCTATTTTTTTCAGCGGGCGAACTCTCAAAGCGCAACGCAAGACATACAGATCTCCCGGAATACGGATCTCCTCCAATACCTTCGTACGCTCACTGCGGCGGATGTTCCGGGATTCGGAGGTAATTTTCTCAACAAGTACAAGGCGGATCGGGATCAAATTTTGACCGAAATTTTCGACTACATCCGCTCAACGAATATCCTCGACGCCTCCACTTCAGGACTTACCCCTTATGCGGTTGGCCTCAATGCGAACGGAACCCCGACGAGTGGTACGGCGGCTTATAGCAATGCTGGCGCAGGACAGGTCGTTCCGAGTTACGATGCGACGACGGATACTCGGGGATTTGGACGTTTCCCCACGGTGACCGAGCTCGCCATTGTTTTTATGGTGACCGATACCAATGCAACCAATCCCGCCGTTCCCGCGAACAATTATCGGGTTCAGGCCTTTTTGGTCCCGGGACTCTTTACCGCGACCCAGGGATATCCTCCAATCACTCACTGTTGGTATCTCACCATGACCGGACTCTCCGGACTTCAAGTGAACAACCTAGCGATTTTTCCCAATGCAACCGCGAACATCTTAGTTCGGAAACAAAACTCCTCCTACAACGCTTACTCTGGAGGAGGGTCGGAAGGACTCTCCCTTTTGCTCAGCGGGCGAGATACAACCGCAGCCAGCAGCGGATCAACAAACAAATATCCCTTCGTTTCCAATCTCTTCAATGTCGATATCACGACAGGTCAAATGGCTTTTAGTGGCGGCTCCATCACCGTGACCTTCATGGACCCGACACAGAGCACGACGTTGCAGTCCCTTACGTTCAACTTTACCCCTGTCAGTATTCCTGTTCCGACAGCCAACTCGACCGTTTCAGGAATCAACTTTGCAAAACTTTCGAGCTCCATCACCACCATCCCCCCCGACCCCATCCCCAGCCCCGGCCGTTTCTATGGATCGGCAGCCACCACCGCCGCCGGTAAAGTGGCCGTTTCCTATTTGACGAGCCATGACACGGTCCGGTCGGTCGTTGCAGGAGGGACCAGTGGTTCCGATTTTCGCATGATTGCCGCCCAAAAAACAGTCCCCTCCACCTTCTTTCAACCCAGCGCCAATTATAACAACGTCGCCACAGCGGTGGAACATAGTTTATCTGGAGCCTCCTATAATTATTATGGAGCGACCTACGGACGTTTTGTCCCAAACGCCACTTATAGAAACAGTTGGACAGGAGCGGCCGCTCCCCCTCTCACCATCAACGATCCCTATCAGAGTTATGGCGGTTTGGGAAGCGGACAGGTTGTTTCAAGTTGGTACCCGAATCTCCCCTCCAGCGTCAACGGCGTCACCATCGGAAATATCCCCGGTGACTGGGACACCGGTATCGCAGCCATGCGCGACGGTGCTTATATCAACAAAGCGGATGAAGGGACTATCTTTGGGATGAACACATCCTCCATCCCCTATTTCGGTAGCGCGACATCCTACCTCGGACTCACCTCCACGTATTTTTCTCAGAACCGGATGGTCCCCTCTGCCGGAATGCTCGGGTCGCTTTCATCGGGAGTCAAAACCGGCGTTTCATGGCGGACGCTCCTCTTTCGTCCCGAGCCCGCAGCCCATTTTGGCAACACGATGAGCCCCCGAGATCATCTTTGGATGGATCTCTTTCACCTGCCCGTTGTCGAGCCTTACGCGATCAGCGAACCGCTCTCAACGGCGGGACGCATCAACATGAACTATCAGATCATGCCGTTTCATTATATTGTAAGGGAAACCGGAATGCGAGGGGTGCTTGCCGCTGAAAAAATGATGACAATCCCCACCGCCGATGCAGCGATTTACAAGGGGGGGGTGACGAACAAGAATCTTTATCGCCACTTCATCAACATCGATGAAACTCTCAACGGTTTTCGTCAAAAATTCGCAACCGGCGATATTTTCCGCTCAGCGACTCAAATCTGTGAAATATCCCTTGTTCCTAATTTTGGAGGAGCGACCTATGCGGGAATGAGTTCGTTCTGGAATAACTACGCTCTGACGGGAGATAACATCCGTGAACGCCCCTACGCCAATATTTACTCCCAATTGACGACGAAATCAAACACATACACGGTTCATTTTCGCGTCCAATCCCTAAAGACCATCTCCAAAGAAGCACTCCGTCGGAATGGTGAAAAAATTCTGATCATTGGAGAAAAACGAGGATCCGCCATGATTGAACGGTATGTGGATCCGAATGACCCCAACCTTAAGACCATTGACTTCGCAAAAGCCCCTCTTTCAGATACGGAAGCGGACATCAATAAATACTATCATTTCCGAACACTCGATTGGCGACTTTTTGATCCTTGAGTTAAAACAGCAGTTGAGCCCCTCTAAAATGTTTCTTTGTAAATGACATATATCATGTATAATATTTAAATGAAAAAAATCCGACAAAAAAAACCGAAAGAAAAATCCGCTCTTTCTCAAAAAGCCTACGAATTGATCATTGACCGGATTTTAAATAAGAGTCTTTTTCCCGGACAAATCATCAACCGTCTGAGTATTGCCAACGAAATTGGCATCAGTATCGCCCCAGTATTGGAAGCGATGGTTCGACTTCAATCCGAAGGTCTGTTGATTACAATTCCACGCAAGGGTTCTCAAATAAAAATAATCAAACCTTCGGAAATCGTCGGCTATTTGATCGTTCGAGAAGCGATCGAGTGTCAGGCGGCGAGGCTTTATTGTGGAGAGATTCTCACGAAGAATGCGCCTGCATTAAAGAAATTTATCTATGATGCGGATCATCAACGCAAAAATGAGGTCGATGCATGGAAGTCAGAAATTCAACTTCATCGAGCACTCGTCCAGCTTACTAACTGTCATTCATTATTGAATGTATTTGAACAAACAATGAGACTCGGAACATTGTGCATGGCGAATGTATTCATGGAAATGCATCAATTCCATCCTGTGATGAGTCATGCGGATCTGATCCAACAACTTAAAAGTTTGGATCCCGATGATGCGGAAAAAGTCATGAGAGATCATCTGCGGTCAGGAAAAGCAAATCTGTTTGAGCAGCGCATTGACTCATGGCTAAATGTTACCAGTGGGGAGCCCCGCTAGGGGTGATTCTCCGTCTTTCGATCGAGTTGATTTAAGGTAGTGAAGAACGATTTGAGTTTTTATGATCTTTCATATGACATTTCAGAAATCCCTCATTCCGTTCTCCATCATGACCATGATCACACTCATCGGAATGAGTAGGTGTTATGCCGATGTCAGCGTTCCCTGTATTTTCGTGGATCATGCCATTCTTCAAGTGGGAGAAAAAACTCCTGTCTGGGGATGGGCGGACCCGAATGAACCAGTCAAAGTGAGTTTGGGAGGTTCTGTTGCAAAAACAATAACTATAACAAAGAGAAGGAGTTGGATAGGGTTTAAAAATGAAGAATCCGTTCAAGTGGCGCCACTATTTACCCGAAATTATTATTTTGTGCGTGAGATGGTATCTGCGTTATCCGTTGAGCTATCGCC
>CAMCSM010000121.1 GCA_945877805.1 Methylacidiphilum caldifontis | reverse complement strand
ATGAGATCGAGCCGACGATGGAATCTTTGGTTCGTCGTGGGGTTAAAGAGGCTTTGGATCAAAAAGCGACCGCCCTGATTCTGCATATGGAGACGAATGGAGGGAGAGTAGATTGTACAGAGAAGATTATTCAAGCGCTCCAGAATTTTAAACCCCAAGATCAGACCTATACCTTGATTGATAAGAAAGCGATTTCAGCAGGAGCCTTTATCTCAGCGGCCACTCGTCATATTTATATGACCACGGGATCAGTCATCGGGGCAGCAGCTCCTGTGATGGCGGCCCCTGGGCAAGGACCGCAACTGATTCCAGAGAGTTATGAGGAAAAGATCACCTCGGCGATTCGAGCGATGGTGCGTTCGAATGCGGAGATGAATGGGCATCGTCCGGAGGTTTTTGATGCGATGGTCGATCGAAATCAAGGGCTCAAAATTGGAGGGAAGGAGATTATTCCTGCCGGAAAACTGTTAACCTTAACGACGAATGAGGCGGAACAAAAGATCGGAGGGAAAACGTTACTCTCTTCGGGGACTGTTACCGATTTAAAGGCATTGGCCACGCAGATTGCTGGTCCGAATGTCCAGATCATAACCCTTGAGGCGACCGGTTTCGAAAAAGTGGCGCGCTTTATCACGATGATCTCTCCTTTTCTTCTGACCGCCGGAATGGCTTTGGGCTATTTAGAGTTTAAGACCCCTGGTTTTGGTCTTTTTGGAATCTCGGCTGCTCTCTGTTTCTTGGTCTATTTTTTAGGTCATTATGTGGCAGGACTCAGTGGGTATGAACCGGTACTGATCTTTTTCGCTGGGGTCTCCTTATTAGTCGTTGAGATCTATCTATTTCCAGGGCTCTTAATTCCTTCGATTACGGGAATTTTACTCATTCTCTTTGCCTTTGCTTTTTCAAAGATCGATTTTTATCCGGGACAAAGTGCCTTTCCTCAGTGGAATCAGTTTCAAACCCCGCTCGTGCAGACGACCTATTCGATTTTAGGCGGATTTATTTTAATGGCCCTTTTGGCTAAATTTATCCCCAGCCATTGGATCACGCAAAAGTTGGAGGAGGCGACTGTGGGGGGGGCCTCGGTTCCGGTAAAATCGGGACTCCAAGTAGGTTCGGAGGGGGTTTCGACGACTGTCCTTCGTCCTTCAGGAACCGCAGAGTTTGCCGGTGAATTTCGTGATGTGGTGACGACAGGGGTCTTGATTGAGGCGGGGTGCCAGATACGAGTCCTTTCAGTCGATGCCTTTCGCGTGGTGGTTGAACCGATTCAAGAGGAGGCATAGTTTTATGGAGGCTTTTTGGATCACAATTTTAGTTGTTGTTGGCTCACTTCTCTTAGTGGCAGAGATCTTTATGCCCGGAATGATTATGGGGATTTTAGGAGGGGGATGTTTACTTGCCTCCGTAATTTGGACCTTCCAACTCTATGGTTTAAAGATAGGGGCAGGGCTTCTTTTATTTGAGGTTTTAGCGGTGACGATTGGGCTTTTTGTCGTGATGGAGCGTCTCCCTTTTTCTAAATTCGGTCGATCGATGATGCTCGAAGAGACGAATCAAACTCCCGACCAAGAAGATTCTTTTAAAAAATTCGTTGGACAAAATGGAAAAGCGGTTAGCTTGTGTCGACCAACGGGAGTTGCCCTGATTCTTGGGAAAAGAATTGATGTGATTTCCGAGTCAGGATTTATTGAGGAAGGTCGTTCGTTGGTGGTCACTCGCGTCGAGGGGTCACAAGTTCGAGTGAGAGAGCAGTTGTCGTAAAAAGGCTTAATTAAAAAAAGGAAAATGTCATGGAACTTATTGTATTGGGTGTTGGAATCGTTGTCGTCATTGTTATCGCTCTGATTCTAGTGAATTTTTTTGGAATCTGGTTTCGTGCCTATATCTCCGGAGCCCCTGTCGGAATCGGAAATCTTCTGGCGATGCGTTTTCGAGGAATTCCGGCCTCTTTGATTGTGAATAATCGAATCACCGCTGTCCGTTCGGGGATTATGGTTGAGGCGACACAACTTGAAACTCACTATTTGACTGGTGGAAATGTCGACGAAGTCATTCGAGCCTTGATTGCGGCCGATAAAGCCGGAATTACTTTAGATTTCAATCGCTGTTGTGCGATTGATCTCGCAACCCGCGGAACTGGAAAGACTGTTTATGAAGCGGTACGCACAAGCGTTAATCCTCGCGTGATTGATTGTCCGAATCCCTCCTCAGGAAAGAGCACGATTGATGCTGTGGCGAAAGATGGAATTGGATTGCGAGTCAAAGCTCGTGTCACCGTTCGTACCAATTTAGATCGTTTTGTCGGTGGTGCTACGGAAGAGACCATTGTTGCTCGGGTCGGTGAGGGAATTGTGACGACGATTGGTTCTGCGAATTCTTATAAAGAGGTGATGGAGAATCCAGATCGGATCTCAAAAACCGTTCTTCAAAAGGGACTCGATTCTGGAACCGCTTTTGAAATTCTATCGATCGATATTGCCGATATTGATGTCGGTGAGAACGTGGGAGCGAAACTTCAAGCGGAGCAAGCAGAAGCGGATAAACGAGTTGCTCAGGCCAAGGCTGAGGTCCGACGAGCTGCGGCGGTTGCCGTCGAGCAGGAGATGAAGGCGCGCGTTGAGGAGATGAGAGCGAAGGTCGTCGAAGCAGAGGCACAGGTTCCTCAGGCGATTGCTGAATCGTTTCGCTCAGGAAATCTCGGGGTGATGGATTTCTATCGGATGAAGAATGTTCAGGCTGATACTCAAATGCGTTCAACGATCGCTGGTGATACCAAGCCGGATAGTACCATATCATAAATCGGTTAAAGATCGAAACCAACGATATCTCTTCAATGAAAATGTTGACAATTTTGCTAAGAATTTCAAGAGTGAGGAACTAATGAAATACGCAGAAGTTAATTGGATCGTGATCATTATCTTTGCGATTGGGATTATCTCCCAGATCGTTGAGGCATTGAAACGGAAAAAAGGGGAGGGGGAGGAATTTCCGATTCCTGAGCCGATTCCCGATCGGACTCCGACTCCTGCGGCTCCCCGTCAACAACAAGAGGGGGATATAGATGATCTTTTGGAGTCGTTAGGACTCCCTCGTTCCTCAAGGGAGGAAGTTCCTCCCCCTCCTCCTCGTGAAGAGGAGAGGGTGAGAAAGCCGATCCCGATGGTGGTGGAAAAGCGAGTCGATCCCTTTTCTGAGGGACCTCGAATGGAGTTTCCGAAGGAGAGTCCGAGAGAGATGTACGGCTCTCCTTTCCCGACTCATCCTGAAACTTTGCCAGCAACGAAAAGGATTGAGAGGATCAATTTTGATGAAGATTTAGCAGGGATGGCGACTCCTTCTCTAAATATCTCAGCCTCCCGCTTTCAAGTGATCAATGCCCGGCAAGGGGTAGGGGACATTCGTAAGCAGCTCAAAACCCCCGCGGCACTGCGGCAGGCCTTTATTTTAAAAGAGATCTTGGATACTCCTAAGGGAATGACAATTTAACCCAAATTTAGTTCTCTGAGTGATAATGATAAGGGCAGGTGACTTATGGCCAAATCCACGTAACGGCACGGATTGACTCTGAAATTCGAAAGGGTACTTTTTCGTAAATGAGCCTCATAACAAGGTCATATTTTTCATTCCGACGAAAAACATTTTCATTGAAGAGATATTCTTGGTTTCAGTCTTTGGCCGATTTATGTAGAAACACTCTTAGGGGGAAGAGGAGTTTCACTCGGGGTAAAGACCAAAACCTCTTCTTTGACTGTAATCATGATTTTTGAAGAGTTCTTGATTTTACCTCGGAGAATATCCTCGGCAATTGGATCTTCGAGATGTTTTTCAACCGCCCGACGTAAAGGACGAGCACCGTAAACAGGATCATATCCTTTCTCGATGAGGTAGGTAATCGCTTCTGGCGAAAGATCAATTTCGATCTGACGTGATTTCAAACGATCTGCAATTTTTTTAACTTCGATATGAACGATCTGTGCCATGTCCTCTTTACGGAGCGGACGGAAGACAATGAGATCATCCAAACGATTGAGAAATTCCGGTTTAAAGGTCTTCTTTGCTGAATCGATCATTCGCTCTTTGAGCGTTTCATAGCTCATCTCATCGGTTGAATTCGTGAAGCCCATCGTATTGTTCTTCTTCACATGTTCTGCCCCGACATTGGAGGTCATGATGATAATCGTATTTCGGAAATCGATCTTGCGACCAAGACTGTCGGTGACCGTTCCATCTTCGAGAATTTGAAGGAGGATATTCCAAACATCGGAGTGAGCCTTTTCAAATTCATCAAAAAGAACAACCGAATAAGGGCGACGACGAACCCGTTCCGTGAGCTGACCTCCCTCTTCATATCCGACGTAGCCCGGAGGGGAGCCGATGAGTCGGGAGACATTGAATTTCTCCATGTACTCACTCATATCGATTTGGATCAAGGCATCTTGGGAGCCGAACATATATTCGGCAAGGGTCTTCGCTAAAAGGCTTTTTCCGACCCCGGTTGGCCCAAGAAGGGCAAAAGTGCCAATCGGCCGTTTAGGATCTTTAAGATCAACTCGTGAACGTCGGAGGGCTTTTCCAAGTGCGTAGACCGCTTCATCTTGTCCAATAACCTTTCCTTTAATCTCTTCAGAGACATTCAGGAGTCGATCCATATCCTTTTGTTCCATTCGAGAGAGCGGAACCCCGGTCCATTTAGCAACGACGCGCATCATGTCATCTTCAGTGACCGTCACAATTTGATCGTGACTTTTTTGACGCCAATCTTGGATTGTTTTTTCAAGGTGATCGCGTGCATCTTTTTCTTGATCCCGTAAAGCGGCCGCTTTTTCGAAATCTTGATCTTTAATGCAGGTCTCTTTTTGGGTTTTGATCTCCTCAATACGAACTTCCATTCCTTTTAATTCAGGAGGACGCATCGTCGCAGAAATACGAGCACGAGAGCCGGCCTCATCCATGACATCGATCGCTTTATCCGGAAGGAATCGGTTCGGAAGATAGCGATCAGAAAGACGCGCGGCCGATTCTAAAGACTCGTTTGTAAACTTGGCTTTATGATGGGCTTCGTATTTAGGTTGAATTCCTTTGAGAATCTGAATCGTGTCATCGACCGAAGGGGGTTCGACCATGACCTGTTGGAATCGACGTTCCAACGCAGAATCTTTTTCGATATGCTTCCGGAACTCATTGAGAGTTGTTGCTCCGATACATTGGAGTTCACCACGCGAGAGGGAGGGTTTGAGAATATTGGAGGCATCCATCGCCCCTTCTGCGGCACCGGCGCCGACGATCGTGTGCATTTCATCGATAAAAAGAATGACATTTTTGGATTTACGAATCTCATCCATGACCGCTTTAATTCGCTCTTCAAATTGACCGCGATATTTAGTTCCAGCGACCATGAGCGCGAGATCGAGCGTAATGACCCGTTTTTCTTGAAGAAGCTCAGGAACATTGCCTTTGATAATCTCTTGGGCAAGCCCTTCGACAATCGCTGTTTTTCCAACTCCCGCTTCGCCGATGAGAACGGGATTATTTTTAGTGCGTCGGCAAAGGACTTGGATCACCCGTTCGATTTCATTCGATCGTCCAACAACCGGATCAAGATCTCCTTTACGAGCCATCTCCGTGAGATCGCGGCCAAAGGCTTTTAGGGCAGGGGTTTTAACCTCTTTTTTGCTAGAAGGACTCGATTGTCCTGAACCGGCTGCGGCCTCTTCACTACTTCCAGAGCTGGAGGAGGAAGAGGATTCTTCACCTTCGTCGTCATGATCCTCAGAACCTGAGTCTCCACTTCCAGTGAAGTTTGGATCAAGTTCTTTGAGTACTTCGTTTCGAACCCGTTCGATATCGATATCAAGACTTTTGAGGACACGTGCGGCAACTCCATCCCCTTCGCGAAGAAGCCCAAGGAGAACATGTTCGGTCCCTACGTAACTGTGATTCAGGGCTTTTGCTTCTTTATTGGCAAGGGCGAGTACTTTTTTTACACGAGGGGTGTAAGGAATATTTCCTGAGACCTTCGATTCAGGGCCGGAGCCGACATGCTTTTCGACCTCCATTCGAACGGTTTCGAGATCAAGGCCCATTTTTTGAAGAACTTGAACGGCAACCCCTTGCCCAAGCTTGATTAAGCCGAGAAGGATATGCTCCGTTCCGACATAGTTATGGTTAAAACGATCGGCTTCCTTTCGCGCGAGCGCGAGAACTTGTTGGGCACGTGGAGTAAAATTATTCATGATCCCTCTTTGTTTTCTTTCTTTAAAATATCGTGGCTCGCTGGAATTGCCATCCCTTTAATTTTCTCGCGGAGTAAGTCGGCTCGCATCGCATCTCTCTCTTCTGTGGTTAATTTTTTTTCGTGATCTTTTTGTAAGTGGGCGGGCTGGGTTCGAATAAATAGCTCATCGATCGAATGACGACATTCGGCGGGCAGCATTTCGAGATCAACGCCAAGACGAAGAATCGAGAGGAGATTTAAAGCCTCTTTGGAGGTGATGCAATAGGCATGCATCATCACCCCGTAAGCGCGACCGACCTGATCGGAGACCATTCGGGCTTTATCTTCAAGTAGTTTTTGACGGGCATTCTCTTCATGTTCGATAATATTATTGATAACCTTATGAAGTTTTTCAATAATTTCGACCTCTGCCTCTCCGAGGGTCATTTGATTGGAAACTTGGAAAAGATTGCCGAGCGCTTCAGTTCCCTCCCCGTAGAGTCCGCGTACCGCAAGTCCAATTTTATTAACGGCTTTAATGATCTGCCCAATTTGTTCACTCAGAACCAGCCCAGGAAGATGCATCATGACCGAGGCTCTCATTCCCGTTCCGACATTCGTCGGGCAGGCCGTTAGAAATCCAACTTGAGGAGAGAAAGCAAAATCGAGCTTTTCATCGAGTTCGCTATCAACTTTGTCTGCCATTTTCCAAACGGCTTTCAGTTGAAGGCCGCTTTTAATGGCCTGAAGGCGAATATGATCCTCTTCATTGATCATAATACTCAAGGTACGTGGCTTATTGAGAATCAAGCCGCTGCCCGCATTTTTAGCGGCGTGCTCCTTACTAATCAGATGTTGTTCGACGAGAACCTGTTTTTCGAGCGGGCTAAAGTGATCCATCGATTCATTGAGGATCGCCTCCTTCATTTCAGGAAGTCCGGACACAGCAGGGCGTATCACATCAAATACAGATTCGCGCTCCTGCTTTTTTGCCCATCCCGGAAAGGGATGTCGACGGAGGTTTCGTGCCAGGCGAACACGGCTGGTGACAACAATCCGGTTGTTCCCGACATCACATTTAATCCACTCGCTCGAATATCGCAGTAAATTCGAAATTTTCACAAAAAAATAATAACCCGTAATTTGAAATGTTGCCACCGAAAAATTAAAAATCATTTTTGAACGAAGATGAGATTTGTTTTCCCTGATTCTCTTTGGTTTGCAATTTGTTTAATAAAAAGCATGATCTCTATCAAGATATGAGTTCGGCACTAAATCTGAAATTTGGATCTATTGATGAGGTTTTGAAACCGAATGTCAATAAATGGGAGGGTCCGCATTTTCGGATCGACAGTTGTTTAGATGTTCATTTGACAGAAGTACAAAGCTTTAAATCACTTTTCATTAACTCTCCTGATCCTCAGGCCTGTTGGTTAGTAACCCTTTCCGGACATGGTTACTTTAAAAAAGATCAACACCGTCATTTACTTCATCCAGGGAGAGTCGTGGTTTTAAGAAAGCCAGATCAAGGGAATTTAATAGCCGATCCGAAAGGGATTCCTTGGAGTTTTTTATTTTGAAGCTTCGACGTTTTGAGTGGGTCATAGAGTGGGAAGGTTGAGTTGGAGTTTTGAACATCGCAGATACGAGATTGCTCTGAGGTATTCGAAGTTACGAAAGCCTCTAGCGTTCCGTTTTGCGAGTTGGATGATGCCATTGATG
>CAMCSM010000120.1 GCA_945877805.1 Methylacidiphilum caldifontis | reverse complement strand
ACGGATAACACAGATACCACGGATGGAGGAGTTTATGAGAATTAATCTCCGTTTTTCTCTTCACCCAAAAGGTGAACGTGCAATTTTCCCTAAACTATTGGAAATCCGTGTGATCCGTGATATCCGTGGTTCCAACTGCTTTTTTTAGGATTAGTTTTATTGAATTTTGTTTTGAAAAATGAATCGAATTTTCCTCCGTTACCCTCCGTCCTCTATAAATCTCTTTCTTTTGATTCATCTTTTTTGGATTGAAAACTCTCTGCGTCTCAGCGTCTCCGCGCGAGGCACTCCCCCTGCATTTTAAATGAATTTGACTTGGCGGTTAACCCTCTCTTTCTCAGTTACTCCATTCCGCTTCCAAGGCTTTCGCTAATTGCTTCCATGAAAATCGCTCCACCGCCTCACGGCGCGAGGCCTCTGAGGCTTGCTGGAATTGCTCCGGATTCTCCCTCCATCGTCGAATCGCTTTCACGATCGAATCCGGATCGCGAGAGGTCACCGCTTGAAAGGCCCCTTGGTTTTGAATCAAACTCTTTAGCCCGACTTGATCGGATAAAATGAGCGGCAACCCGCAGGACATCCCCTGTAAAACAGCGGTCGGACAGGCATCAAAATCCCAACTCGGTTGAATCATCAGATCGGCCTCTTGCATCGCCTCCCGAAGTTTTTCATTTTCTAAAACCCCCAGAACCTTAAAGCGATCGGCCACTCCCGCCGCCTCCGCCTGTGCGATCAGTTTCTCCCGCTCCGGCCCATCCCCCGCCGCCCACCACTCCACCTCTGGCATTTTTTCCAAAACCGGAATCAAGGTACAGAGCCCTTTCCAGCCTACCATTCGTCCTGCGGTTAAAATCCGAAAGCGACCGCTATGATCCCCTTTTGATTTTTCGCCGGGCTTAAAAAAATCGCTCTCTACGGCATTCGAAAATGTTTTCGGCAAAATTCCGTACCGAGATTGCGCCAATCGTGCATTCTCATCACTACAGGCGAACTCGGCATCGATCCACTGCTTCCAAAATCGGTCGGTCGGAAAAAAATCTTTCCCCTGATAATTCATCACCACCTTAAATCCTAAATGGCGCCAGCGAAAAGCGTTGATAAAATCGTACGGTTTAAAGACCACCATCAAATCCAATTTCGAATCCCGAATCCGAGGGGCAATCGCTTGCGCGAAATGAAGCCTCTGAACAAGTTTCCGAAAACGAGAGCCAAGGTTCCAGATTTTCGCGGTTTCCCAATACGGAGCGAGCTCAACTTTCAAATTGCTCGCCCGATATCCTTTCCCCGCTTTCGGTTCCCCGCCAAAAAGAATCACCTCATGACCAAGAGCCCTCATCGCCTCTCCCAACTCAAAGGCAAAAACCTCGATCCCTCCGACCTCGGAAGATCCCGGCAGGTCAAAGGTCGCATTCGGAATAAAAAGTCCTATCCTCATAAAATTAAAAAATTGGCCGGCTTTAAAAAGCATCAATCGGAATCGAGGCCACTCTCAATCGACCTCAAAATAGGTTCATTCCTCTTCAATTCTTTCTCCTTCTTTCACCGATTGATCAGGGATAGCGCATTAAAATATCGTAAGCCGCAAGCCCGACGCTCTCCATATCGATCATCATGATCGGATCGTGAAAGCGTTTCGTCTGACAGACGACGTGCTTGGTTAAATCGACATGATGAGGCCCACAGGCCTCCGCGGAGGAGCCACGATCTCGGGGAGCGAAAAGAGTCACCGTAGGACAGCCCACCGCCACTGCTAAATGATAAGGCCCCGTATCTCCGGACATAAATAAGGAAGCACTTCTTAAAAGCCGCGCCAATTCCGGCAGGGAAAGTTGGCCCGCTAAATTCGTGACATCACTTCCGAGTTGATGCTTGAGTTCAGAAGCCAACTCGATCTCCTGACGATTTCCGGTAATAATACATTCGATATTAAACTCTGCTCTCAACGCCTTGATGATTCGCGACCAATTCTCGAGCGGCCATCTTTTTTCCGGTCGGGAGGCCCCGGGATGTACCACTAAATAACGGGGAGCAAAAGTCGGAAGCTTCACCTCTAAATCCGCATGCGCATAAATTAATTGATGCGTCGAAATCGGAATCCCTAACGTCTCCATCATCGCGAGATTATTATCGATCGCATGTTCAGTCGCATAGTGGGAGGAGTCCGGGGAGAGCATTTGATGTTGATTCGCAAACCAATTCGCCCAAGAGCTCCATCGATTTCGATAGCGCAAAAAACCTCTTAACCCACTCCACCAAAGCCACGGGATTAAATCCGGCTCGGTCGAATTCGCTACTAACGCAATTTTATAACCCTGATTTTCTAACTGCGCTTGAAGTTTTCGAAATCCCCGATATTTCCCTTTGACCCCAAAAACTTTGCCAATCCACGGGACTCCCTGATAAAGAGCAACATAAGAATCACGAACGAGAAATCCAACTCGATCAGCCCCTAATGCATCGGAAAGGCTTTTTAAAAGGGGGGTACAAAGAATCGAATCTCCCAAGGCGGTATTGGCCACCACTAAAATTTTCTCCCCCTTTTGAACCGCCTCCTTACATTTTGCGAGATCCCACGGTTTAATCCAGCCCACTCCGTGAAGGAGGCTATGGTAGCTCCTCCATCCAGAATCAAGACCGGGAAAATTCATAGTCCCAGCTCCTTTAATTTTTCGATCACCTGTTCGGGAGTAATTTGATTCATAGAGACATCGGAAGGCTTAGCGTAATCCACGGGACGTTTCAACTCAATCACACGATGCCGCTCTCCATACCCATACGGTCCTACCCGGCTTGCGGGATTATTACAATGAATCAAGGCGACCACTCGGGCTCCCACCGCAAAGGAAAGATGCATCATTCCGGTATCGGTCGAGACCACTGCCCGAGAGCTTTTTAAGAGCCAAGCCGACTGAGTGAGCGTCGTCTTTCCGATAAAATCAAAATAAGGAGCCAACTGCCCCTTGAACAGGCTCGCGAGAGACTCCGACCGATCGCGATGATCTTTCCCTCCTAAAACAATCAGATCGATCGGTTGATCGCGAAAATGGTCGATCACCTTGGCATAATTCTCGATCGGCCAATCCCGCCAATTTGCCCGTCGTCCACCTCCGACCTGCAAAACGCATCTCGCTCTTTCGCTCAGTCCCTCGCTTCGAAAAAATCTCTCCGACTCCTCACACTCCTTTGGACTCAGCTCAAAAACGAGTTGAGGGGAGGAGACGCGCCCGCCCACGGCTTGTGCAATCCGCAACGTTTGCTCCACTCCATGAGTCTGATCCCAATCCGGCTGCAAGACCGCATGTCCGCAGTAGGCTTGAAGCTGTGTCATCTGAGGAACACTCCAGGTCGCTCCCGGATTTAAAAGGAAACTGAGACAACGCGGCTCCGGATCATTCCCGCGCAAATGTAAGATCGCATCCCACGGACCGGCGGCCTTTAACTCTCGATAGAGTCGGATAAAGGCCGGAACTCCTTTGGAGTAACAAAAAATCTTCGAAACATAGGGATTATGATCTAAAAGAGATTTCCGACGCCGATGACAGACGGCCACTAATTCGATCCCTGGATAGCTCTCGCTTAATGCCTTAAAAACAACCGAATCGGTTAAAGTATCCCCAATCCCTGCCGCACTAAAAAGCAAAACGCGGCTCTTCGAACTCAATTCGACCGACTTCACCCTCCACGTTCGAGAGGCCTCAACGATCTTTAAAAAAGTACGGAAAAGGCCGTGATAAAGAGCGTTATAATTCAAATTCCCCTGATTCACGACCCGAACCTTATCGATCCGCTTAAGAGAACCAAGTTTTTTTTCCCTTTTCATCATAAAACGATCCCTTATGATCGACTGAAGATTGCGGCTTAAGCTGCATTCTACCGATAAGGTCCCTTCATGAGCTTCATTGATCAACTGTACGCAAAACTCCAGCGCCATCCGAAACGCATTGTATTTCCTGATGGAGCGGATGAACGTGTCCAAACGGCGGCTTTTCACTATGCCTCCAAAGAGCTCGGCATTCCGATTCTCCTCGGCAACAAAGAGGAAATTAAAGAACTTCTCAAAAGCCGAAATCTCTCCTCGCCCTTTATTAAAGTCATCGAACCGCAAAAGGCCGACGATTTTCAACTCTTTGTTTCCCATCTGGAAAAAATGAATCGCTATCGCGGAATCGCCAATAGCGAAGGGGAATCGATCATTTCAAATCCGAACTACTTTGCAACGATGATGGTTCAACACGGTCAAGCCGATGGACTGGTCGGCGGAGCAAATATCGGCGCTGGAAGTCTCTTGCGCCCTCTTTTTCAAATCATCAAACCGCTTCCCAGAATCAAAACGATCTCCAGTTGCACCGTTCTTCAGGTCCCTGATTGTGAATACGGTCACCACGGCCTCTTGGTTCTTGGCGATTGCTCGATTATTCCTCATCCCTCCGTCGATCAACTCTGTAGTATCGCCGTTGAATCCGCAAAATTTTTCCGGCAAATAACCGGGGAAGTCCCCCGCGTTGCGATGCTCTCCTATTCCACCAAGGGAAATGCCCCCACCCAAGATGCGGAGAAAATCATCGCCGCAACGGCCCTCGCCAAGCGTGCCTTCTCGGAACAAAATATACAGGCCTCGATTGATGGGGAGCTCCAAGCCGATGTCGCTCTTGTGGAGTCAATTGCCGCCACTAAGGCCCCAGGAAGTCTCGTCGCCGGAAAGGCCAATGTGCTCATCTTTCCAGATCTCAACTCTGGCAGTATCTCCTGTCGACTCATCCAACGTCTCGCTAAGGCGGAGGCCTTCGGCCAAATTCTTCTCGGACTTGAAAAGCCCTCGGGAGATGTCTCGCGGGGAGCCAGTTACGCTGAAATTCTTGGGGTCGCCACAATGGTTGCCATTCAAGCGATCAATTACCGTAACCTCTACCCCGAATCGGGAGCCTTCTCGCTTCCTCAAACATAAATCGGTCAAAGATCGAAACAAAGGATATCTCCTCAATGAAACATTCTTTGCCCCATTCGAGTTGCATTGAATTCCGATTTATGAATTCTAAACCCAAATTAGCTACTCGCGAAAGCTTTCGGAGTTGACCATTTTGCAAGAAATTCAAACAGTGAGGGACTAAACGGTCCATCAAGAGCTTATCATGAATACTTTAGACCTCTTCTGGATCGATCGCTACGTCGAAATCTTTGTCTTTGTTATTTTGATGTTTATCGCCTTTCAGAAAAAGCGACCGTTCTTTTTATTGGTGATCCTCTTTCTCAATACCTTACCGGATCTCTGGATGATTCCTTCATCGACCCGCGTCCATTGGATTAATCCCCCCGAGACCGCCCCTTCCGCCTCGATGAACTGGCTGAGCCAACTGCACGATCATCCCCCTCAATCGGCGGTCATGACCGCGCTTCATCCGTTGATCCAAAAGCTGCTTCCGGAGAATCCTCCTTTCGTTCAAAGCCGCGCCAATACCGCCTTTAACCAGACCGCTTTTTATCTTCGAGCTTTCCTTCTCCTCTTAGTCCTCTCCCTCTTTCTCATCGATCACGTCCACGGAGTCGCCGGCCTCGGCGCCTTTCTTTTTCCAACTTTTTATTTCCTCCAACGAATCTTTCAAGGGCTCGAACTCATCGTTCCGTTTCAATTGGAACGCCAATTTATCCTCTTTCGTGAAGCTCCCGTCGACTATCTCATCGCCATTCCCTCCAATCCCACCGGACTTTGGATGCTCATTATCGCCCTCGTCACGATTGCCGTGGGCACCCTCATCGCCTACTACTTCACTCGACGTCAATCCCGCGCTTATAATATTCTCGTCCCAAATCCTGAAAACTATCAAGTCATTCTTCAAGGGGTTCGATACGACTATCACTACACCGGTGAAGGGGTCTTCATCGAAATGATTCTCTTTCCGTTCGCAGAAGCGAGCTCCAATCAAGCGAACCGTAAGGAACTTCGTTTCTCTTCAGGGACCGTCCTCCATTTCGTAAAACGAGAAGAGTGATTCCCTCCATGAAAAGAGAATGCTTCTTGCCGTCGAACAGCTCTTAAGTCGGCTTTCTTCCGTTAAACTCCATCGCGATCGCTGGGGAAATCTCATCGCCCGCTATCGATTTCAACCCAAGGGCCTCCAACCGCTCTGCTTCATCGGCCACCTCGATCATCCGGGAGTCGCCGTTGAAAAAGGGCGAGTCCTCCTCCGTGGCGGCGTTCAAGAGGCTTGGCTCAAAAAGGCCACGATCCGCTTTTGTAATCAAGCAGGGGACTATCTCCCCGGAAAATCACGTGTCCAATCGATTCGCAAACAGGAGTCCGAAACGGAGCTCCTCCTCGATCGACTCCCCCCCGAGGCGACCTTCGGAGTTTGGGATCTCTGCGAATTTCAAGAAAATGCGACGACCATCACCGGACGGGCCTGCGACGATCTCGTCGCCATCGTTTCGATGGTCTCCTTGCTCGAGCATTTAGACAGGTATCGAATCCCCGCTGATGTTGAGTGTTGGTTTACCCGCGCCAAAGCCGCGATCGCTCCCGATAATGAAATCACCTTTTGGTGATCTATTTTGAGAGGCAAATCGATTTCTAATGAAAGAACTGGGTTTTAAGGAGATCGCTCACTAATGACGAATCTGGGATTAACCTAACTTCCTGAAAAAATTCCCGTATTTTTTGGATATTACCTATGAAAATCGTATTTTTGGCATTAAAAATGTAGTAAGTAAAATGTATTTATTTTTCTTTACATGCATATGTAAATTTGCACTATATCGTAGTACATGTTTTTATCTTCTACAAAATCGACTAAAAAAGGAAAAGTCTACCTCTCGTGGCTCGTTCGCGAGTCCTACCGTACGGCGGAGGGTCCTCGATCTCGAACGGTCTGTAATTTGACAGGGCTTCCTGATTCGATACGGGAGCTTGTGGCTGAGGCCTTGAAGGGAAAAACTTTTGTAGAAAGCGGGAAGGTTAAAATCGATTCCGCATTGGACTTTGGCGGGTTGGCGGTTTTAAAGGATGCTTGGGATCGCTTTGATTTAGATCGGATCTTAGGGGAGATCGATTCCCGTAGCCGAGGTCTTTTACAGGCGATGATTTTTTCCCGAATCTTATTTCCGTGTGCAAAGCAGGATCTTTTTCATCAAGCCCAAGGAACCTTGCTGGCTCAGGCGTGCGGGCTTCCCGCAGAAGAGGTTTTTCAAGAAGACTCTCTTTACGCCGCAATGGATCAACTCAATGGTCAATGGGTGGGGATTGAAAAAGGACTTTTTAAACAAGCCTTTCCTAAATCCGTAACGATTGCTCTGTATGATTTAACAAGTGTTTATTTTGAAGGAAAGGGACCGGATTCACTCGCCCGTTATGGCTATAGTCGAGATCATCGAGGAGATCGACATCAGATGGTCTTATCGGTGGTGACCGATCGAGAAGGAGTTCCCTTGCATGTCGAGGTTTTACGAGGCAATCGGGCGGATAATAAAACCCTTCAAGGGATTTTAACGACGTTGCGACGACGTTTTGGGATTGAAGAGGCGACCTTTGCTTTTGATGGGGGAATGAGCAGCAAGATTAACTTACAAGCGATGGAGGAGACAGGGCTTGAGTATGTGACTCGTTTAAGTAGTAGCTCCTTGCAATCGCTCCTAAAGGAGCTTCCCAAAGAGAATCAAATTGAGTTGGGGGATCGAACCAAACTCATGGAGATTGAACACGAAGGAAAGCGCTACGTGCTAGCAGGCGGAGATTGGCGCAGGCAAAGAGATTTAGAGCGACGAGAGACTCGAATTAAAAAAGCTAAAGAGGCCCTTGAAAAGCTCGCAAAAGCCCAACGTAAAAACGTTGATCCTCAAAAGCTCGCATCTCAAACAGGACGGCTCTTGGAGAGACTCAAAGCCCATCGCTACTTTATTTATAAAGTCAATGATCAGGGGATTTTAGAATGGTCACTTAAAGATCAAGAGGTGGAGAAAGAAGCCCAGATTGATGGATGGTATTTACTGCATACCAATCTTCCGATTGAAAAAGCGGATTCAACAACCGTTTTCAAGCACTACCGAAACCTCCTTGATGTTGAGGA
>CAMCSM010000119.1 GCA_945877805.1 Methylacidiphilum caldifontis | reverse complement strand
AAGAGGTCGATGCCATGATCAAAGACCGTGAAGCACGCTATTTCACGGAACTCTCAGAAAATGAAAAAATCTACTATCAGGAACTAACTCTTTCAGAGCAAGCCGCCTTCCGAATCTGTCGCGATCTTGCACTCAAAACAAAAGAGAATCTTTTTTTTATGAGCTACGCCGAACTAGGGGAACGACTTGAAGTAAAATTACAAAAAGCCCAAATAATCATGATCAATTTTGTTAAGGATGGTCCCCTGAGTGAAGTTGAAAAAGGGACTAAATGGACGCCGGGAATTAAAGCGAAGGCAACCAGTTGGAGGTGGGATTTCTCGAAATTGAAATAGAGGTCTTGATCTGAGCATAAGGATTAATATTTATTTAATGGGCTCCGGGCTTATCTGCCAATACTTCTCTCCTTCTTGAGGAGTGACGAGGGCTTTATAATGCCTATGAATCATGACTTGCGATGTGTGGCCCATCTCAAGGGCGAGACGCGCGGGATCTCTAAAGTGAGCCATATGATGGGATGCGTAGGAGTGTCGGAGGACATCGGCAGGCCATTCGGTGATCTTTGCGATTTTCATGCAATCTTCGCGAGCCTTTCGAGGGTTTACAGGGTGGATTTTCCCTTTCCTATCTGGACAAATCAAAAGCCACTCGTACAGGTTTGATTCTATCTTGGTGATCCGTCGGGTCGCTGTTTTTGACTTTTCAGCAGAGACAACAATGATCCTTCGTTCCAAATCAATATCCTTCCATTCCAGCCGTTCGATCTCATTCGGGCGAAGTCCTGCAAAGAGTCCAATGGAGAGTGATGCTACTAACTGGGGGTGAAGTTTACGGGAGGCATTTAATAAGGAGGAGGCCTGATTTTCGGTGAAGATTTTAGTAACACCGGAGGTATGCTTTGCCTTGGATGTTTTTTCGACCGGATTGCTTTCGCAATAGCCGCGACCTTTGGCGTATTCAAAAAAAGTTCCCAAGCATCGCCGGGTATTGTTTCGATTGAGGCCGCTTCCGGGAATTTTACGGAGCCAGTCATCAATCTCACGGGAGTGAATCTCGGCTGTATTTCGTTTGCCAAAGTCGCCGACAAATCGGGCGACACGATTTCGGAGATCGGCAATGCTTTTAGGTCTCAGTCCGTCCTTTTGTTTCGATGAGATGAACTCTGTAAAGAGAGGTTCAAGATCGATGCTTTTATGAATCGCTTTTTGGCGTTGGATGAAATCATTCACAGCTTCTCGGAGACTCACCCCGTACGGTTCGAGGTCCTTGGAGCAGTTTGAGGCCATGATTCGGAGGTCGTCGGAGATTTTAAGTCCCTCCCATCCTTCGCGATCTTTTTGGGCGAGTTTCTGATGAAGCCAGGCCTCAGCCTCTTTTTTTGTTTGAAAAAATTTTCGTGTACGCTGACCGTCGATGTAAAGTCCTGAAATTTTCCAGCGTTTTTGTGAAACAGACTTGCCATCCGCTGTTCTCCATGTATTTAAATACTCAACGATTCGAGGTCGTGCAGTTTTCATATCAATACGTTCACATATTGGCAATGATTAGGCAACGGTTAAAAATCTATTATCTAATAAATGACCATAAGTTGTTGATAATAAACGTTTTGGTGAGATGGCTGAGTGGTCGAAAGCGACGGTTTGCTAAACCGTTGTACGGGTTAAACCGTACCGAGGGTTCGAATCCCTCTCTCACCAGTTTTCCGTCGCGACAGCGACAATTAATTATAGGATTCGAACTTGCAGTTCGATCACCCATCCGAAGGATTTCCCAGCCCTCACAACGTCAAATCAGTCAAGACGAAGTCAATCCCCCACTGAAAGAGCTACACCTCCTCGTGCGGAGCACCACTTTAGGACGACATAGGGTAACAGGGCGTCAATCCCTCTCCGGGAGGATCACGCACGTGCTCATAGGCATGATTAAAAATACGGTGATCTCTTAGGAAAAGGATCGCAAAGCGATAAGCCCACTACGCTGGAAGCGGAAATAATTTTGGTACGGAGGGCGGAGGGGGTACAACTTAGCAGGAATGCATGAAAATTAAGCGTTAATGCAAAATCGTGGTTAAAAAGTTTTCATAGACAGGAGCGATGGAGTAAATCACCCTAAAGGGAATGGAAGAACTAATTAAATCGAAAAAGGAGGAGATAAAGACTTATCGTCTCTTAGGCTTATCTCGAGTTCCAGGCGGAAAGAAAAAGCGTGCCTTTATCGAGCATAAAGGATTGGAGAAGATCATTGGGGGAGAGACCCCGGATCGTCCCTCGTTAAGGATTCCTCAACCCAAATATTGGGAGCTCAAGGAGCAGGTTTATCGTGATTTTTTAGAAGGAATCGAGAAGGTCGGGAGTTTAATTCCTCTCGAGCAACTCTTGGAGAGTGTCAAAGGGGAGTTGGAAGGCAGAATTTACGATCGGTGGATGAAATCGCAAGAGCGAGTTCCAGAAACGGAGCCGTTTCAAAGCTATCGCAATCAACTCCTCACCGAGGTGATGGGGAAAATTAAATCGATTCAAAAAAGAAATCCGGATCGGTACCAAAAAATTTGGCGAGAGGTCGTCGGACCAGAGGCCTCTAAAGAGTCTTGGCTTCATCGGGTAGATGAGGTCAAAGGGATTGCTTACGTTCGTTGTTTTAATAATGCCCTTGGATTTCAATTCACCAGAAGGCCTGATTTCGTTCGCCTCTTAGGGGAGAAGTTACTTTGTCGAATTACCTCGATTCGGATTGGGTGATTGCTATGAAAAAGTCCATCTGCTTGGGTGTTATGAAGATGTTTTTGCTCTTGTTTATTGTTTTCGCTTCTTCGCCTTTGTTTGCGAAGGGAATAGGTGCATCAAAAGCCCTTGGACTCCAAGAGTGCTATGAGTTGGCCGTGATGAAAAGTGAATCTTTAGGAATGAAAGAAAGTGAGATTAAAATTCAAGAGGCGTTGTATTGGCAGGCGATTTCGACCGCCTTTCCTCAAATTCATGCGCGAGTCACTCCTACTTGGGAGGATCAATCTTATACTCCGAATATCAATCGATCGAATAGTTCCACAGCCTCTTCTTCAAGAAAGATTCCGACAATGGATTCCTTGGAGGGAAAAGTCACCGTTGCTCAACCGTTATTTCGTGGATTTCGGGAGTTTAGCGCAGCGGGGGCCGCAAAGGAGAGTCAAGCGGCGAAGGGATTCGAGTGGAAACGAGCCCGTGAGGTTTTGTATGAGGAGGTGGCGGGAGCCTTTTATCAATGGATACAATATGAAGAGGATTTAAAGCTCATTTTGGATCTACAACAAACCTTAATGAATCGTGTCGCGGAGATGCAGCGACGAGTTAATTTAGGGAAATCTCGTCCCAGTGAGCTGATCTCCGTTCAATCCGATCTTGCGGAGTCGCGTGTGAATGAGCAACAAACTCGTGCCCTATTTCAGGCGACTCAGGAGCTGCTCGCCTTTTTGACCGGAGTTCCTTCACGAGATCTTCAAATTAAGAAAAATGATCAGAAATGGAATGTACGATTGCTTGAAGATTATTTAAAAGAGATTGACTATCGTCCCGATTATTTGGCGACACTCGCTGTAGAACGGGCCGGACGTAAAAAGGTGGCAGTCGTTCAAGCCGAACATCTTCCGAGTATCGATCTGAGTGCCGATTATTCATTAATCCAAGAACCGAGGACGAAGGGGGATTGGAAGGTTTTATTGACGATTGATTTACCGATTTTTGAAGGAGGGATTGTCGAGGCACGGATCAAAGAGCAAAAAGCGTTGCTTCGCCAAAGTCAGCTTCAAATTGAGCGTTTAAAACGGAGCGCAGATCAAGAGATTCGTACGCTCTTTTCGAATTTCAATTCCTCTTCACTCGAAAGAATTAGGCTCCATGAGTGGGTCGCTCTTGCAGAGGAGAATTACACACTTCAGAAACAAGATTACGAAAAGGGAGTTGTGAGTCAGCTTGAGGTCATGGATGCTCTGAAACGACGGACAGAGGCGAAACGGCGTTATTCATCGTTGGCACAGGAAAATCAGTTGGACTGGGTAAAGCTCCATGTCGCCTCCGGAATTTCTGCTTCGAATCAGTAACCGCGCTCCTCTAGGAACAACTGTCCCCATGGAATGGGGAATGGCACAGCCCCGACAGGTCGGGGCACAGTTGTGAAGCAGATTTTTAAAACATTATTTCACGCAACGTCCTTCGCGCCTTCGCGAGAGGAAAGGTTTCAAAGAATTTTCGCCTTTCTCTTCAGGGGTTCGGCTTCACCTCTCCTCAGAATGAGATCCTCTGTTTTTTTCTGGCCATTTTGAATTTAAAATATCCGTGTCTATCCGTGTGAATCCGTGGTTTAAAAAAGTATTAAATGCCTTTTACTTGGCGACTTTCTAATTTATGATTAAGTAACTTTAGAAATGAACGAAATCATGAGGAAATTTAAAATCGATCTACACTGTCATTCCTATTTTTCCTCCGATGGGGTCAGTAAGCCTGAGGAAATCGTCGCAATCGCTCGATCGAGGGGTCTCGATGGGTTTGCGATTACTGATCATAATACTTGTGACTGTGTCGACTATTATCGTCAAGCAGGGCTGATTCGTGAGGATGGGATGCCTGTGGACGGTTTACTCATTATTCCTGGCCAAGAGATTTCGACTGCAGAGGGACATTTATTAGCGTTGGGAGTCGTTTTGCCGAACCTTAAGGGAATTTCCGCCCATGAGGCGGTTCAAATGATCCATGCCAAGGGAGGGGTCGCGGTGGCGCCCCATCCTTATGATATTTTTAGGGCCGGAATTCGAGAAAAGGTTTTAGATTCTCTGGAGTTAGATGCAATCGAGGTATTTAATGCGGCGACGACCTTGGGATACTGTAATCGTCGAGCCAGAGCCTATGCTGAACGGAAGGGAGCTGCGATGACCGCAGGGAGCGACGCCCATCTTCCTCAAGCCGTTGGAGTCTCCTATTCGATTTTAGAAATGGAGACATTGACGGTTCAAGGGGTTTTAGCCGGGATTCGCAATAGCAGAGAGGTGGTGGAAAACTATCTTTCGACAAAAGAGGCCCTTCGTAAGACTTTTCATAATCTTTTCCGAATAAAAGCCAAAAAAATTAATTTTAATTTAAAATAAGCTTTCTTTGCATCGATGGTCAGGATGATTAGGATAAAGACAAATGAATCGCAATGATTCACTCCAGGTTTTCAATGAGAGGCAGTAAGAAGTCGGAACGTTTCGACTATTTTCTTTGAAATTTCGGTTCTTCGACGAGGAGTAACAGAGCCTCTTTTTTGAGAGAACTCGTTTTTAGGAAGGAGATAGAGGAGATCGCATCGAACGGCAGTTTTCCAATCGAGGCCATCGTTTTCATCTAAGATGACTTCATTCTTTTTTGGGCCACGATTAAGTTTGGCTGAGGTGCAGATGAGGACATTGACATAAACGATATCAGGATTTTCGCATCGCTCTTGATTGGAGAGAATGACTGCGGGATGGGGCCCTTCAGTGTTAAAGCGATAAAGATAGATTTCCCACTGATTCATAGGATCGGTTTACGTGGACCACGTTTGGCGATGGAGTTTGCGCGCTTTTCTTCTTGGGGATCATAGCAATTCTTAAAGTAACCTGCTGGGCGTGGGGGCGTGGCGATTTCAACTTCGAATGGCTTTAAAATGAGAAGTTTTGATTTTCGAATGATGACAATATCCTCCCCTTCCAATGATTCATCGGCGAGTTTTCCTAGACTCTGTTTGGCTTCACTGAGGGAGTATGTTTTCATTGTAGTCTGAAAATAGTCTAAATTTAGACTATTTTCAAGTGATTTTCGGTATCCCTGACGTTTAACTCTCTTTTGGGTTTCGAGCTTCATCATGGGATTGAAGTAGGAGAGTGGGATGAAGTCGACAAGGGGGGTGTAAGAAAGCCCTCCTCATCAATGGACATGAATTAGCCCTGGAACCAATGGGAGTTCAATTTTCAATGCTTGATCTTCATCCGTTTCGAACCTAAACCATTTTCCTTATGGCTCAACCGCAACTCATGGAAAAAATCGTCGGTCTTTGTAAACGTCGAGGTTTCATTTTTCAATCTTCTGAAATCTATGGAGGTCTCAACGGAGCCTGGGATTACGGCCCACTCGGTGCCGACCTCAAAAAGAATATCAAAGATTTCTGGTGGAAATCGATGACTCAGTATCGCGATGATATTGTTGGCATGGATGGATCGATTTTGATGAATCGTAATGTCTGGAAGGCGAGTGGACATGAAGCGACCTTTTCCGATCCGATGGTCGACTGTAAAACCTGTAAGGGGCGTTTTCGTGCCGATCAATTAGCGACTACCCCTTGCTCGCAGAAGCCGAGTAAAATGGTGAATGCCTGCGGCGGGGAACTGACCGAACCGCGTAGCTTTAATTTGATGTTTAAGACCTACGTTGGTCCTGTTGAAGATGAAAACAATATTACTTATCTTCGGCCTGAGACAGCGCAGGCGATATTCGTTCAGTTTAAGAATATTTTAGAGGTCTCTCGCAAAAAACTTCCGTTCGGAATTGCCCAAATGGGGAAAGCATTTCGAAATGAGATCAATCCGCGTAACTTTATCTTTCGTTCTCGTGAATTCGAGCAAATGGAAGTGGAGTTCTTTGTGAAGCCAGAGAGTGGCAAAGAGTGGTTGGAACAATGGTTGAAAGATCGTCTTGCTTGGTACGAGCTCATTGGGATTCCCCGCAGTAAGATCCACGTTTTAGATGTTCCTCAGGAGGATCGCGCTTTCTACTCTGGAGGGACTTATGATCTTGAGTATGAATTTCCCTTTGGAATTCAGGAATTAGAGGGGATCGCTTACCGAACTGACTATGATTTAACGCAACATCAAAACGCCAGCGGTAAACCGCTCGAGTATTTTGATGAAGAGACGAAAACGAAATATCTTCCTCATGTCGTCGAACCGAGTGCCGGCGTTGATCGGACCTGTCTTGCGGTTTTGTGTGAGGCCTATGCTGAAGAGACGATTAAAGATGAGGAGACCGGTAAAGAGGAGACTCGCATTGTCATGCGTTTTGTTCCCAAACTGGCTCCGATCAAAGTCGGAATCTTTCCGTTGTTAAAAAACAAGCCGGAACTTGTTGAAAAGGCAAAGGCTCTCGCTGCGACTCTGCGGAGAACGATGACCGTTTTTTATGACGAGTCAGGGGCCATTGGGCGACGCTATCGTCGGATGGATGAAGTGGGAACACCGTTCGGGGTCACGATTGATTTTGAGACGATTGAAGGGATTCGCGAGGGAGAAAATGCGGGATTAAAAGAGACCGTCACCTTGCGGCATCGCGATTCAATGAAACAAGAGCGAATTGCGATCGCCGATTTGCCGGCCTATTTACTCAAACAAATCGAAGGCTAGTAATCGAGAAGGTTGCTTTTTAGAGAAAGGGCGACTTTAATCGATCTTGTCACCGGAGAGTCCTGTTTTTCGGGGAGGAGTTGAAAGAGAAGTTCGCGAGAGGGGCTGGCTTCCGCTTTCGTTTTTTCTTCGTGATAAACCGTTAAGAATTGAGCGAGACTCCCCTCGAGCTTTTTCGATCCGATTTGAATCAAGGTATCACCCTTTACAAAACTTCCGTATGCAGCGGGACTTCTTTTTTCTACAGCAAGAACCGTTACTTTTCCTGATTTTTCTCCAAGAAAGAGTCCGTGAAGAAAGTTCAGAGGAACCTCCTGAAGTGCTGTTTCAGAATTTTCCTGATAGACAAGCCGTAGGTCACTGGTGTTTTGGTTCGCGAGTTTTAACTTAAAAAGCTGAGTCGTCGTCCATCGGGTCTCTAAAGCTAGTTTTTTAGTGGCAAGAACGAGGGCCGATTCCTCTTTGGTATATTTCGTCGGGGCGCGGGAGTAAGCGTTCTCTTGTTGCTTTTTAATGATCTCATTCCGAACCTCATTATCCCCAATTTGTGGCATCACATAGAGCACGCGAAGGGTTGTTCCTTCAGGGATAATCTCTTTGTTGATGAGAATTGATTGAGTCAGAACGACACGATTCTCCTTTTCCTCCATCGGGAGAGCGATTGCGAGTAACGGATCGGTCTCAATGACCTGAGCCTGATTCAACTGAAAAGTGGCCATGAAGAGGAGAACGATCCGCCGAGCATAAGAACCGAGAGTCCTAGGGAGGGGGCAGCCTTGGAGG
>CAMCSM010000118.1 GCA_945877805.1 Methylacidiphilum caldifontis | reverse complement strand
TTCAGACCCTTGCTCACGCAAGGAACCCTTGTCTTTCACTACGGTTTCTTGTCACTTCTTCCGATCATCTCCTTTCAGATGATTAGTCCATGCCCATGCTGGGCACACGAGGGGCAGACGCCGTCTGCCTCGGGCTACGGGGAAGGCAGCCCCGACCTGTCGGGGCTGCCCCTCCATTTTAACTGCCGAATTTAGGATGAATTAGACAAGGAGACTCCGAGGTTGATTCCGGGAAAGCCGAAGCCGTATTTTAAAAATTCATAAATCGGAATTCAATGCGATTAGAACAGGGCAAAGAATATTTTCATTGAGGAAATATCCCTGGTTTCGGTCTTTGACCGATTTATGGATTAATCGCGGCTTTGATTCCAAGGCATTTGGGCGAGGAGTAATCCCATGCCACACCAGTCGGTAAGACCTGCGAAGATGAGCCCTGCTCCGACGAAGCCAGAGAGGACAATAAAGAGAGGGTGAATGAACAAGGAAAGGAGGACTCCGCTAAGGACGACGGTTCCTGCGGCGATACGAACTTGGCGTTCGAGCGAAATTGTTTTTTGGGTTCCGCGGTTGACCGGAAAGCCCGCTTGAATCCAAGCCGCAGTTCCTCCTTCGACGACAGAGCAGGAGCCGTAGCCTAATTGTTCGAGTCGTTCGGCAGCAATTTGAGCACGGCCTCCGGAGTGACAGAAAAGGTAGAGAGGTTGATCTTTTGGAAAGGGGCTTTCCACAGCGAGGGTCTGTGCGGTAATTCGATCAAGCGGAAAAAGAGTGGTTCCCGGAACATGAACTGCCTCATATTCGGCAGGAGTTCGGACATCGAGCAGGAAAAGTGAATCTTTGCCTTGGAGTTGTTCGTGAAGTTGTTGCGGTGTTATTGTTTTCATAGAGGCCTTCTATGGAGTGTGAATCAAGATCGCCGATAATGATAAATAAGCAAGCTCGTACGATAAAGTTCTCTTTTCAGTTGAAATGATTCTGTCATAAATCGGTCAAAGAGCGAACCCAAGGCTATCTCCTCAATGAAACATTTTCCGCCCAATTTCTGTTGCATTGAATTCCGATTTATGAATTTTAAAAATACAGTTTCATTTGTTTTTTGTTTTCGGGCTTTGCCCTGATAGAGATCATGGGAACCCAAAAAATGTTGACCCTATTGCGAAAGATTTCAAGAGTCAGGGAGTAATTAAAAAATGCAATCAGAGAAGTTAAAATCGGTCATTTTTTGGGATCCGACGGGCCGCCGTTGGACTCGGATTAAATTGGCGCTCTTTTTTTTCTCGCTTCTGTCGGTTCTTGCCGTCACCTCGTTTATCGGCTCCCTTTGGGTTCAACCGGAGCTGCGGCTTCCTAAAAAAGTGCGGGATTTGAAATCGCAGCTTAAGGCCTATGATCCCCCTTTTAAGCAGTACCATTCGTTGGAGTTGTGGTCGGAGTATGCAAAGTCGACGATTTCCGGTCGCCAACGGATCAGTCAATTAGAGAAAAAACTGCATTCTGAAACGAAACAAGAAAAGGAGCTTCGCCTCGGATTTTATGCTGAATGGGATTCGAATAGTTTTGAATCGTTAAAGGGGAATCGCCGCCTCTTAAGTCATGTGACGACGGAATGGTTTTCGTTACGAGGGCTCTATGGAGAGGTGACCGAGGATCCGGTCGCAAAAATCCCCTCATATCTTGAGGGCGAGGAGATCTCTTTTCTTCCGATGCTCAGCAACTTGAATGGTGATGAGTGGATTCCAGAGGCGGTGGAGTCCCTTCTTTCTCCGAATCCTCAACGACAACAGTATTTTATTAACGAACTGATTCGTCAATTGGAGGCCTTTCCGAATGCAGGGGTTTTGATCGATTTTCAACAAGTCGACCCACAATACAAATCGGCACTCACGGAGCTTTTGAAGAGATTAGCCGCTCGGTTGCATGAAGCGAAAAAGGAGTTATGGCTGACGGTTCCCGTGGGCAGAGATTTACGGGTTTTTGATCTCGATGCGTTATCCTTGTTTGTGGATCGATTTGTCGCGGTGCTTCACGATGAAAATTCTGAAAATGATCTCGCAGGGCCGGTTGCGTCACAAAATTGGTTTGAGGGATGGCTTAAAGTTCTCATGGGATATGGAGATCCCCAACAGTGGGTGATTGTGATCGGAAATTACGCGTACGATTGGACGGAAGGAAGAGCAAAGGCAGAAACGATTGCTTTTGCTGATGTGATGTCACGGGCGAGATCGGCAAAGGTGCCGAAAATTCTAAATTTACCCCCATATTTAAATGGAACCTTCCGCTATCAGAGCGGGGAGGAGAAGCATGAGCTCTGGTTTTTAGATGCCTTAAGTTTCGCCAATCAACTTAAAGCGGTGCGAGAGTTTGGTGCGGGAGGGACCGCTCTTTTTCGTTTAGGAACAGAGGATCCTCATCTTTGGTCGATCTGGAAAAAAAGCAATTTAGAGTTAGAAAAGCTCAATCCAAGCGATCTCAATCTTCTTCAAGAGGATTCAGTCCTCAGTCATGTCGGAAGAGGAGAGGTGTTGACGGTTGAACTTGAAATGAAAGAGGGAAGGCGAGAGGTCAGTAAAGATCCCCTCGGACGATTTCAAGGGCTCTATCGAGACTATCCCCAGTTTCCGATTGTTTATCATGAAGGCGGGGATTTTCAAAATAAAGTCACGCTCTCCTTTGATGATGGTCCAGATTCAAAATGGACCCCTCAAATACTCGATATTTTGAAAGAGAAAAAAGTGAAGGCGACATTTTTTGTCGTCGGAAATAAGATCGAGGAGAATCCGGAGCTTTTGCAAAGAATTTATGACGAGGGCCATGAGATCGGCAGTCATACTTATACTCATGCGAATCTCCGGCTTGCGCATCGGGAGCAAATCAAATTAGAGCTCAATGCCACTCAGCGAATCATTGAGTCCGTGATTGATCGATCGACGATCCTCTTTCGTCCTCCCTATCAAGCGGACGCACGTCCGAAGACGGTTGAGGATCTGATTCCGATCCAGATTGCGGAGGAGCTGGGATATTTAACGGTTTGCGAAAACATTGATCCTGAGGATTGGTCAAGACCGGGAGCCGATCTCATTTTGAGACGAATTAAAGATCAGCGTCATAGCGGTAATATTATTTTACTTCATGATGCGGGAGGAAATCGGAGTCAAACCGTAGAGGCGCTCCCGAAGATCATCGATTATCTGCGGGCGCGAGGGGATGAGATTGTCCCTTTAGCGGAGTTGATGCAGATCCCTCGAGATCAACTGATGCCCTCAGTCAATGAGGATCATCATGAGACCTATCGTCGTGTAAGTCGCTGGGGCTTTAGAATGATTCACGCTTTCGAGGAGTTTGCCTGGGCCTTCATGATTTTTGCGAGTGGGCTCCTTTTATTACGAACCTTTTTCGTCGCCTATTTAGCCTATCAACAGAGTCAACAAAAGGAGCCATCAAAAGAGGGACTTCCGCTGAAGGAGGAGAAACCGTTTACCCCGCCTGTTTCGATTTTAATTCCTGCTTATAATGAGGCGACGGTCGTCGAACGGACCTTAAGAGTTTTATTAAAAAGCGACTATCTAGGGGAGTATGAAATTCTCTTTGTCGATGACGGCTCGACGGATGGCACTCCAGAGCTCCTTCAAGCAATCGCAAAAGAGGATTCACGAATTCGTTTAATCCAACAAGTGAATCGAGGAAAGTCTTACGCACTTGAAAATGCGATCCGAGAGGCGCAGCATGAGATTTTAATTCTCTTAGATGCCGACACACAATTTGAGCCTCAAACGATCGGCCACTTAGTCGCTCCTTTTGTGCAGCCTCTAGTGGCGGCGGTTTCCGGTCAAGTGAAGGTCGGAAATACGAGCCATTTTATTACCCGCTGTCAGGCCTTAGAGTATACCTGTGGATTTAATTTGGATCGTCGTGCCTATGATGATCTCGATGCGATTACCGTGGTTCCCGGTGCCATTTGTGCTTTACGCAAATCGGCTGTGATCGAGGCAGGGGGAATCTCTCATGATACTCTCGCGGAGGATACCGATTTAACATTAATGCTCCATCGCCTTGGATTTAAAATTCGATACGCCCCCCTCGCCATTGCGTGGACCGAAGCCCCAGAAAATTTTCAGGGACTGATCAAGCAACGACTGCGTTGGTCCTTTGGAACGATGCAATGTCTCTGGAAGTATCGGGAGCTGTTATTTAATCCGGACTTTGGTTGGCTCGGCTGGTTTAGTCTTCCGAGTATTTGGTTTTTCCAAATACTGCTCGTCGCCATTGTTCCTGTTGTCGATCTATTGCTCCTTCTCTCCTTGATCCTGGGAAATGGGGGGGCGGTTTTGCCCTTTATGATTTTATTTTTAGGGGTCGATCTCTTTCTGGCGATCATGGCGAGCCGGATTGAGGGAGAGCCGATCCGACGGAGTTGGCTCATCCTTCCGATGCGGCTCATTTATCGGCCGCTTTTGGCCTATGTTGTTTGGAAATCACTCTTGAAGGCCTTTAGCGGAGCCTGGATGATTTGGGCCCGAGTCGAGCGAACAGGGAGTGTGAATGCCTCAAAAGATTTTTAACACTCGCATTTTTTCCGCATTTTAGCTGAACTGTGCGGTCTTATGGAAAACGTTTTAATCATTGGAACCGGATGTGCCGGTTGGACCGCCGCAATTTACACAGGACGGGCCAACTTGAAGCCGGTCGTCGTCACCGGTTCGATGCCCGGAGGGCTCCTCACGACGACCAGTATCGTCGAAAACTTTCCCGGATTCCCCGAAGGAATTGATGGCACTGATCTCATGATGAATCTTCAAAAGCAGGCGGAACGATTCGGCGCTGAGATTCGTTACGGAACCGTTGATCAAGTCGATTTTACCCAACGTCCCTTTAAAGTTTGGATTGATGGAGATTTGATCGAATCACAATCGGTGATTATTGCGACCGGCTCCGGTCATCGTCATCTTGGAATTGAAAGCGAAAAGCAGCTCGACAAAAAAGGGGTTACCTACTGTGCCGTCTGCGATGGCGCACTTCCGATGTTTCGCAACCAACCGCTCGTCGTCGTCGGCGGCGGTGACTCGGCCTGTGAAGAGGCGATGTATCTCACCCGATTTGCCACGACCGTTTATCTCGTTCATCGTCGGGATAGTCTCCGCGCTTCAAAAATTATGGCGGAACGAACGCTTGCCAATCCGAAGATCAAACCGGTATGGGATTCTGCTGTGGAGGAGATTTTAGGGGTCGATCAAAATAAGGTCACGGGGGTAAAACTAAAAAATTTAAAAACAGATCTCCTCACCACGATCGATTGCGCTGGGGTTTTTGTCGCGATTGGACATGTTCCGAATACGGAGCCGTTCAAAGGAGCGATCGATCTTGAAGAGAGCGGCTATATCAAACTTTTCGGCGGTGGAAAAACCTCCGTTGAAGGGGTCTTTGCTGCGGGGGACGTCGCAGACTCCGTCTATCGTCAAGCGATCACCGCCGCTGGATCAGGCTGTGCCGCCGCCTTGGACTGCGAGCGTTTTCTCGCTGCCTTAGAATAATTGTCTTTGGTTTTATTGCATGAATTGATGAAATTTATAAAAATTGACCTGTTTGAGCAATAATACTAAATATTTTTTGACAACGGCAAAATTAGGCTTATCTGTTAAGCGATGAAACTTCAAAAAGTTAGGTTACTGGTTCCGCGTCGCTGGGAGGAGGCCGAGGAGTTAATTTCGGACTTTTTAGCGAAGGCGGATAATGGGATTTTTAAAGGAATCCATTTTGAACTGAATACACAGTTTGAGATCGGGGTTGTATTTATTGAGAATCCGGAGGTTCTCTCTGCGGAGCTGCTTTTAAAAGTTCAAAAGGCGGTGGAGCAAGTGAATCGCTATGTTTTAAATCTCAAAAATGATCCTTGGACCGTACCCGCCACTCGCGCAAAGACGGTGGCCAAAATGAGGAAAGAGCTTCTGACTCAAAAAAGCCTCGCTTTAGGGGCTTAGTTCCATTTATTACTTCGAGATCTGGCTCAAGTTCGATCCTCCTGTTCTTCTAAAAATAATAAGTGACGCCCTCCCTCATCTTAAGATAGATTCCCCGCCTTATGAAAATTATGGCGCTCGATTATGGAACGAAACGGGTCGGGATTGCCCTCAGTGACGATATGCGAATGCTCGCAAAGCCGCTCCCCTTTATTGCCGCCGAGCCTGAAAACAAACTCTACGAGGCCCTTCGTACTTTAGTCCTCCAACAAGAGGTCTCCGATATCATCATCGGTCTTCCTAAAAATATGGATGGAACCCTTGGAGAAAGCGCTCAAAAAGCCAAAGCCTTTGCCGATAAAGTAAAAAGCTATACAGGTCTTCCGGTAAAACTGATCGATGAGCGCCTCACGACCGTCCAGGCCACACGACAACTTCGAGAGGCAGGCCATAAGGCAAAAGATCAACGCGCAAAAATCGATAGCGTCTCCGCCTCCATCCTGCTTCAAGGTTATCTTGATAGCATGAGCCTTTAACCATAAATCGGTCAAAGACTGAAACCAACGATCTCTCATCAATGAAAATATTTTCTGCCCGATTTTAATCGCAATGAATTCCGATTTATTTTTATAAATATCTTGCTTTTTATCTTTTTGTATAATAAAACGTGGTGAAGGAAATTTGACGACTTACAATTCATCACCTAAAGGAACTCTATGGCAGCAAAAACAGACGTAAAGACAGCGGATTTGAAATCCGATAAACCGGAAAATAAAGCTCAAGCAGTAAAGGATAAGAACCTCGATCTCGCGCTTCAGGCAATTGCCAAGGAGTACGGAGAGGGAGCGATTATGCGCTTGGGGGATCAAGGATCGAAGCTCGATATCGAGGTGATTCCGACGGGAGCGATTGTGATCGATCACGCTTTGGGGGCCGGTGGATTTCCCCGAGGCCGGATTATTGAAGTTTATGGCCCTGAATCTTCAGGAAAGACGACCTTGACCTTGACCGTGATTGCAGAAGCTCAGCGGATGGGGGGAGTGGCGGCCTTTATTGATGTGGAGCATGCTTTAGATCCGCAGTATGCCCGCAAGCTGGGGGTGAATATGAACGAGTTACTCGTTTCTCAGCCAAGTTCTGGGGAGGAGGCGCTTCAGATTGTGGAGACTTTGATTAAGTCGAATGCGGTCGATGTGGTCGTTTTGGATTCTGTCGCGGCCTTAATTACAAAGTCAGAGTTAGAGGGTCAGATCGGAGATGCCTCGGTAGGGGCTCAGGCGCGTCTGATGAGTCAGGCGATGAGAAAGTTAACGGCGGTGATTAGCCGAGCGAAGACCTGCTGTATTTTCACGAATCAAATTCGCGAAAAAATTGGGGTCATGTTTGGAAGTCCAGAGACGACCCCTGGAGGTAAGGCGCTTAAGTTTTATGCTTCGGTGCGAATTGATATTCGTCGGATTGGCCAATTAAAGAGCGCCGATGGAACGGTTTTTGGAAATCGGACTCGCGTTAAAGTGGTCAAAAATAAAGTGGCGCCTCCGTTTACGGAATGTGAGTTCGATATTTTGTATAATGAAGGAATTTCACGTGAGGGATCGCTCTTGGATCTGGCGGTGGAGCAAAATGTCGTCGAGAAAAAAGGGGCTTGGATCTATTACGAAGGGGTCCAGGTAGCACAAGGACGGGATGCAGCGCTTGCTGAATTAAAGCGAAATCCGGAGCTCTATTCAAAATTGATGACGGCGACGTATGCGAAAATTGGTAAGGTGAAAAACACCGATGTCCTTGGGGTGATTACTCCGAAGAAAACGGAATAATTTTTGCGGGGTTTTAACCCCGATCCCGCACATGCGGGACGGAGATGTGGCAAATTTTGGAGTAAAAGGGGTCTATGGCAAAATTTGGGTTTAAGAGTGAGGGCCTAAAAACGGCAATCCATTTAACCACAAAAGGTTCCAACTGCTTTTTCTAGGATAAAATATTTTTAGAATAAAAGCCTCTCAAAATCCGCTCTTTGTCAAACTGCTTAACGTACTCTCTCCCCTTTTCGCCCATCCCCTTTAAACAGTCTCGATTTTGATGAAGCTCTTGGATTGTTTTTGCAATTTCATCCGCCGAATAACTCGAGTGATTAATTCCAAATCCCTCCGTCACCGCCTGTGCCAATTCTGAATCTCCATCGGCGACCGTCAACACCGGTCTGCCATGAGAGAGAATACTTAATAACTTACTCGGAAAGAAAAAGCGAC
>CAMCSM010000117.1 GCA_945877805.1 Methylacidiphilum caldifontis | reverse complement strand
ATTCCTTGGAGTACCGTTGGGATACAAAAGTAAACCTGACTGGGTTCAACCGCCGGATGCGGAAGACCGCACGTCCGGTGGTGTGGAAGGGTCACGGGAATTAAAAGCCCGTGACCCCATCCGATCATTCCCAATGCAAGAAATGGGTTAATTTAGAAAGAAGTAATTGATGAATAGATAAAATCGGCGCAGAATTAATCATGCGCAACGTTAAGGACTCGAAAGATCGATGTTTAATTGTTGGGATTGGAGCTTCTGCTGGCGGGCTAAACTCTTTCCAATCCTTTTTTTCAGCAATTCCGAAGGGAGTTGATTCGGGGATGGCTTTTGTATTAGTTCCGCATCTTGAGCCCAAGCATAAAAATATTTTCCCAGAACTGATTCGGCGTTATACGAGCCTGCCCGTTTTTGTGATCACGGAGGGAATGACTCCTCAGTCGAACTGCGTTTATATTTCCCCCTATCATTCGCAGATTCTATTTTCAAAAGGGAAGTTTCGACTCGCGGATGCCTCGAAAGTAAGGGGGCCTCGTTTTCCGATCGATCATTTCTTTAGCTCCCTGGCAATATCGGAGCGGGAGCGGGCAATGGGAGTTGTGCTATCAGGAAGTGGATGTGATGGAACAAATGGGTTGATGGAAATCAAAGAGGCAGGGGGAGTTGCTATTGCTCAAAAACCGGAGGGCGTCGATTATGATCTAAAGCCTTTGAATGCGATTCGGACCGGCATGGTTGATGAGGTCCTCGCTCCCGACAAGATTTTTGACCGATTGATATACTTTAAGGATCAACCGAATCGGAATCAGTCACCATTTACAATAGCGGATTCAACTCAATTTGAAATAGTGCGGAAAAAAGTTTTTGCTTTAATAAAAAAAGCGACAGGACACGACTTCTCTCTTTATAAAGCCAATGCGATCGAGCGTCGTATCGAGCGTCGAATGTTCTCGCATCAGATCGTAAATAGTGAAGATTATCTCAAGATTTTGGAGAGGCAATCTTCTGAGGTCAGACTTCTATTTAATGATCTTTTAATTGGAGTGACCCATTTTTTTCGAGATAGCAAGGCTTTTGATACTCTTCAAGCGGAAGTCATTTCAGTTTTAGAAAAAAAAAGGAGCTATGGCGGAGAGATCCGTATCTGGTCGATGGCATGTTCTACGGGAGAAGAGGTTTATTCGCTGGCAATGCTTATTCATGAAGCAAGGAGATTTGGTTCCGGTTCTTTTAAGATTTTTGCAACGGATATCGATCCACGCGCAATCGAAAAGGCCCGGAGAGGAGTTTTTCCGTTAAGTATTGCAGATCAAATGACGCCGCAACGTTTGAAAGCATTTTTTAAATTGGAGCCTGATGGAAAGAACTATCGAATTCAAAAGACGATTCGCGATCAGATTGTTTTTTCGGTTCAAGATGTGATTAAAGATCCTCCGTTTTCAAAATTGGATCTGATTCTTTGTCGAAATCTACTCATTTATTTTAATACTGATTTTCAAAAAAAACTGATTCCCTTATTTCATTCTATATTAAATCCAGGGGGATTTCTATTTTTAGGGAGTTCTGAGGGGATTGGTGATCATGCAGAATTATTTACGGTAGTCGATCGGACTTCAAAAATATTTCAACGGAAAGAACTTTCCCGGACAAGAGTTTTTAATCGTTCAAAAAAATTCACTTTTTTGGAAGCGGAGAATAGTGATTCGATTCCTGACACAAAAATATATAACACGATACTCCAAGAGCTTTCTCTAAGGGAATTTACCGAGCAGAGGCTTCTTCAAAAACTAGAGGTTGTGGGGGTGATGATTAACAAAAAGGGGGAGATCCTCCATCATTTTGGAGAGGCAGAACTATATTTGGACTTATCCCCTCGTGAGGAAAATGTTCAAAACATTCATCAACGAGTGCGAGAAGGATTGGGCTCCCCCCTTTTTAAGGCTTTACAGCAATCAATATCGACGGAGAAGGTCGCTCATTGTTCGGATCTTCGGGTCACTATCAATGGCGATTCTATTTTAGTGGATCTCAGTGTCAGTCCGGCAAAGACTCGATGGGAGCAACAGAGAGAGGAAAGTTTTTATTTAGTGACTTTTGAAAAATCAAAGAACTCCATTCCTGTGCTCGATCAAAAAAAGAGAAAGAAACTCCGGACTTTGGCTCGAAAAGAGGATTTAAGCCTACAAAGCTGTATAAAAGAGCTTGAAATGGAGCTGAACGAAAGAAACGAATACTTCGATAAGAATCAGCTCGTGTCAAAGATGATATGAAAAGCCTGCTCGCAGGGACAGGAATCGCCATCCTCTTTGTTGACTTCAAGCTCTGTATTTTACATTTTACTCCCTCAACATCACAGATTATTAACTTAATTCCCAGTGATGTTGGAAGACCGCTTTCCCACATCGCATCTAATCTGGTCGGCTATGATCGAATACTTATTGATATCCAATCGGTCCTTGATTCTTTAGTTCCCAAGGAGGAAGAGGTACAGACAACGTCAGGGATATGGTATCTGATGAGAATAAGGCCGTATCGAACTCTTGAAAATGTCGTCGAGGGAGCCGTTTTGTGTTTTGTCGATATTTCTGAGAAAAAAAAGACTTTATGAATACACCCCAAGATAAAAAACCGTGTTGCCACGAGGGAGGAGACCATGGACTCCAAGGTCATGGATCAAAGCCTTCTGCCTCAAACGCCAAATACATTTGCCCGATGTGTCCGGGGGTCGAGTCGGATCATGAGGGAGCCTGTCCCAAATGTGGGATGGCTCTGGAACTCAATCCGACTTGGAAGCCCTCTACAAAAACGATTTATACCTGTCCCATGCATCCGGAGATTCGAGAAGATCATCCCGGTGATTGCCCCAAATGCGGAATGCCACTGGAACCGATTTCCGTGACAGAGGAGGTTAAAGAAGGTACGGGGGAATTGCATGACATGCAAAAACGGTTTTGGATCGGTCTTGTTCTTTCTCTTCCCGTTGTGATTTTATCGATGGGAGAGCATCTCCCTTTCATCCGCGATATTCCCGGGTCTCTTTCTCAATGGATTCAATTATCGCTATGCCTCCCCGTGGTCTTTTGGGCCGGAGGGCCTTTCTTTGTCCGGGGTTGGAATTCCCTTGTTCATCGAAGCCTGAATATGTTCACCCTGATTTCCCTCGGAACAGGGGCCGCTTTTTCGTACAGCCTTGTGGCCGTTCTCGCGCCGAATCTTTTTCCTGAAATTTTGAAGTATCACGGAGTTGTCGGAGTCTATTTTGAGGCCTCTGCGGCGATCATTGTTTTGGTTTTACTCGGTCAAGTGCTTGAACTCAAAGCTCGGGCCGGAACGGGTGCCGCCCTCAAAGCCCTTCTCGGGCTCGCCCCCAAAACAGCTCATCGAATCCGAGATGGGATCGAAGAGGAAGTTCCCCTGGATCAGATTCATCCCGGGGACTGGCTCCGTGTTCGACCCGGTGAAAAAATTCCGGTGGATGGCGTCGTGCAGGAAGGGAGTAGTTCCGTCGATGAATCGATGTTGACCGGCGAACCGCTTCCTGTGGCAAAAGCCAAGGAGGATACGGTGACCGGAGCGACTGTGAATGGGACCGGGAGCTTTGTGATGCGTGCCGAGCGGGTGGGGAGTGAGACATTGCTCGCGCAAATCGTGGAGATGGTCGCAAAGGCCCAGCGAAGCCGAGCGCCGATCCAACGATTGGCAGACGCCGCTTCCGGATGGTTTGTTCCCGTGGTGGTCGCTGTCTCTTTGCTCACTTTTATTCTCTGGATGATTTTCGGTCCCGAACCCCGGCTCACCTTTGCTCTCGTCAATGCCGTCGCCGTTTTGATCATCGCCTGCCCCTGTGCCTTGGGACTGGCGACCCCGATGTCGATCATGGTCGGCGTCGGACGCGGGGCCCAATCCGGTCTCCTCATCAAGGATGCCGAAGCGCTCGAGAGGCTGGAGAAAATTCAAGTCTTGGTCGTTGATAAAACCGGAACACTCACGGTTGGAAAACCGACGGTCACCGAGATTCATCCCTCTCCCGAATGGAATGCGGATGCGCTCCTCTCCCTCGTCGCCGCGATCGAAACCCCAAGTGAACATCCCCTGGCCGGAGCGGTGGTTCGCTCGGCCCAGGAAAAGAAATTGAATCTCCCCTCTGTCGCCGATTTCGAATCGATTCCAGGCGAGGGAGTACGGGGAAAGATTGATCGAAAAGAGGTCCTCGTCTGTCAGCTCTCATGGCTGCAAAAACTTTCGATTTCCGGGATGGAGCAATGGGAGAAACAAGCCCTTCCTTTTCGTGAAGCGGGAAAGACCGTGATTTTTGCCGCAGTTGAAGGAAAGGCCGCCGGATTCCTAATCCTCGCCGATCCGTTGAAACCGACCACCGTCGAGGCGATCGCCGCCCTTCATGGGCTCGGATTGAAAGTAGTGATGCTGACCGGAGACAACGCAAAAACAGCCCAATCGATTGCGACCCAACTCAAGATCGACGAGGTTGTCGCTGAAGTCAGTCCCGGAGATAAACAGGAAAAAATTACAAACCTTAAATCCTCGGGCCAGCGCGTCGCCATGGCGGGGGATGGAGTGAATGATGCCCCGGCGCTTGCCGCTGCCGATGTCGGCATCGCCATGGGAACTGGAACAGATGTGGCGATGGAGAGTGCCGGAGTGACCCTCGTGCGGGGAGATTTACTTGGAATCGTTCAGGCGATCGCCCTGAGTCGCGCGACCATGCGAAATATCCGTCAAAATCTCGTTTTTGCTTTTCTCTATAATATCATCGGGATTCCCCTGGCTGCTGGGGTGCTCTATCCCACCTTCGGACTTTTATTGAGTCCGATGCTTGCCAGCGCCGCCATGGCTTTTAGTAGTGTTTCCGTGATTGGAAATGCGCTTCGACTTCGGAGTTTTAAATTCAAAGAGAAATTTAACCACTAATTCACACTAATAAACACTAATAAACACTAATTTAAAGGCGTTCAAAACTGTGGAAATTCGTCCCGCAAATGCTGGGACGAATCCAAACAAATGAGAAAAACGATCTATGCTCCGAAAGCTTTCGGAGTTTCATTTGTTTGAATTCCGATCGAGATCGGAATTTAACCTTTTTTGGGATTGGGGATTTATAATCTTTGTGCCCTTTGCGCCTTCGTGTGAGACACTCCGCTGCCTTTTAAATGAATTTAAGCTAACAGGCTATCCGACTTTTCAAGACTTAGACGCGGATCTCCAAAGCTCCAGGGCTTGCAGTGGCTCGAGGCGTTTGAGATCTGTTTTATCAAAATCATTTTAAACCACTGATCACAACTCATTTTGGAAGGGCGAATAGCTTGATAGCTAAATAGCTAAAATTCAAAAAACCATCAGCCCATTAGCCCATCCTGCCTTGCTTTAACCACAAAAAGCTCGGGTTTTACCCCATTGTCTTTGTTTCGTAATCTCTTATCAATATTGAATGAAATCGGTCGAAATGGTCATCGTTACAATTATTGGATTGATGCTTCTCCCCGATTTCTGTTTTCGAATTGGACGTCCGGCCCTTTTATTTTCACTTTATGTTTTGATGGGAGTTCTTTTAGGGGGAATAATTGATGAAAGCTCCCGTGAACTCCTCCATGGCGTTGGATCCTTTGGTTTCATTCTCCTGCTATTTCTAGTGGGACTGGAAATCGACCTTCCCAAGTGGAAGGAGACTCGTCTGGCACTCGGTCGCGCCTTGGGATGGATGATTTTACAAATCCCGGTGATTTTTCTAATCGGCGGTTTTCTCTCCCTCTCGTTTGCTCCGGTGCTCCTCTCTGCCATCGCCTTGACTTCTTGTTCCGTCGGAATGGCTTTTTCAGCTTGGAAAAACTTTTCATTTCAAAGCATCCAAGGACAAAGGGCTCTCTTACTTTGGATGATTGCCCTAGAGGTCCTCGGAATTTTTGGAATGGCTCTTGGAGAATGTTATTTAAAGGAAGGAATCGGTTTTAATCTGCTCTATAAAATCATCGGCCTAGGTCTTTCTCTTTTTCTCATTGTGCAATTCTCAAACCATTTGGCTGGCGGATTAAAAATCATCCTTCGGTGGTTCGCCCATTGGAAAACTCATTTGACGATTCTCTTGATTTTTGCCGTCGGTGCGATCGCTGTAAAAATTCTTCACGAAAGCCCTTCAGGTGCTGAGACAATTCCGTGGCTTCTTTTGAGTGGACTTTGGATTAGCTTTTTATCAGCAATTCTGCGTCCAAAACAGTCGACCTCTCCAGAAGGCCTCGTCTCTCATTAAACTGAGAGTCATAGTTTAACTGCCGAATTTAGGTTAAAACATCCTGTGAATCCTATTCATCCCTGTTAATATCTGCCTTTTCCCCGTAGCCCGAGGCAGACGGCGTCTGCCCCTCCAAATGTTGTTCACCATTTGGGTGAAGGGTGGTAGAGAGGCTAAACGATTACGATTCTAACCGCAGGACCCGAGGTCGTCGTCGTTCACGCCGTAAAACTTTTCGCCGATTTTAATTTTCTCTCGGCCTTTGGACTCTCGCCAGGAGTTCGTATCGCGAAGTGAGTAGATGCAGCCACAATATTCCTGCTGATAGAACTGCTCCTCTTTAGAGATCTCGATCATCCGAGCCGAGCCCCCCTCTTTACGCCAGTTATAGGTCCAGTAGTGCATTTCCGGATAGCGAGCGACAGCTCGCTCTCCGCAGTCGTTGATCTGATCCATGTTCTTCCAGCGGGAGATCCCTAAGCAGCTCGTGATGACATTAAATCCATGCTCTGCGGCATAGAGCGCTGTGCGTTCAAATCGCATATCGAAACAGGCGGTGCAACGAGCCCCACGTTCCGGCTCCCACTCTAATCCTTTGACCCGTTGAAACCAATTTTCGAGATCGTAATCGGCATCGATAAACTCAATCCCGGACTTTTCCGCAAAGCGAATGTTTTCCAGTTTTCGCAGTTCATACTCTTTTCGCGGATGGATGTTGGGATTATAAAAGAAAATCGAGTAGCGAATCCCAGAGGCGGCGATTGCCTCCATGACCTCTCCGGAACAGGGGGCGCAACAGGAGTGGAGCAGGACTTTATCATGACCTGCCGGTTTTTCGAGTATGGGGCGTTCGTACGGCTTCACAAAATCTAAATTGGCAAAAAGGAACTCTGCCTCCAAGCAGAAAAAAAGCCTCTTTCCTTGCGGAAAGAGGCTTTTTTAAAATTTCTTTGTTCGATTCGATTAGAACTTCACACCGAGCTGGGCAAATCCAGTCGTGCTGAATCCATCGCCTTCGATTTTTTTGAGATCGTAATTGACGTATTGGGAATCAACACCAACTCGGACAGTCCAAGTTTCATTGATGTCGTAGCCAACATATCCTTTTCCAACTCCACCAAAGTAGCTATCCAAATAATAACCACCAAAGTCGAACCCGATATAAACAGGTTGGATGATTCGGTATTGTGTTTCGAAACCAACCAAATAATTCCCAAATGAAGAATTCTCAGTATTGGTTTTAGTTGTATCGATCACAGAAACTCTACCTTGTTCCCGTCTCACAGAACCACTCAAAGTTGAAATCTTCGCATCAACAAGAACTCCGCTCAATCCGACATAAGGGGTCAAACTGAATGATTTGTTCTTGAAAACATCATATCCAATACGTGTTTCAAGTTGATAAGCTTCGACTTCTGCCTTCATTCGGCTTCCTTTTAGCGTTTGGTTTCCTGAACCAAAGGTGAGATCTTTCTTCAAAGAACCGTTTTGGTCGAAATGATTCCATGTGAAATCACTGTTCCAATGCCATTTATTTGCAAATTCCCAATCGAAGCTGGTTTTCAACCCGTAATTGACATCATCAAACCCGAGGTCACTGAGATTGAATCCTTGTGATCGACGTCCTGTTTTTTTAGCCGTTGCATCGATGTAGTTAAATGCAGGTCCGACACGGAACTCCATATTCTTTTCGCTTGCGCAACAGGACTTTGCATCGTCCATGATGGTTGGCATCTTCTTGATTGTGCTTTCTCCCGCAAAGCTGAACCCAGCGATCAGGGCGAAACATCCACCTAATATTTTTTTATTCATTTTTTCCTCAGTTGTTGACCTGACAAAGTGCCTATTGTTACGGTTATGTAAATAAAATAATTTTAGTTATTAATTAAATTAATGAAAAATTGAGATAAATTAAAAAACGATTAATAATTTTAACCATCGGTTAATTCGGTTTAATGAAATAACCCGTCGCTCTCCATTGGCCATCCGACTCAAGTTGCAGGGAGATCGTTTCCATGGCGGATTTAACCCATTTCTTGCATTGGGAATGGATATACCTCACAAACGATATCACCAAAATGGTGATAAAAAATGATCGGATGGGGTCACGGGCTTTTAATTCCCGTGACCCTTCCACACCACCGGACGTGCGGTCTTCCGCATCCGGCGGTTGAACCCAGTCAGGTTTACTTTTGTATCCCAACGGTACTCCAAGGAATAATGAACCCATATCTTTCCA
>CAMCSM010000116.1 GCA_945877805.1 Methylacidiphilum caldifontis | reverse complement strand
AAATCGTTACCAGCGAGAAAGGCGACCGCTTGAAAGGAATGTCCCATAATAAACTCTGGCTTGGTATTGGATTCAGAGACCTGATGGTGAAGACGAACGGCAGGCATACGCTTTCCAGATTTTGGAGCTTTGACCCCATCGGCAATAAGCAGATGACGCCCTTCGTAGGTTTGAATTTGAGGGATAAGCTTGAGAAGTGATTGGATCCAGAGCTTGGTTAAAAGTTCGAGATTGATGGATGATGAATGAATCATCGCAAGCAATCGATCATAAGCTTTTTCAGAAAGACCCAAGACCCGAATGATAGAAGTGACTCCCGCCAAATCAGTTCGAATCGTGAGTCCGATGAGAAAAAGAAAGAACCACTGAAAAGTGGCAGTTCGAGAAAATGCGCCGCGTAGAGGGAAGATTGCCTGAGACCAGTAAAACCAGAGTTCCATGAAATTGAGATCCTTTTTGTTTTTTGTTCTTTTTATTGACAAAGCAATAAAATGTAGTATACGTATACTATACTTATGAATAATAAAAAACAAGCACAAATCGAAATGAAAATTAAAAATATTAAAAATAAAATTCGGGAATTAAAACCGATGCGTCCTGGAAAAATCACGACGCAGTACAAAGACAAAAAAACAAAAACAGGAGCGTACCTCCAAATCAACTACACGTACAAAATGAAATCGATAACGGAATATCTGAGACCACAATTTGAAGGACAAATCCAAAAAGAGATCGAGAGCTTTAATGAATTTAAAAAACTTTCACAAACTCTGATCGACTTGTCGCTCGAACTTTCAAAATTGAAAATCAAAAATAAAATCGAAGATTTGCCTTGAGAGTGGGCGAGAACTCGCCACTCTCAAGTTTATTACAGTGGCAAGTTCATCTTGCCTTCGATGGATGGGGCGACAAAACGTGTCGCCGTGGCGACAAAACGTGTCGCTTTTAAATAATTCTCCTAAAAATGTAAGATCCTTTCCGACCCTACTTTTTTAAATAGAGCGGCTTGACCTGACCTAATAAGTGAGGATTAAAAATGAAGTTGGATCGCTATTCCCAATTTATTCCATTAGGAGGGGTGTATACGTAAGAGCCTTTGAGTCTGGACGAAGGATTAAGAATATGGGTTTCAATGTGTTGACTAAAATTACGAAGAATTTGATGCGGTGTTCGATTATCGCTTGTTGTCGATTTAGAAAGATTGTCCTGTAACCGTCTTATTGCAACTTGGACTGCTTTAGTAACTTTTTGGTAATTAGAGCTAATTTGAGGTAATTTACCATCAAGAGTTTTTTGAATTTTTTTTAATTCCTCTTGGATCTCATTTTTTTCCATTTCGTTTAAATTTTGGCCTTCTAATTCAGACTCTAATGACCTTCTTTTTTTCCATAGTTGTATGCCAACTTTTCTTTCTTCACTATCTAAATTGCCTTCACTAACTACGGAGTTTTTATCAATTACAGATAAATTTCCATATTCATCTGATTGCTCATAATATTTACCGTTTTTACAATCGAATTTAGAAATTAGGCTGTTTAATTCGATCGCTTTAATCGGGTCTTTATTGGGATTATGAAGAAGATAATCAATATAAAGGAGTCCTTTTTCATTTTTAAGTACGGTTTCTTGTTTGTCGAAAATTAAACTCCATAAGTCCAGTCCTTTAGTCAGTGAATATTGTGATTTTGAGGGTTCATTTTGAAGATCGTCAATTGTAAGTTTTTTTTCTGATAATCTTTGTGATTCAGCTATTGATTGAGGGATAACGAATATTGTTAAGTTCTCCCATCGACCGCAATCACCCATCGGATTTGTCCATTCGATAAAACATTTTTTGATATTCCCTGCATGAAATAAATCAGGGGGTAAGTAATGTGATTCCGTTGATGGATACAAAACATTGTTCGCATGGGCCTTCCAGCTTATTTGATTTTCAATTTTCTCTGGAATTATAACAGAATCGTTCCACTTAAAGGAAATAATAAACTCAGAAAACTCCAGCAAAAGAAAGCCGTCTTTTTTATAAGGAAGTTTAATGAGCCGATAGGGACTGTTAAAAAGTTTAACTTCAGGTAGATCTTGGGTAGGATCTGAAATTGTGGTCAACGACAATTATTCTTGAGTTAAAACGACAATTAGAAATGAGTTATTCATTTGTTTAAAGGATGAGTCAAAGAAGAAGCCTAAAAGGGGGTTGGGAAGTGAGCGAGTCTTCGAGCTCACGAACCAAGCCCCTTTTAGGCTTCTTCTTATTGGGCGTTGATAAGGGGGGGGTGAGGATGGATTCCCGCCCTCGGAGAGGAAGCTCCAAGAGCGGGAGGGTTCGGGGGTGATGATTTAGGAGGGAGGTTGGATACGGTGGCTTTTGGAGCCATCGAAGTGAAGGATGGTTGCACGATGGATGATTCGATCGATTGCGGCCATGGTGGTCATTTTATCTTTGAAGATTTTGTCCCAATCTTTGAAAGCCAGATTGGAGCTAATCATAAGACTTTTACGTTCATAGCGATGAGCCATGAAGTTAAAAAGCACCTCCATTTCCCCTTGGCTTTGTTGGACGTAGCCGATGTCGTCTAAGATAATCAGATCAAAAGCGTCAAGTTTTTTGAGTTCATGATCGAATCGATTATCGTGATGGGCGCGCAGAAGTCGCGAAAGCAACTTGTAGGTCGGTTGGAAGAGAACTTGATACTGTTTTTGCAAAACAAGTTCTCGACCTAGAGCACAGAGGAAATGGGTTTTACCTCTTCCTGGTAGACCGAAGGCAATCACGTTCTCGGCTCTCTTCACAAACTCTCCTTGCATGAGGGAGGGGATCTGTCTTTGGATTTTGACTGAAAGCGACTCTTTTTGAAGTGAATCAAAGGTTTTTCCTTCGAGCAGTTCGGACTTTTTGAGTAGATGCTCGATTCGTCTTTGTTGTCGATCCTGAGCCTCGCTTTCCAAGAGGTTCATCAGAAAGTTCTCGTGAGACCATCCCTCTTTTTGGGCTCGTTCAAGGGTTGGTTCATAGAGCCGCGCGGCGGCATGAAGAAAAAAGCGCTTAAGCAAAATAATGCTCGAATCAGGATTATTTTTCATAGGAGCACCGCCTCTGTTTCCAGGAATTGATCATAAGGTGTTAGATCGGGAATAAGATCGGGCTCTCGCCCGAATTCGGATCGCATTTGATCGTAGGTTCCGAGAAGTTGGGAGATCTCATCAGAGTTTAAAGTGGCTTTTGGGGATTGGAGAATCTCTTCAATCAGATTGGCGATGGTTGACTCTCCATGATCGCAGCAAAGCTCTAAGATCCGTAAATACTCCCGAACAGCACGATGATCTCCAAGGGTTCGCCTCATGTGATCGTAAGCGGCTCGAAAAATAACCTGAGGGTATAAAGCCTCTTGCCATTGATAGTTTTCGAAGGCACCAGGCTTCTTGATAAGCGTCCCCATCAGATGCCGATAGTCGATGTAAGCTTTTTCGCCCCGAGGTGCGTGTAGTACCCTTTCTGTGTCAAAAAAGGCCTCGATACGATCCTCATAGAGATGAACCCGTAGAGAAGAGCCGATCAGACGACTGGGAACAGAGTAAACCGTTCGCCGAACGGTGATCGTCGAGGATCGACTCACGCGGGCGAGGGTTGTTTCAAACACGCAAAGATCGGAAACAGGAAGATCTCTCATGAGCGCAAGTTCTTCTTGTCGTTTTTGCTCCACATCTTGATTGAGCTTGTCCATGAGTTGTTCGACAAAATCCATGAACGCCTCCTTAGACTCAAAATCCCGACTCCCTCGAATCATCAATGCTTGATCAATCCGACGCTTTAAATGTCCATTAGAACTTTCCACGTCGCCATTTTGATTCGGCTTACGGACTTCTATCGTATGTGGACGCATTCCAAAATGAGCACACACATCCAGATAGTTTTGATTAAAGCCTCGCTCGGAGGATTTTCGACTCAATTGATGGGTCGCCGTCGAACTACAGTCACTCCACAGATCCCTAGGGATTTTACCCATTCGTTTCATGCCCACTTGAAGCCCTTTTTTTAAAGAGGTAAATGACTCACTTCGACAAAGTGTTGCCCATTGCCAATTTGAATAAGGAAAAACTAAGTGAAATAAGAGCCAATCCAAAAGCTTTCCCAGAATCGTCACTTGAAGCTCTTTGATGTGAGTCCAATCCAACTGAGCGCTCACCCCAGGCTTGCGCTCCTGTGGGAAAAAGACCTCCTTCTCAGGGCCCTCCTTCCAACGCCATGTTCGAATCCGACGCTGGAGAGTCCGTAAATGCCGCTCCCAGATTTGATCCGGATACTTATCCTCTAAAACCCCGATTACAGATACTGCTTCAACTCTCGGCTCACGAATCAAAAGCGGCTTAATGTCACTTTCCCAGACGCTCGCTAGAGGATCCCGTCGGGTCTTCCATGTGTGAGGTTTTTTTGCCTCTGAGGGTGCTTTCTGGTTTTTTAAATACTGGCGTGCTGTATTTTCGCACACCCCGGCTTTCATTGCGTTCTTTTTCAATGTCCATCCTTTGTTCTGCCCAATTACGAGCTGTTGGTACTGACGGTCGGTGATCATGAGAAATGCCCCTTAACACAAAAAGCGAAGCCTGACGGCTTCGCTTTTTATTCGGGTCTCAATCACCCTAAAATGTTCCTACTGGAACACTCACTTTTAATTGACGTCAGAACGCAAATCTAATTGTCGTTGGACAGAAATTGTTTGGTCACTCATTATATCTCCTTGTTTAATCCAAGTTTCCACCATTTCAGCGCATCCGATTTACTGACGGCACGGCCATAGTGGTTCAAGGTTGTTGCGGGGTCAGTATGTCCAATTTGAAGTGATGTGAGGGGAGCATTCTCAAATGCCCCTAAATGGTATGATCCAAAGGAATGTCTCAGCCCGTTCTCAGGCCATTTCTCCATTTTTCCTGCTTCTAGTATTCGCTTACGCATGCCTGCAAGTTCACTGTCTGAAAGGTTTATGATCGCTCCTTTTGTGCGAATTTTGGTTTTCTGCATCAGTCTAATGAATGCAGTTTCCATTTTGATAATGCGACCTCTTTTTTTTGTCCTTTCCTCGGAAATGTGGATCTCTTTCTTTTTAAAGTCCAAATCTTCCCAATGGATTCCTTGGTGATCTTGATTCCCTTCGATCTCGGAAGACCTAAGCCCTGCAAATGCTCCTAAAGTGACATAAACTAAATCAAGTCCATCGATCCCCGATAAAATTTTCTTCATTTGAGCTACGGTGAATATCTCTCGCTTTGGTCGTGTCGCCTTCGGTCTAGGAACTCCACGTAAAGGATTGCGTAGGATATATTCCCGTCTTTCGCACCATTCTAGGAAGGAGCTAAAGCCTACGTGAACATTCTTTTTAGTCGTTGGAGAGAGGGGATACTTCTTCCCCTTGCGATCTTGACCCACCATTTCATCAAACCAAATCGTCAATTCAGGCGCAGCAAGGCTGCTCAGTTGTCTATTTCCAAACGAGGTAAGCACTTTGCCAAGGTAAACACGGATAGAACCAAGATACTCCTTACCCATTCCCTCAGTCTGCTTGGCTTGGTAATAAAGCTCGTAAGCCTGCTTAATGGTAATCAAATCGCCTGAAGGTGTCTTCTTCTTCCATTCTGAAACGGCTTCCTCCAATAGGTCAATGCTACCGACTAAATCCAATACCTTCGCTAAGCGAACGGCATCGACCGCAGAAAAGAGTGGAACGCCATTTTTAGCTAAAGAGTTTTGATCCTTTCGTCCTTTTGCATAATCGGTCGCCTCCTGTTGGGTCTTAAAAAACTCCCGTTTACGCTTCCCGTTGTCGGAAAGCTCGATAGGAACTTCAACCGCCCACCGCTTACGGGCTTTAATATAAAAGGGTTTCATTATTTTGATGTCAGCATTTGTCAGCAAAATGTCAGCAAAAATCAAAAACAATGGATTTCAATGAAAACGAATAGACTCGAATGAACGGAGGAGTTTGGAAGTCTATTTTACCTATGAAAAAGAGTGTTTTATAGGGGGATTGCGCTCGAGAGGACTTGAACCTCCATGTCTTTCGACACTAGAACCTGAATCTAGCGCGTCTGCCATTTCGCCACGAGCGCGTGGATAAAAACGCTATTCCATTCGGGGTACTCTGTCAACGGTGGAGGGATTCCTTTATTTTAAAATCTCTAGGTTATTTAGAAAACTACGAGTTTCTGAGGACTCGACAACTCCCGAATAGAAGAGATCGATCACTTGATCTTGGATTGAGCGAAAGCCTCGGTTGCGATTCCAGGTGCGAATTTCTCGAAGGGAGGCCTGTGATTCCAGTCGATCAATCAGGGCTTCATCGACGGGCATCATCTCCATCACCACGCGGCGTCCCTCGATTCCGGTGGAGTGACAGCGATTGCAGCCGACGCGTTCGCAGACAAGAGGGGGATTGATCCGTGGGAGACCAAAGCGACGAAGTTCCGCCTCCAGAGGAGGACGCTCTTTTTTGCAATGAGGGCAGAGGACAGAGACAAGGCGCTGTGCCACAGAAAGTTTGAGGGAATAACCGAGGGCGACTCGATCGATTTTGAAGGAGCCTCCCATTCGTTCAATGACACCGACGCAATCTTGAGCATGGGTCGTGGTCATCACCAAATGCCCTGTGAGTGCGGCATGCACCGCCATCTCAGCGCTTTCAGAGTCGCGCATCTCCCCGACCATAATCACATCGGGGTCTTGTCGAAGGACTGTCCGAAGCGCATGGGGAAAGCTCAGTTTCCCCTCTCGGATATCGACTTGAGTCGCATTTTCAAAATATTTTTCGACCGGATGCTCGACGGTGACAATTCGACGTTGGGGCGAATCTAAGGCATTAAGGCAGGCGTACAGGGTCGTTGTTTTTCCTGACCCTGTAGGGCCACTGGTAATGAGCATTCCGCTTTCGAGATGGAGGAACCAATCGAGTGTTTCCCGCTCTTTAGCCCCGAGATGGAGTTGATCTAATGTCGGGAGCTGAGAGCCAAAGATCCGGATCACGAGACACTCTTGATCCTCTTTTAAAAGAAGGATCGAGTAACGTTGATCGTATCGTTTTCCGCCGAGAAAACGATCGGTAGCTCCATCTTGATTGCAAGGGGCAAGATCCGGTCTCATTCCTGAAAGCACTTTCGCTCTTCGGAGGACAAGGGGATAGCGGTTCAGCGGAATCGGCGGTTGAACGACAAGCTCTCCATGAATTCGAAAGCGGACACGGACATAATCTCGTTTTGGCTCGAGGTGAATGTCGCTTGCTCCCCGCTCGATGGCAAGTTGGAGAAGATCATCGAGAAATTCTCGTTCGACTCGTGGTTCACTCCAGTTGACTTTCCACGATTCAACACTCGGGGATTGGAACGAGGAGTCTGGAGTGGCGTGAGCAATCAGGAGAGTTTGAGCAGCGATCCACTCCTTATCAGAAACCGTAAAAAAATGCGGAATTTTCCCGTAGAGATCACGAACTTTCGGTTGAATTTGAGCGATCGGCAATGGGGAGAGAATCCAAAGATGCGTCGCAGTTTCATAGACGATCCCATGATCTTTTTTCGGTGGTTTAATCCAGTATTGAAACTGCTCGGGAAAGGGAGAGCGGGGGTGTGGGTCGGAGAGAAAGAGCGCTTTTGAGATCTGCCCGTTAAATATTTTCTGAAGCGTTTTAGGAGTGACAAGAGACCAGTGCATCTTTGCGTTTTTAATCCACGGAAGAAGGAGGGTTTCGATTGTATTTTTCTGATGAGGAGAGAGAAGGGCGACTCTAAAAAACGGTTTTTCGAGGAGAATGGCAAATCCGAATCGGAGTTGCAGTTCCTGAAGTTCAGGACTCAAGCCTAAGGGGGATAACGGAACCGTCCCGGTGACCGGAAACGGTTCCAGAAGATCATGAGATTGGGAGAAGGATTCGATCCAAAAATCTTCGCGAATTTCATCGGCATGAGCGATCAAGAGCGATTCAAGAGAATCGTCAGGTGAGGCACGACGCCATTTCTGAAGTGATTCCGTAAGAACAAGTGCATTTTGAATCAGAAAAGAGTCGAAGGGGAGCGGTTTCATAAGAGGAATGGGTGAATTAGGAACTTATTATTTTCCGGAATTTGTTTTCTGAGAGCCAAACAGCGAGTTCATCCCTTGCATTCCGGAGTTCATTCCTTGACTCAAGCCCTGAGCGAAACTGCCCTCAATGCGGCTGAAGAATCCGGCAAAGGAGCGGATTAATCCTTCATCAGCAAAAGCCTGGTTCCAACGAAGGGCTAGCGAAACAGAGGCCGCAGAAAGAGTCACTCCTCCAATGACAAAGGAGGCGACGACTAAAGAGCCGCAGAGATAGGCCCCGAAGTAGTGAAGCATATTTTTTAAGGTCTCTTTAATCGAGCCGTAGTCGCTTCCCCCCGCGGCAAAATTAATCATTTGATCAATGGTCTGATCGGCAACTTGGGCAAAAAGAGAGTAGAGGGTATAGGCCAGATGATTA